>NZ_QURH01000050.1 GCF_003428695.1 Actinomadura logoneensis
AGCTCGCCCGTCCCCCGGCTGGACGCCGCCAGCGGCGCGGGCCGTCCGCCCGGCAGGCGGCGCAGCCCGGACGCCTCGGCCAGCTCGACCACGGCCGTCGTCCCGCGCACCGCGTAGGACGCGACGACCGGCTCGCCCGTCGGCCCGGTCACCGCCGTCCGGACGCGGGAGAACCCGGCGGCGACGGCGGCGTCCACGGTGCCGTCGCCGCCGTCCGCCACGAGCAGCGGCGTCAGCGGGACGTCCGGCCGGACGCGCCGCAGCCCGGCGGCGACGTGCGCGGCGGCCTCCGCGGCCGTCAGCGTCCCCTTGAACTTGTCGGGCGCGATCACCACATGGCCCGCCGTCACCCGCGCCTCCTCCCGGCCCCGCGGGCCGTCCCACCGGTCCGTCCGGTCCGTCCGGTCATGCGACGAGGTGTTCGGGACGGACCGGCACGCGGTCGAGGGCCTTGCCGGTGGCGTCGCGGACGGCCGCGACGATGGCCGGGGTGGACGAGAGCGTCGGCGGCTCGCCCGCGCCGCGCAGCCCGTAGGGCGCGGCGGGGTCCGGGTACTCCAGGATGTCGAGCCGCATCGGCGGCATGTCCAGGATGGTCGGGATCAGGTAGTCGGTGAACGACGGGTTCCGGACCACGCCGTCCTCCACCACGATCTCCTCCATCAGCGCCAGCCCGAGGCCCTGCGCGGAGCCGCCGTGGATCTGCCCCTCCAGCGCCGTCCGGTTGAGGATCCGCCCGACGTCCTGGACGGCGGCCATCTCGACCACCTTGACCAGGCCGAGTTCGGTGTCCACGTCCACGACCGCGCGGTGCACGCACAGCGCGAGCTGCGAGTGCGAGTCGCCCTGCCCGGTGACCGGGTCCATCCGCTGCGTCGGGCGGTGCCGGAACTCGCGGGTCTCCTCGACGGCCTCGTCCCCGAGGACGTCCTCGACGGACGCCAGCACCCCGGCCGCGCGCGACACGACCTTCCCGTCGGACAGGGACAGGTCGCGGTGGCCGAACCGCGCGGCGGCCCGCTCCAGCAGGACGCCCCGGACGGCCTCGCACGCGGCCTTCACCGCGCCGCCCGACATGTACGACTGCCGGGACGCCGACGACGACCCCGCGTCCCCGACGCGGGTGTCGGCGGGCGCGACCGTCACCCGCCGCACGCCCAGCTCGGTCCGGACGATCTGCTCCTGGACGGTCACCAGCCCCTGCCCGACCTCGGCTGCGGCGGTGTGCACGAGCGCGGTCGCGGCGCCGCCGATCACCTCCAGCCGGACGCGCGCCGTCGAGTAGTCGTCGAAGCCCTCCGAGAAGCAGATGTTCTTGATCCCGACGCCGTACCCGACGCCGCGCACCACGCCCTCGCCGTGCGTGGTCTGGGAGACGCCGCCGGGCAGGTTCCGCAGGTCGGAGGTGTCGGCGGCGGGCGGCAGCGGCATCTCCTCCAGCCGGGTCAGCATCTCGGCGAGCGGCGCGGGCGAGTCGATGACCTGCCCGGTCGCGAGCCGGGAGCCCTGGGAGACGGCGTTGCGGCGCCGCACCTCCAGCGGCGTGAGGCCGCAGGCCGCGGCCAGCCGGTCCATCATCGCCTCGTAGGCGAAGCACGCCTGCACCGCGCCGAACCCGCGCATCGCCCCGCACGGCGGGTTGTTGGTGTAGACCCCGTAGGCGTCGATCCGGATGTTGGGGATCTCGTACGGGCCGACGCCGAGCGACGCCGCGTTGCCCGTGACGTTGAGCGTGGACGACGTGTACGCGCCGCCGTCCAGCACGATCTCGACGTCGGCGTAGAGGAGCCTGCCGTCCGCCGTCGCGCCGTACTCGTACCGCATGGACGCCGGATGCCGGTGGACGTGACCGAAGAACGACTCGTACCGGTTGTAGGACATCTTCACCGGCCGACCGGTGTGCAGCGCGAGCATCCCGGCGTGGATCTGCATGGACAGGTCCTCGCGTCCGCCGAACGCGCCGCCGACGCCCGCCAGCGTCATGTGGACCCTGTCCTCGGGCAGGCCGAGGCAGGGCGCGATCTGCTTGAGGTCGTTGTGCAGCCACTGGGTGGAGACGAGCAGTTCGATCCCGCCGTCCTCGGCCGGGATCGCGAGCCCCGCCTCGGGGCCGAGGAACGCCTGGTCCTGCATCCCGACCTCGAACTCGCCGGAGACGACGACCTCGGCCTCCGCGCGCGCCGCGGCCACGTCCCCGACGCGGACGGGCTGGTACCGCGTGATGCCGCCGAGCGGCTGCACCCGGTTCCCCTCGGGGTCGGCGATCACGGCGCGGACGTCGGTGACCGGCTCCAGCACCTCGTACTCCACGGCGATCGCCGCCAGCGCGCGCCGCGCCGTCTCCGGGTGGTCGGCGGCGGCCAGCGCGACCGGCTCGCCCTGGTGCCGGACCTCGCCGATCGCCAGCACCGGCTGGTCGGCCAGGCCGTCGATGCCGAAGTGCCTGCTGCCCGGGACGTCCTCGTGGGTCAGGACGGCCCGGACGCCCGGGACCGCCAGCGCGGGCCCGACGTCGAGCGACACGATGCGGGCGCGCGGGTGCGGGCTGCGCAGCGTCGCGCCCCACAGCATCCCGTCGATGCCGAGGTCGGAGGCGAACGCGAACGCACCCGCGACCTTCAGCGTCCCGTCCGGCCGGACGGGGCTGTCGCCGACGCCGCCCCGCCCGGGCGGCGCGACCCGTCCCGGCGACTCGATCGGAGCTGCCATGGCTACCGGACCTCCTCGGCCAGTCGTGTCAGCCGCCGGTGCGCCGCCGCGCCCCGGCGTCCGACCTCGTCCTGCGGGACGGAGACGAGCGTGTCGGCTCGGACGACCGTCCGGCCGCCGACGAGCAGCCGCTCCAGCGGCGGGGTCCGCCCGAAGGACAGCGCGACCACCGGGTCGTCGACCGCGGCGTGGAAGCCGTCCACCCGCCACAGCGCGAGGTCCGCGAGCTTGCCGGGTTCGAGCGAGCCGATCTCGTCCTCGCGGCCGAGGCAGCGCGCGCCGCCCAGGGTCGCGATCTCCAGCGCCTGCCGGGCGGTCAGCGCGCCCGGCCCGTGCGCGGCGCGCTGGGTGTACAGGGCCTGCCTGATCTCCCCGGCCAGCGGCACCATCTCGGCCGACGCGGCGCCGTCCACGCCGAGTCCCACGGTCGCGCCCGCCTCCAGCAGCGCCGACACGCGCGCCATGCCGGACCCGAGCCGCGCGTTGGACGACGGGCAGTGCGCGGTCCCGGTGCCGGTCTCGGCGAACCGCTTGATGTCGGTGTCGTGCAGGTGGACGCAGTGCGCGAACCACACGTCCGAGCCGAGCCAGCCGAGGTCGTCCATGTACTCGACCGGCGTCCGGCCGAACTGCTCGCGGGTGTGCTCCTCCTCGTCCAGGGTCTCGGCGAGGTGGGTGTGCAGCCGGACGTTGCGCGCGCGGGCCAGCTCCGCCGACCGGACGAGCAGGTCGCGGGTCACCGAGAACGGCGAGCAGGGCGCAACCGCGATCCGCAGCATGGAGCCGAAGGACGCGTCGTGGTACCGGTCGATCGCGGCCTCGGTCTCGGCGAGGACGGTGTCGGTGTCCTCGACGACCTCGTCCGGCGGCAGCCCGCCCCGGGACTCGCCCCGGTCCATCGAGCCCCGGCACGGGTGGAACCGGATCCCCAGCTCGCGCGCCGCCCCGATCTCGGCCGCGAACAGGTCGCCGCGCCCCTTCGGGAAGATGTAGTGGTGGTCGGTGGACGTCGTGCAGCCCGACAGTGCGAGCCAGCCCAGCCCGGCGGACGCCGCGCCCGCGACGACCTCCGCGTCCATCCGCGCCCACACGGGGTAGGACGCCACGAGCCAGTCGAACAGCGAGCCGTCCACGGCGAGCCCCTGCGACGCCCACTGGTAGAGGTGGTGGTGGGTGTTGACCAGGCCGGGCGTGAGGAGGCAGCCCGTCCCGTCGATTCGCTCGACCGTCCGGCCGCCGTCCGCGCGCAGGGCGGACCGGGGCGCGGGACCGGGGCCGACGGCGGTGATCCGGTCGCCCTCGGCCACCAGGTGCCCGCCGGGGTGCTCGCGCCCCGACACGGTCACGACGTGCGCGTTCTCGATGACGACCACGGGTACCGGCGGGACCGGCCCGGGCCCGGAGCGGGCGGCCCCGGGCCCGGAGCGGACGGCTCCCGGCTCGGAGCGGACGTTCCCGGGCTCGGAGCCGGCGGCCGTGCGCGGTGCGGGGACGGTCACGTGGTGGACGCCTTCCTTCTCGCGGCCAGCCGCACGGCGTCGAGGATCTTCTCGTAGCCGGTGCAGCGGCACAGGTTCCCGGCGAGCGCCTCGCGGATCTCCGCGTCGGACGGATCGGGCACCCGCTCGATGAGGTCGTGCGACTGGACGACGAGGCCGGGCGTGCAGAAGCCGCACTGCACCGCGCCCGCCTCCACGAACGCCTCCTGGACGGGGTCCAGCCCGCCGCCTCCGGGAGCCAGGCCCTCGACGGTGCGGACCTCGCGTCCTTCGGCCTGCCCGGCGGCCACCAGGCACGCGCAGACCGGAACGCCGTCCAGGTACACCGTGCAGGAGCCGCATTCGCCCTGCTCGCAGGCGTTCTTCGAGCCCGGCAGGCCCAGGCGCTCGCGCAGCGCGTACAGCAGGGACTCGCCCTCCCACACGTCGTCCACGGTCTGCTCCACACCGTTCACGGTGAGGTTCACGCGCATCACGACACCTCCTTCCGGGCGGCCCGGTGGTCGTTCCACGCCCAGGTCAGCGTGCGGCGCGCCAGCACGGCGAGGGCGTGCCGCCGGTAGCCCGCGGTGCCGCGCACGTCGTCGATCGGGGCCGCCGCCTCCCGGACGAACTCGCCGAACCGCCGCGCGACCGCGTCCGGCAGTGGACCGCGGCCCTCCCAGTCCAGCTCGGTGGACAGGTACTCCTCGGCGGCGGTCGCGCGGAGCGGCGTCGGCGCGGCCGACCCGATGCCGGTGCCGACGCGCCGCTCGCGCGGGTGCAGCGCGATCGCGAACGAGCAGACCGCGATCACCATCGCGTTCCGGGTGCCGATCTTGGCGAAGTACTGCGGGCCGGACGCCGGGGCGATCCGGATCGCGCGGATCAGCTCGTCCGGCTCCAGCGCGTTGCGCTTCACTCCGGTGTAGAAGTCGGCGGCCGGGATCAGCCGGGTGCCGCGCGCGGCCGACTCGGCCTCGACCACCGCGCCGCAGGCGAGCAGCGGCGGATGGCAGTCCCCGGCGGGCGAGGCCGCGCCGAGGTTGCCGCCGGCCGTTCCCCGGTTGCGGATCTGCGGCGAGCCGACCGTCCGGGACGCCTGCGCGAGACCGGGAAGCCGGTCCCCCAGCTCGGCGATCAGCCGGACGTACGGGACGCCCGCGCCGACCCGGAGCGTGCCGTCCGGCAGCTCCTCGTGCCCGGCCAGCTCCCGGACCGGGTTCAGGTCGAGCAGCGCCTCGGGACGCCGCGCGGCGGACCCGAAGTTGATCTCGACCATGACGTCCGTGCCGCCCTGGATCGGCACCGCGCCGGGCCGCGCGGCCTTGGCGGCGAGCGCGTCCTGCCAGGTCAGCGGGCGCAGGAAGTCCATGTTCCCCAGCCTCTCACTCCCACGCCGGGCCGGGGGTTGGTCCGGCGTCGTCCGCCACCGTCCCCTCGATCAGACCGTACGGGCGGTCGGCTGCGTGGAACACCTCGTTGGGGTTGTCCAGGCCGAACGGCGACAGGTTTACCGCGAAGTGGTGCTTGTTCGGCATCGCCAGCCGTACTTCGCAGACCTCGGGGCATCCGGCCAGCACCCGGCGTCCCATCTCGTACAGCGTCTGCTGGAGCGACAGCGAGTGCGTCCCGGCGAACGCGTCCAGCAGGCGACCTCTGGCCTCGCAGTAGGACCTGCCCCAGTCGTCCGGGTCGCCCCGGTGCCGCCAGCGGGCGGTCACGGCCGTCGCGAGGATCCGGTCGTCGGTCTCGGGGAGGGTCGTGTACTCGTCCTTGATGAAGCCGTGGAACTCGCTGCCCGTCGAGTTCATGACGACGAGGTCCTTCAGGCCCGACACCACCGACTCCGCGCCGCCCGTCCCGTCGCTGTGGACGAGGCAGGTGCGCGTCTCGGCGCCGCTGCGGACGAACGAGTGCGGCCTGGGCGGGCCGTCCTGGTGCGCGATCCGGTTCCAGGTGTACTCCTCGATCTCGACCCGCGCGTGGTGGATCGTCGGCTGGGAGTCGGTGAAGTGCCGCGCGAGCAGCAGCGCGAAGTCCTCGATCTCGCCGACACCGTGCTTCCTGGCGAACGCGAAGACCGTGTTCTTCTGCGCGTCCGTGGTGAGCACCGCCGCGTTGTCGCCGGCCAGGTGGACGCGGTCCATGTCACCGGACAGCGAGACGCTGACGTTCAGGTCCTTGACGTGGTGGGTCGGGCCGTCCCTGGTGACCCGGACGACGCGCGTCTCCGCCTTCCCGTAGCGGTTGGGCCCGAGAACGATGGCCATCGGCTAGCTCCCCCGGTAGGTCGAGTACGCGAACGGGCTCAGCAGCAGCGGCACGTGGTGGTGCCGTCCGGGGTCGGCGACGGTGAACGCGACGACCACCTCGGGGAAGAAGTCCGACAGCCCGGCGGTGTCGAACACCAGCCGGTACGTCCCGGCGGTGATGCCGGCGCCGCCCCAGTCGCGGATCCGGCCGTCGCCGTCGGTGCGGGCCTCGGCGATCCGGCGGTACCCGCCGTCCTCCCGTCTCTCCAGCGTGACGGGCACGCCGCGCGCGGGCTCCCCCTTCGCGGCGTCCAGCACGTGGGTCGAGAGCGACATTCACACCCCTCCGATCAGCTTGGCCAGCCGCAGCCGGGTGATGGCGGCGAGCTCGGCGCGGACGGCCTCCCGCTCCGTCCCGGCGTCGTTCCCCAGCCGGACGCGCAGCTCGGCCAGCACCTCGCCGGCACTCTTCCCGGTCGCGCAGATCAGGAACACATGACCGAAGCGGCGTTCGTAAGCGAGGTTGCCCTCGGCGAGCGCGCGGGCGGTGTCGTCCCCGGCGCTCGCGGCTCCGGCCTGCTCGCCGCGCGACCAGCGCGCCTCCCGTCCGCCGCCGGCCGCCCGCTCCCCGATCCGGGGATGCGCGCCGAGCGCCTCCAGCACGTCGGACCACTCCAGGCCCGCCAGCGCCTTCGCGCCCGCCGCCTGCAGATCGGCGAGGCGCGCGTAGGGCCGTCCGGCGGCGACCTCGGCCGCCCACCGCCGCGACGCGCAGCACGCCAGCAACTCCGCCTCCGCCTCGTCCGGCGGCAGCGCGTTCAACCGGTCCGGCACCCGGCCCCCTTCTCCGAAGATCCCCCCGAGTACACACACCGCCCACCCCCCGGGTCGACCCACAGGACGTCCGAACCCCGCCCCCGCCCCCCGCCCCCTCTTCGTACGTTCCTCCAATCCCCACCCCGCGCGGGCCGTGGGTTAGCTTCGGCGCTATGAGGCTGCGTTCCCTCCTCGCGATGCCCGAGCTCCGGTTGGAGCTGGTCACCGGCGAGGACGAGCTGGACCGGGTGATCCGCTGGGTGGTCACGACGGACCTGCTCGACCCCGGCCGGTACCTGAGCGGGCGGGAGCTGGTGCTGAGCGGGCTGGTCTGGCGGACGTCCGCCGCCGACTCGCAGGTGTTCGTCCGGGCGCTCGCGCGGGCCGGGGTGTCGGCGCTCGCCGCCTGGGACGCGGTCAACGGGACGATCCCCGCCGACCTCGCCGAGGCGTGCGCGCGGCACCGCGTCCCGCTGTTCCGGGTGCCCGAGGACGTGGCGTTCGCGACGGTGACCGAGCAGGTCGTCCGGCGGCTGTCGGGGGCGCGGGCCGCCGACCTGACCGCCGTCCTGGACCGGCACCGGCGGCTGGTCGCGGGCGTCACCGAGGGCGCGGGCCTCGGGCCGGTGCTGGAGCTGGTGGGGCGCGACCTCGGAATGCGCTGCTGGGTCCTCACCCCCACCGGACGCGTCGTCGCGGGCGCCGGGCCGCCGGACGACCCGGCGCGGCTGGCGCGCGAGTTCCTCACCGCGCCGCGCCTGCCGCACCGGCCGGCCGGAACCGACCTGTCGCTGTTCCCCGTCGCGCCCGACACCACCGCGCGGGTCGCCGACTGGTTCCTGGCCTGCGCGGGCGACGCCGCGGACTGGCCCGCCGAGCGGCACGCGCTGGTCTCCGAGCTGACCGCGATCGTCGCGCTGGAGCGGGCCCGGCTGGACGACCGGCTCAGCGTGGCGGGACGCCTGACCGGGGAGCTCGTCCGGCTGGTGGTCTCGGGCGCGGCGGCCGACGAGATCGTCCCCCGGCTGGAGCTGACCGGCCTGGACGCGTCGGCGTCGTTCGCCGCCGTGTCGGCCGTGTCCCGCGCCGCCTCGGGCGGGCCGTCCGCGCGGCTGCGTCCGGGCGAGCTGCGGACCGTCCTGCGGGAGGCCCTGCCCGGCGGCACGCCCCCGGTCGTGGGTCTCCTGGACGACGAGGCGGTCGCGCTAGTCCCGGCCGAGCCGGGCCGCGACATCGCGGGCGAACTGCACCGCACGCTCCTGGCGCTGGCCCCCGGCCTCGGCGGCGACCGGCTCGCGCTCGGCGTCAGCGACGTCGTCACCGCCGCCGAACTGCGCGGGGCGGTCGAGGAGGCCCGCTACGCCCGGCGGCTGTCCGCCGGACGCGGCGACGCGGTGTCGGTCGTCCGGCACGACGAGCTGGCCACGCACGTCCTGCTGCTGGCGTCGGTGCCCGACGACGTCCGCCACATGTTCAAGGTCCGGCTGCTCGACCCCCTACGCGCCTACGACGAGGAGCACAAGGCCGACCTGCTGCTCACCCTGGAGACGTTCCTCCAGCACTCCGGCTCGTGGACGCGCTGCGCCGAGCGGCTGCACCTGCACGTCAACTCCGTCCGCTACCGGATCCAGCGGATCGAGGAGCTGACCGGCCGGGACCTGTCCACCCTGGAGGACCGCGTCGACTTCTTCCTCGCCCTCCGCCTCTCCTGACGGACGCCGCCGCCGGGCGCAACCCGCGGCCCGGCTCCGGCGTCCCACCGACGTGGACGACCTGACCGAGCCCGAGCAACGCGTCTGGGACGCCTTCCCCGAATCCCGCCCCACCGACCTCGCCGGAGAGCCCGTCCGCGCCGACGTCCTCGCGGCGCTCGCCCTGGGCGTCCGGCCCGGCCTCCCGGGCCGCACACCCGCCGTCCGCCTGTTCAACGCCCGCGTCACCGGCCTGCTCGACCTGTCGCTGGCGACCGTCCCGCACACCCTGGTCCTGGTCGGCTGCGAGTTCGAGCGGGCTCCCGTCCTGGACGGCGCCCGGCTGCCCGCGCTGACGCTCGTCCGCGCCCGCCTCCCCGGCCTGCAGGCGGTCGGCGCCCGCATCGACGGCCCCCTGAGCCTGCTCGAATGCCACTGCTCGGGTCCTCTCCGGCTGGACGGCGCGGACGTCGCCGGCGTCCTGGACCTCAACGGCGCGGAGCTGCGCGGCGACCCCGCCATCCGCGCGGACTACCTGACCGTCGGCCGCGACCTGGCCCTCCGGAACGCGGTGGTCGAGGGCAAGGTCGGCCTGTGGAACGCGCACATCCGCCAGACCATCGCGCTCGACGGCGCACGCCTCTCCTCCCCCGGCGGCGTCGCGTTCGACGGCGACGGCATGACCGCCGAGGACGGCCTGTTCGCCCGCCGCCTGGAGTCGTCCGGCGAGTTCCGCCTCCGGGACGCCCGCCTCGGTCGCCGCTGCGACCTCACCGACGCCCGCCTGGCAAGCCCCGGCCGGACGGCCCTGGACGCCGAAGCCCTCAAGCTCGACGGCACCCTGGACATGTCCCGCCTCACCGCCGAGGGCAGCGTCAACGTCAGCACGGCCGCGATCACCGGCGCTCTCATCCTGGACGGCGCGACGCTCCGCAAGCCCGAAGGAACCGCCCTGGCCGCGGGCCTGATCACCGTGACGGCCATCCGGGCCGTCAGGGGGTTCACCGCGACGGGCCGCGTCGACGTGGGCGGGGCCCGCATCAGCGGCTCACTGGTCCTGGACGGCGCGCACATCTCCAAGCCCGGCGGGACGGCTCTCCGGGCGGTCGACGCCGACATCGGAGGCACCCTGTACCTCACCTCGGGCTTCCGGGCCGAAGGCGAGGTCGACCTCGCGGGGGTGAGCGTGCGGGACGGCGTGGACCTCGGCGGAGCCCGGCTCGTCAACCCCGGAAAGGCGGCGCTGTCGGCCTCGAACCTGCGGACGGTCAGGGAGGTCCACTGCTGCGGCGGCTTCCGCGCGTCCGGCCGCGTCTCGTTCACGTCCGCGGAGATCGGCCGGGATCTCTGCTTCGACGACGCGAACATAGACGGCGACCTGGAACTGAAGCGCGCACGCTCCGGCATCCTGCGCCTTGGCGAAAGGACGAAGCTGCTGGGCAAAGTCGACCTGCGCCATGCGTCCACCGATGTTCTGGCCGATTTCCGGGACGCCTGGCCGGCGACAGTGCGGCTGGACGGTTTCACCTACAAGTCCCTGCACCGTCCGATGCCCGTGGCCGACCGCCTGCAACTGCTGGCGAGCGACGCGGACGGGTACGTTCCGCAGCCGTACGAGCATCTCGCCGCCGTCTACCGGGCCACAGGGCACGATGGCGCGGCGCGGGACGTGTTGCTGGCGAAACAGCGGCGGCGTCGGGGCGTTCAGCAGTTTCCGCAGCGTGCCTGGGGTTTCCTCCAGGACTGGACGGTCGGCTACGGGTATCGGCCGCAGTGGGCCGCAGCCTGGCTGATCGCTCTGCTGGCGCTCGGGACGGCCGTGTTCGCCGGTCATCATCCGCCGCCGCTCAAGAAGGACGAGGCGCCGGCGTTCAACCCGTTCCTCTACGCCCTCGACCTGCTCCTGCCCATCGTGGGCTTCGGGCAGGAAAGCGCGTTCGCGCCGCGCGGCGCGTACCAGTGGCTGGCCGCCGCGCTCACGGCGGCCGGATGGGTCCTGGCGAGCACGATCATCGCCGGAACGTCGCGCGTCCTGGCAAGGCAGTAGGTCAGGGGACGCGGGCCACGGCACCGTACATGGAGACCTGGGCGGGGGTCGGGCCGTTCTCCAAGACGGCGTCCGGGCGCCATTCGATGACCGAGCCGATGCCCGGCTCGACGAGTTCGAGGCCGTCGAGGAAGCGCGCGAACTCCTCCCGGCTGCGGTTGCGGAACGGGATGCCGCTGCGCCGGTTCGCCTCCTCGACCGTCTCGCGCTCCTCCGGGGTGAGATGGTCGGCGGTGGCGTTGGTGACCGCGACGAAGCTGCCCGGGGCGAGGGCGTCCACGAGGGTGCGGACCTTGCCGTACGCGTCGTCCTCGTCGGTGAGGAAGTGCGTGATGGCGATCAGCATCAGCGCGACCGGGCGGCTCAGGTCGAGGGTCCTGTGCAGGACCGGGTCGGCGAGGATGCGCTCGGGTTCGCGCAGGTCGGAGTCCAGGTAGGCGGTCGCGCCCTGCGGCGAGCTGGTCAGCAGGGCGCGCGCGTGCACGAGGACGATCGGGTCGTTGTCCACGTAGACGATGCGCGACGCCGGGTCGATCTCCTGGGCGATCTCGTGCACGTTGCCCGCCGACGGCAGGCCGGTGCCGACGTCGAGGAACTGCCTGATGCCGGCCTCCTCCGCGAGGTACCGGACGGCACGCTGCATGAACCGCCGGTTCTCGATCGCGGCGATCCGGATCGTCGGGAACCCGAGCGCGACGGCCTCGCCGGAGACGCGGTCGGACTCGAAGTTGTCCTTGCCGCCGAGCCAGTAGTTGTAGCGGCGGGCCGGATGCGGCTTGGTGGGGTCGATCCCCCGGGGGACGCGCTCGGTGTTCACGGTGCACCTCGTTTCGGGGAGGGCGATGCGCGATCATTGTGCCCGAAGCCAGGGCGTTCGCGCGTTTCGGGTGGATCGCCGGACGTCTTCCCGCCATGATCGACGTACTTCGGTCGCGACGACGCGGAAGGCCCTCCCATGAGTGTCCGCTACAGCCCCTTCGACTCCGACGTCCAGAAGGACCCGTACCCGGTGTACGCGCGGCTGCGCGAGGAGGCACCGGTCCACCGCAACGACGAGGACGACCTCTGGGTCCTGTCCCGGCACGCGGACGTCGAGGCCGCGCTGCGCGACTCGGCGCGGTTCTCCAGCGTGAACGGGTTGCGCATCGAGCCCGCGTTCTGGGGCCCGGACGCCGAGCGGTTCTTCTCGTTCGTCGCCATGGACCCGCCCAAGCACACCCGGATGCGCGGGCTGGTGTCCCGCGCGTTCACCGCCCGGCGCGTCGCCGCGCTGGAGCCGCGGCTGCGCGAGATCGCCCGCGGCCACCTCGCGCCGCTGCTGGAGGCCGGCGAGTTCGACCTGATGAGCGACTTCGCGGCGCGGTTCCCGACCGACGTGATCTCCGAACTGGTCGGGGTCCCGGAGGCCGACCGGGACCGGGTCCGCGAGCTCGGCGCGGCGATCATGCACCGGCCCGAGGACGTGGCGGCCCCGGTGACCGACCTGCCGCCGGAGGCGCTGGCCGCGATCGGCGAGCTGGTCGGCTACTACGCCGGACTGACCGCCGAGCGCGCCGGGGACCGCCGCGACGACCTGCTCTCCGGGCTGCTGGACGCCGCCGACGGCGACGACCGGCTCACCCCCGAGGAGATCGTCGGGGTGCTGATCCTGCTGGTCGGGGCCGGGATCGAGACGTCCATGCTGCTGCTCGGCAACTGCTGGCACGCCGCGTGGACGCACCCGGACGCCCGCGCCGCCGCGCTGCGCGGGGGCCGCGTGAACGCGTGGATCGAGGAGACGCTGCGGTACGACCCGTCCACGCAGGCGCTCGCGCGGACCGCGACCGAGGACGTCGAGCTGCACGGCGTGACGATCCCCAAGGGCGGCCGCGTCCTGGCCCTGCTGGGGTCGGCCAACCGCGACCCGCGCGTGTTCGCCGACCCGGACGCCTTCGACCTCGACCGCGACACCGGCCGGGCGCTGTCGTTCGGCATCGGCCGGCACCACTGCCTCGGCTCGGCGCTCGGCCGCCTGGAGGCACGCGTCGCGCTGACCGAGATCGCCGCCGCGGTCGCCGACTTCGAGCTGGACGACAAGGGCGTGAAGCGCATCTACTCGTCCAACGACCGGGGCTTCACCGCCCTCCCCACCAGGATCACCGCACGCGCCTGACGCGTGCGCCCGGATCGGCCCGGCCAAGCCGTGCCCGGATAGGCCCGGCCGTGCTCGGCCGGGCCGATCCCCGCCCGGGGGTCAGTGGTCGGGGTGCAGCGCGCCGCCGATGTAGGACGCGGCGAGCAGCGTGAAGATGTACGCCTGCAGCACCTGCACGAAGATCTCGAACGCGGTCAGCAGGACCGACATCAGCACCCCGACCACGCCCAGCCCGAACCCCGCGACCGTGGGCCGCTCCAGCAGGAACCACCAGGCCACGGTCGCGAAGAAGGCCAGCAGGATGTGCCCGGCGAACATGTTCGCGAACAGCCGCACCGACTGCGTGAACGGCCGCAGCACCAGGTGCTGGAGCAGTTCGATCGGCGCGTAGAAGACGTACACCCACACCGGCAGGCCAGGCGGGAACATGATGTTCCGGAAGTATCCGACCAAGCCCTGCGTGCGGATGCTGAGCCCCAGGTAGAGCGCGTAGCAGAGCAGCGCGAGCAGCAGCGGCATCGCGAAGTGCGAGGTCGCGGGCAGTTGCAGGACCGGCACGTCCCCCATGAGGTTCATGGCGAGGACGAACAGGAACAGCGGCAGCAGGAAGGGCATCCAGCGGTCGCCGTCCGCGCCGATCATCGGCCGCGCGATCTGGTCGCGGACGAACAGGTAGCCGATTTCCCCGATGTTCTGGACGCCGCGCGGCACCAGCGCCGGACGGCCGAACGCGCGCCACGAGAACACGCACACCGCCACGGCCGACAGCACGATCAGCAGCACCGGCTTGGTGATCCAGTCGGGCAGCACCCCCGGCCAGAGCGGGCCCCACCGGAACAGCTCGCCACCGGGGGCCCGGAACTCCCCGCCCGATACCGGGAACGGCGCCGTCGTGGGCTGGATCGCGGGGGATGGTGCGGTCGGCATGCAGCCCTCCCGAGGCATGATGATACGCATGTACCACTTAGAGATGGTACAGGCGTATCACTAACGCCGGAACAGCCGGTCCAGGTGGTAGACGATGATCTCGCGGGCCGCCGGACCGTCCCGGTGCCCGGCCATCACGCCGGACCCGAGGCCCTGCGCCATCGCGAACAGGCCCGCCGCCGTGGTCAGCGGATCGAGCTCGGGATCGATCTCGCCCGCCGACTGCGCCCGCGCGATGTGCTCGGCGAGGAAGCGGTCGGTCGCGCCGTGGTGCGGCGACCCGACGCGCTCGGCGAAGTCCGGGTCGTCCAGCATGAGGATGAAGTAGGCGTTGTAGGTCCGCCAGAGCCGCCGGCCCTCGTCGTCCAGCGGCATGACCGCGGTCAGCGCGCCCTCCAGCACCGCGCGCGGCGACGGCGGCGACGCGCCCGCGCCCTCCTCGGTGATCCGCGCGACCATGCGCGCCGACATCTGCTCCCCCAGGAACGGCACCGCGCCGAGCAGCAGTTCGAGCTTGCTGTCGAAGTAGTACTGGACGAGCCGGACCGAGACCCCCGCCTCGGCCGCGACCTCGCGCATCGTGGCCGCCTGGAGCCCGCGGGCCCCCGCGATCCGCAGCAGCGCCTCGGCGATCTCCCTGCGCCGCTGCTGGTGATCGACCTTCTTCGGCACCGCGCGCACCCTCCGTCCTGCGACCATCCGATCCCGCCAGGGTAGGGCCGTCCCGCCCGCCGCCACGGCATCGCCCGGACCGGCCGGGCGAGATCCCCGGGGACGGGCGGATGGTCTTGTCGGGTCGTGCGCCGACGTCCGGTCGGGTCGAGCGGATGCTTGCGGCCGGGCCGAGCGGGTGATCCGGTCGGGTCGAGCGGATGCTGCGGTCGGGTCGAGCGGATGCTGCGGTCGGGTCGAGCGGATGCTGCGGTCGGGTCGAGCGGATGCTGCGGTCGGGTCGAGCGGATGCTGCGGTCGGGTACGGTCGGCGGCATGTCCGGGTCATCATCGGGTCCGAAAGCACCGAAGCCGCCGCGCCTCCCGCGGGAGCTGACGCCCGCCGGGCGGGACGACGCGGAGCTCGTCCACGACGGCAAGCACCTCTCGCTCGACTACGCCGGGCTCGACCTGTTCGTCCCCGAGGACGATCCGGAGGACGTGACGTTCGAGCGCTGCCGCTTCACCGACACGCGCCTCGCGGGCCTCACCCTGCACCGCGCGGGCTTCGCGGACGTCGTGTTCCAGGGCTGCGACCTGGCGAACCTGCGGCTGTTCGACTCCCGCGTCTTCAACGCCTCGGTCACCACCTGCCGGATGACCGGAACGCAGTTCACCGAGGCGGGCCTGCGGGACGTCACGTTCGAGGGATGCCGCGCCGACCTGGCCGGATTCCGCTTCGCGGTGCTGCGGAACGTGGTGTTCCGCGACTGCAACCTCACCGAGGCCAACTTCCAGAACGCCGAACTGCGCGACGTCCGGTTCGAGGACTGCGCCCTCGTCGCGGCGCAGTTCAGCCAGGCGTCCCTGCGGGACGTCCGGTTCGACGGCTGCGACCTGTCGGGCCTCGGCGGCGTCGAGGGCCTGGACGGCGCGACGGTCGGACCGTCCGACGCCCGCTCCCTGCTCCCGTCCCTCGCCGCGGCCGCCGGCATCGCCATCGACGACTGACCGCCCCCGGCAAGCCCGCCGCCCCGGGCGGCCTCCGGTACTGCCCGGACGACCTTGGGCGTCCCCTCGAACGACCTCGGCCGTCCCCCGGACGACCTTGGGCGTCGCCGCCGGACGACCTCCCGCTCCGCCCCGGACGGCCTCGGGCATCGGCCCCGGACGAACTCCGGCGCAGTCCCGGACGTGCGGACGCTAGGACGGCCGGTCCGCTCCGGCGGCCTCCCGGGCGACCAGCCGGCTCAGGCGGCGTCCGAGCTCTTCGTCGACCGGTGCGTGGTCGAGCATGAGCCGGTACCAGAGGACGCCGTAGACGACGTCCATCAGCAGGTCCAGGTCGGCGTCCGGGGCGACCTCGCCGCGCTCCACCGCGCGGTCGAGGATCGAGCGGAAAACCGCGCGCCGGACGACCAGGAACCGGTCCCGGAACCGGGCGGCGAACTCCGGGTCGAGCAGGGCCTGCGCCATGAGCCCGACCAGGGCGGGCCGCTGTCCGCGCTGGTGGAACGTCGCGGCGAGGAAGGCGTCCAGGTCGGCCTGGAGCGTCCCCTCGTCCGGGACCGCGACGAACTCGTCGGCCATCTCGGCCACGGCCTCGAGGGTGACCTCCGCCTTGGACTGCCACCACCGGTACACCGTCTGCTTGCCCACCCCGGCGCGCGCCGCGATGCCCTGCATGGTGAGCGCGGCGTACCCGCGCTCCTGGAGCTCGCCCATGGCCGCGTCGAGGATGGCCCGCCGGGCCGCCTCGCTGCGCGGACGTCCGGGGCCGCGTTGTCCGGTCATGCCGCACACTTTACAAGACGCCGCGTCTCGGATTAGTATCGAGACGTAACGTCTAGAAAAGGGAGTGCGCAGATGCGCGTCGTCATCATGGGTGGCACCTCCGGCATCGGCCGCGCGGCGGCCGAACTGCTCGCCGCGCGGGGCGCGGAGGTGATCGTCACCGGGCGCGACCCGGAACGGCTCGCCGAGCTCAAGGCGACGGTGTCCGCCGCGGAGCAGGTGGACGGCACCGACGAGGACCAGGTCCGGGAGTTCTTCGAGCGGACGGGCGAGATCGACCACCTGGTGCTCGCGTTCAGCCCCGGCGCGTACGCCCTGGGTCCGGTCGCCGAGGTCGGCGCGGACGCCGTCCGGCGGATGTTCGAGGGCAAGCTGCTGGCCTACCTTGCGGTGATCAGGCTGGCGACGGGCCGGGTCAAGGGCTCGATCACGGTGCTGTCGGCCGCGTCGGCGCGCGCCGCCAACCCGGGCACCGCCGTGCTGGCCGCGGTGAACGGCGGGATCGAGCGGATGGTGCCGCCGCTGGCCGCCGAGCTGTCCCCGGTCCGGGTGAACGCGGTGGCGCCCGGCCTGATCGACACGCCGTGGTGGTCGTTCGTCGCGGAGGACGAGCGCGCCGCCACGCTGGGCCGGTTCACCGACGCGCTGCCGGTGCCCCGCCCCGGAAAGGCCGACGAGGTCGCGGAGGCGATCGCCTACCTGGTGACCGCCGACTACGTCACCGGCACGATCCTGCCGGTCGACGGCGGCGCCACGATCTCCTGACCCGCCCCACCGGCCCCCGGACCGCACCCCGCCCGGCCCGGGGCGCCGGGGCCGGAGCACGCGGCCGGGACACAGGGGCCGGGGCACGCGGCCGGGACACAGGGGCCGGGACACGCGGCCGGGACACAGGGGCCGGGGCACCGGCAGGGCAGGGCACCAGGGGCCGTGGAACCGGGGGCGGCCCGCTGTCAGGCCCAGCGGTCGCGGCGGACGAGGTGGTCGACCGGCTTCCGCCGCGAACGGAGCCCGGCCCGGCGAGCGGAGTCGCCGTCCGGAGGCTCGGCCGGATACCCGAGGGTCATGACACCGACGATCGCGGCGTCCCCGGGCAGGCCGAGCAGGTCCCTGAGCTCGTCCGTCCGGTGGACGATCGCGAACCCGGAGGCGAGGCCCGCGTCGATGGCGGCGAGTTGGAGCAGCATCATCAGCGCGCCCGCGTCCACCCACCAGTAAGGGGTCGGCCAGACCATCTCCTCGCCTCGGCCGTTCACCTTGTCGGGACGCCGGTACCGCTCGTGGTAGGCGTCCTCGCTGACGGCGAGCACCAGCAGGACGGGCGCCACCGACAGCCAGGGCCCGATCCCGCGCTCCAGGTAACGCTCCTCGCCGGCGATCCGCGCGACGCGGGCGCGGGTCCCGGGATCGGTGACGGCGACGACCCGGTGGCCCTGGCTGAATCCCGCGCTCGGCGCGCGCCGGACGACGCGCAGGACACCGTCCAGCACGTCCTCGGGCACGGGAACGGCCCGGTACGCCCGGACCATCCGGCGGTGGGAGAGCACATCGCGGAACTCCATCGGTTCTCCTTCCCCGCCCCGGGACGAGGGGGCGGCGGTACAGAGGCTTATCCGACGCCCTCGGACTTCACCGGTGATAATTCGGTGGCCTCACCGCCGTCCCACCCGTACCGTTCGGCCACGTGTTGATCCACGATGTGCAGAGGTTCCTGCGGAGCATCCCCACCGACCAGCGGTTCCGGGTCGGGCCGTTCACCGCCAAGGTCGATCCGGACGACGCGGACTGGCCGTTCAACTTCGCCGTCCCCGACGACGACGCGGACCCGACGGCGGACGAGATCGAGGCGCTGGTCGCGGCGTTCCGGGAACGGTCCCGTATCCCCCGCCTGGAGTACATTCCGCGCGCCGCGCCCAAGGTCGAGGCGTCTCTGCTGGCCGCCGGGTTCACGCCCGAAGGCCGCTATCCGCTGCTGGTCTGCCCGCCGTCCGAGGTCGTGGACGCGCCCGTGGACCCCGGCATCCGGGCTGAGCTCGTCCCGGCGTCCGCGACCGACGACCTGTGGGCCGTCGCCCGCGTCACCAACGCCGCCTTCGACGCGCCCCCGCCCGTCGATCACGACATCGCCCGCATGCTGCGCGTGCTCGCGGGAAACGGCCTGGTCGCCGCCGCCCGCGACACCGCGACGGGCGAGATCGTCGGCGCCGGCCAGCTCCTCGCGCCGAAGGGGGGCGTCGCCGAGATCGCGGGCATCGCGACCGCCCCGTCCCACCGCCGCCGCGGCATCGGAGGCGCCGTCACCGCCCTCCTCACCCGCGCGGGCGCCCGATCCGGAATCACCACCCTCTTCCTGACGCCCGCCAACGACCAGGCGGCCAGCGTCTACGCCCGAGTCGGCTACCAGAAACAAGGCGAAGCCCTCTTCATCTCCCTCCGCCCCGACCCCACCCCGAACTGAGCCCCCCGCGCACGCTTTGGCCGGACATGCAGACCAGCGCCGACCATGACGGACGACGACGCGAGCGCGTAGGCCAGGCCAACACACGAGCGCGGACCAGCGGAGAGCACCCGACCGCTACGTGAGCCGGTCAACACGTCCGCAGGGACGAGGGCGTCCGCGTAGGGATCGGTGCCGGGTGTCCGCACATGGTGGAGACATGGCTGGAAGCGCATGAGGCAGCTTTGGGGCTGCCTCATGCGCGTTGGTGCCAGGGGCGTTATGGACGCGTAGGACCTTCGACGCCCACGTGCTTGTGCGTGTGTGACGGCGCGTCGATCTGGTCGAGGACGGCGATGGCGAAGTCGGCCACGGAGATGCGGCTCGTCGGGGAGCCCGGCGCTTCCCGGTACTCCCCGGTGCGGGCGGCCTCGTGGTCGAAGTCGCCGGACGGGCTCAGGACCAGCCAGTCCAGGTCGTCCCCGCCCTTGCGGAGGACGTCCACGCCGGCGAGATGCCCCTCGCAGAACGGCCGGAACTCCGACGGGAAGGCGGGCAGATCCATCCAGATCGGGCCGTCTTCCGCGGCCAGGTACGCCCCCAGGCCGACGGCGACCACTCGCGGGGCCTTGGACGCGAGCAGTGCCCTGTTGGCCGCCGGAAAGTGTTCGCCGGGGTCGGCGGCCAGGTCGGCGGCGGCGTTCACCACGGCGTCCCTGCCCTGGGTGAGGCGCGCGACGGCGTCCGCGTCGGTGATGTCGCCACGCACATAAGTGGTGGCCACGGAGTTATCCACAGCTTGGGCGCGGGCTTGGTCGCCGGTCGCCTCATCGGCCACGCTGGTGTGAGCGGACGGATCGCGAACGACGGCGGTGACGCGGTGGCCACGGGCAAGGGCCTCGCGGACGACGGCGCGGCCGACCCGTCCGCCGGCCCCGAAAACGGTGATCTCGGTCATGGCAGGACGTTAACCAGAAGGGAGGTATCCCCTTGGATACCGTGAACGCATGCGCGAGCCTCTCAAGGCGGACATGTTCGACGAGCTCTGCCCGTCCCCCCTGACCCCCATCCGCGTGGGCGACAAGTGGGCAGGGATGATCATCCGCTGTCTGGAGGACGGCCCGCGCCGCTTCTCGGAGCTGCGCGTCCCCCTCCGCGGCATCACCCCGAAGTCCCTCACGCACTCGCTGCGCACCCTCGAACAGAGCGGTTTCGTCTCCCGCCAGGAGCGGTCCCGTTCCGTCGAGTACGCCCTCACTCCCCTGGGCCGCAGCCTCCTGGAACCCCTCAACGCCGCCTGCGCCTGGGCGGAGGAGCACTGGGACGAACTGGTGGACGCCCACGAGGCCGCCTACCAGGCGTCCCGCCGCACCCCCACTCCCTAACCCCCTCAGACAACCACCACCATTCGGGCAACCCGCAGACACCGCCAATCACCAACCGACCGACACCGCACCCCAAGCAGCGCCACACCCCGCCCGGCCCACCAACCTCGTCAGCGCACCAGCGCGGGCAGCACGGGCAGCGCAACCGGCACGCCGGGCTGGGCAGCGTGGGCAGCGCGGACGCACGGGCCGCATGGGTGGGGTGGCGGCGTGGGTGGGAGGTGCGCAGGTTCTGGGGTGTGGTGGTGGAGCGCTGGTTGGGGCGGTAGTGGTCGGGGCGTCGCTCAGGGGGCGTCGCTTGGGGGTGGGGGGTTGGAGCCCCAGTTCCAGAGTGCCTGGAGGACGGGGCCCAGGTCTCTTCCACGGTCGGTGAGGGCGTAGTGGGTGGACGGCGGCCAGCCCGCCGTGCGGCGGCGGGTGAGGACGCCGGCGCCGGACAGGTGCGCGAGCCGTTCGGAGAGGACCTTGTCCGACAGCGCAGGAAGGGCTTGGCGCAGCTCGCTGTAGGTGCGTTCGCCGCGCAGCAGTTCGCGGATCACCAGGGTCGTCCAACGTCCGCGCAGGGCGGCGAGGGTGATCTCGACCGGGCAGGACGGTGTCGGTTCGGCGACCCGCGTGTGCGGGTCGTCCGGGAGCCCTGGCTGGCCCGGGTGACCAACCGTTTGGTGAGCCACGAAAACGCCTCCTAACGTCCGTTCCGCTGCAGTTTCCCAGGCAAAGGTGGTTCGTGAAATGCGGAGTCTCGCCGAGCGTCCCGAGGACGTGCCTTCGGTGTTCGCCGAGCGGTTCAACAGCGGTGATCTGGAGGCACTGGCGGAGGTGTACGAGGACGGCGCGGCGTTCGTCCCCACGCCGGGGACGGCGCTGACCGGCGAAGCGGCACTGGCGGCGAACGCCGACTTCGTCGGTCTCGGCCTTCCCATCGCTGTCGAGCCGAGGCATGTCTACGCGACGGACGACCTCGCCCTGCTCGTCGTGGACTGGGTCATCGACGGTGTGGGACCCGACGGCGTCCGGACCCACATCGAGGGCACCGCCACCGACGTCGCCCGCCGAGGAGCGGACGGCCGCTGGCGCTACATCATCGACAATCCCTTCGGCACGGCCAGAGGAGACACAGACGCACCAAGCAGCAAGTGAATGAAGCCGGGCCACGCACGTCAGCGTCACAGCGCCCCCGCCTGTCCTCAGGTGCTCGCCGCCCCGCGCCCCAAGTCTGCCGCGGCGACCCGCACGCGTGAGTCAGGTGGCCACGCGTCCGCATAACGCACGCCGACCGAGTAGCCGGGCGTTCTAGCGAGAGGCGAGGGATCACCAGGCGGCGGCAAACCGCATGCGTGAATCGGATGGCCATTCGTTGGCAGCACGCGCCGAGCGCGTAGTCAGGTGTTCTGGCGGGCTGGGCGTGGGGTTACCAGGTGGCGGCGACCCGCACGCGTGAGTCAGGTGGCCACGCGTCCGCATAACGCACGCCGACCGAGTAGCCAGGCGTTCTGGCGAGGAGTGGGATCACCAGGCGGCAAACCGCATGCGTGAGTCAGTGGGATCACCAGGCGGCAAACCGCATGCGTGAGTCAGGCGGCCACGCACAGCACGCACAGAACGGGTAGCGAGGTGTTCTGGTGAAGGGTGGAGTTACCAGGTGGCGGCGTTTTTGAAGGAGGTGGGGGTCGGGGTGTAGGCGAGGGCGGTTCGGGCGGCGGTTATGTCGTAGGTGCGGTCCTGGGCCAGGTGGCTGATGGCGTAGCGGGTCAGGCGGGGCGGGTGCGAGATGCGGGCCAGGAGGTAGGCGGCTTCGGCGAGGGTCGCGACGGCCTTGGCCGGACGGTGGGGGAGGTAGATGGGGCGCGCGCGGATGCCCCGTTCGGCGAGAAGGGTGCGTAGGGCGGTGTCGAGAAGAACGGGGGCGGCGTCGGTGATGTTGTAGACGCCCGGTGGGGCGGTCAGTGCCTGGCGGCAGGCGTGGACGAGGTTGCCGATCGACGTGAGGCTGACGCATTGGCGGCCGGTGCCGACGGCGGGGAGGACGGGTCCTCGGACGGCGGACAGCACGCGGGGCAGCAGCGTCGTGTCGCCGGGACCGTAGACGGCGTGTGGACGGAGGACGACCGCGTCGGGGCGGCGCAGCACGAGGCGTTCGGCGGCGGCCTTGGACGCGCCGTAGGCGTTGATGTGGCGGGTCGCGGGTCCGGCCGACTCGGGGGTCATGTCGTGCGGGACGTACGGGTCGTAGACGCTGGCCGTGCTGACGTGGACGAACCGGGCGTCCGGCCAGGTGGCGAGCGCGTTGCGCGTGCCCAGGACGTTGACGGCGAAGAGGTCGGCGGCGCGGCCCCAGTCGGTGACGCTGCCCGCGCAGTGGATCACGGCGTCGACGGGAGGGGGTGCGGACAGCGGGCCGTGGGTGAGGTCCCAGAAGCGGTGGCCGGGTCGGCGTCCGAACGTGATGACCTCGTGGTCGGCGGCCAGGGCGCGGGCGACGGCTCCGCCGACGAAGCCGGTCGCCCCGGTGACGGCGATCCTCATCGGACGGCCTCCCGCAGCAGGTCGCGGTCGAGCTTGCGGGTCCGGCCGGAGCGGGGCAGGGACGGCAGCACGACGATCCGGTCCGGCAGGGCGTCGTGGTCGATGAGCTGCGGGAGGCGGCGGCGCAGGGAGGCGGGGTCGGCGGTCCCGGTCACCGCGAGGACGACCTGCTCGTCGCCGGTCTCGGCGTCGGGGACGCCGACGATGGCGGCCTCGTCCACGCCGTCCAGGGTGCTGATCGCGGGTTCGTACAGCCCCGGGTACAAATTGAACTTGCCGCGGATGAGCATGTCCTTCTTGCGTCCGATGAGTACCAGCCGGTCACCTTCCCTGCGGACGAGGTCGCCCGTGGGGAGTTCGGTGATCGGGGCCTCGCCGAGGTAGCCGCGGCACAGGTTCGGGCCGGACAGCCAGAGTTCGCCGTCCGACGCCACGCGCGTACCGACGAGAGGAGTGCCGAGGAGGTCGCCGCCGCCCGTGTGGGCGAGCTTCTCCGTGGCTGACGCGATGGCGACGGGCAGGATCTCGGTCATCGCGTAAACCGAAAGCACCTCGGCGTGCGGCGCGGCCTCGACGGCGCGTCTCAGCACACCGGCCGGGGCGGGCGCGGCCCCCAGCAGGACGTACCGCAGTGACCTGGGCAGGGACGGCTCCACGTCCAGGATCTCCGCGAGGTGCACCGGGACGCAGAACGTGTGCGTCGCGCCGCGTTCGCGGAGCTGCAACGCGAACCGCCTCGGGGACGCGAACAGCGGCGGCATCGACCAGCGCGCGCCGGAGACCAGCGTGGGGAGTCCCAGCATCAGCTGGTCCGTGTGGACGACATCCCCCGGCCCGAGCGGCAGCCGCTCCCGGAAGAGGTCGAGCGCGGCGGCGAGCGACGCCTGCGTGTGGACGACCGCCCGCGGCTTCTCGGTGGTTCCGGACGTGAAGATGACAGCCGCCGGCGCGTCCGGATCCAGCTCGAAGTCCGAACCCGACACGTCCGAACCCGACACGTCCGAGCCGGACACGTCCGAGCCGGACACGTCCGAACCCGCCGCTTCCGCACCCGGCAGTGTCGGAGCCCGTCCCGGAAGAGGCATTCCCCGGCCGGCGACCAGGACGTCCCGGGTGGAGGTCTCCGGCACGGCGGTGGCGAGGAGCGCGTCCAGGCTCAGGGAGCCGCGCGGGACGCCGGGGAGGCGGCGGCCGACGTGGATGTGGCGGAGCGGGAGGTCCGCGAGGTGCGGAAGGAGGAGGCCGCGGCGGCGGGCCAGGGCGCGGACGGGCCGCAGGCGGCTCGCCGCGTACAGCACGGACTCGGCGGCCGACCAGCGCGGGGACGCCAGGCGCAGCCGGGCCGCGAACATCTCCGGGCCGGCTCCGGGGTCGGCGAACACGACCACTCCCCCGGCGGCGACCACGCCGAGCGCGAGCACCAGGCTGTCCGGGGACGGACGGACCGAGAAGAGGACACCGTCCCCCGCCCGCATGCCGTTCGCCCGCAACCCGGTCCGGACGGCCAGGACCCGGCGGCGCAGCTCGCCGTAGGTCAGCTCCGTCCCGTCCCCCGCGACGAGCGCCACCGCGGACGGCGTGCGCGCCGCCTGTTCCAGGAGCCTTGCGATCAGCGTCATCGAGCGTTCCCCTCCCCGGCGCGCCGGACGCGCAGCCGACGGTATGTCGGAATCAGCACGCCCCGGGCGGCGCTCCGATGCGTGATCGTCAGCGGGCCGCCGGCCAGCAGCGTGCGGGTGACGGCCCGGATCTCGGCCATGGCGAGCGGGTAGCCGAGGCAGAAGTGCGGCCCGGCCCCGAACCAGAGTCTCCGCAGCTCAGGAGGCATGGGACGGGACGAGTCGAACGGCCCGTACGCGCGGCAGCAGTTGTGCGTCGCGATGAGGACGCGGTCGCCCGGCCGCACCGGCACGTCCGCGATCCGGGTCTCGGCGTGGACGCTGCGCAGCATCACGGGCGTCGGCGTGGTGACGCGCATCGCCTCGTCGATCGCGCGGTCCAGCGCCACGGCCCCCGACGACGCGGACGCCGGGGCACGGCCCGCCCCAGCATCCGGGCACCCGGACATCGCAAGCGAGGCGGGAGCCGTGCTCTCCTGGCCGAGCGCGACGGCGGTGCCGGTGTCGTGGAGCAGCGCGATGAGGCGCGGCACGAGCGTCGCGACGGTTTCGGTGCCGGTGAGGAAGAACGCCCCGGCCGCGCCACGCGCCTCGTCCTCCGACAGGCCGAGCGCGCGCATCCGGCCCATCACGGTCGTGGACGAGCCCTCCGCGTACGCCTTCGCCGCGATGTCGCCCAGCGGGTCGAGGACGGCGCGGGCGCGGGCGATCTGGGCCGGGGAGAGGCGGCGGGTGCGGAGCGACACCATCGCGACGATCCGCTCGCCCGCCTCGAACAGCGACCGGTGGTCGTCCTCGGAGGTGGTCTCCAGACCGATGACCCGGCTGATCACCGCGCCCGCCATCAGGCGCATCATGGCGACGACGTCGACCGACTCGCCGCGTTCCAGCCGCGCCGACACCTCCCGCAGCGGACCGGCGAGGACGTCGTCCACCAGGGTCTCGGCATAGCCGGGCGTGAACAGCTCCGCGAGGCGGCGGCGCAGCGAGCGGTGCGCGTCGCCCTCCATGTTGAGCAGCACGGACGGCCCGAGCACCGGCGTCCAGAGGTCGCCCGGCGATCCGGGACCGTCCTTGCGGAACGTCTCGCCGTCCATCAGGACGGCACGCGCGCACTCGGCGTCGTTCACGACGACGCCGACCCCCGGCACCCGCACGGCCGGGCCCAGCCGGGACAGGCCGCGGAGCAGCGGATACGCCACCGGATGCGCCGCCATGTACAGCCGCGCCTCCCAGCCCGGCCGCAACCGCGCCACCCGGTTCGGCCGGGGTGAGGACCGAAGCGGTTCCATATGGTCCCCCTTCAGCGGATGTCGACGACGGCGGGCCGGTAGCGGTGGTCGGCGTACCAGCCGAGGGTGCGCAGCAGCCCGAAGGCGCGCAGTCGGCGGACGGACCCGTAGACGACGACGTCGGAGCGCAGTCCGTAGCGGTCGGTCAGGTAGCGGACGCGGTTGACCAGCGCGCGGTCCTCGTGGACGTCCTCGATGCGGGTGCGCGGGAAGCCGCCCGCGCGCACGTACAGGTCGGCGTCGATCGCGACGTTGCAGCCCGGCATCATCACGTACGGGCCGAGGTAGAGCGGGTCCTGGTTGCCCGGGCGGAAGCGCCCGAACGTCGCGGCGAGCCCGACCACGGACGGCAGCAGCCACCGCTCCCACGCCCGCAGCGGGAACTCGTCGGTGCGCGGACGCAGCGGTCCGCTGACCATCTCCAGCCCGTCGTCGAACGCGCGCTTCACCGCCGCGACCCAGCCGCGTCCGGGCAGGCAGTCGGCGTCGGTGCGGGCGACGTGGGTCGCCCCGGCGGAGATCGCGTGCCGGACGCCGGTGTCGGCGGCGGCCCCGGTGCCCTTCACCGGCTCCCGGACGATCCGGATCTCGGGTTTCGGATGCGCCTCGGCGAAGTCCCGGACGACGGCGGCCGTCCCGTCCGTGCTGGCGTTGTCGACGACGACCACCGTGAAACCGGGGTCGGTCTGCTCGGCGAGCCGGCGCAGCGTCGCGCCGATCGAGCGCTCCTCGTTGTAGGCGGGGACGACGACCCAGAGGTCCATCACAGCTCCATGAAGATCACGCCGAGGCTGACGCCGCCGGCCAGCCCGATCATCGCGACCCGGTCGCCGGGGCCGCAGCGGCCGTCCCGCCACGCGGCGGCGAGCTGCACGGGGAGCGTCGCGGACGCCATGTTCCCGTGCTCCGGCAGCGTCACCACGAGCCGGTCCGCCGGGATGCCGAGCACCGACCGCAGCACCTCCAGGTACGGCACCGTCACCTGGTGGACGGCCACGACGGCGAAGTCCTCCCAGGTCAGGCCGTTCTTCTCGAGCGCGGACAGGAAGATCTCGGGACCGGCGGCCAGGAACGCGTCCTTCAGCCGCCGGCCGTCGCCGCTGAAGTACGTCGCGTCCGGGTCGCGGGGGCGCATGGACCCGCCGCCCGGCAGCGTCCCGATCCGCCACGCCGACGACACGGCGGCGAAGTCGCGGTGGAAGATGCCCCGGCCGTCCGGGTCGGCCTCCACGAGGACCGCCGCGCCCGCGTCCGAGAGGGTGTATCCGGCGAACGCGTCCACGAACTGGGCCCGGTCGCGCACCCGCCACCGGACGGCCCGCGACGGTGACTCGCCTGTGCAGACCAGCACCCTCTCGGCCTGGCCGGTCCGGATCAGCGCGTCCGCCGTCTGCAGCCCGTTCAGGAAGCTGTTGCAGGCGTTCTTGACGTCGAAGACCGGGCAGGAGACGCCGATCTTGTCCGCGACGATGTGCGCGGTCGCGGGCTCCACCAGGTCCTGGGACGCGGACCCGAAGACCAGCAGGTCCACGCCCGCCGGGTCGGTCCCGAGCCGCCGGACGGCCTCGGCCGCCAGGTCCGACGCCTGCTGGTCGGGCCGCATGACGTGCCGGGCGCGGATCCCGGTCATCCGTTCGACGATGGTCGGGTGCGGCCGGTACCCCTCGATCCGCGCCTCGACCTCGGCGCTGGTCAGCACGGTCTCGGGCAGGTACGAGGCCGCACCGGCGATGCGGGCTCTGATCACGGTGTCCCCCGGTCTCGGTCGTGTTCGCTCACCCTCAGCGTCGTCCTCCCGCCGGTCCTCCCGCCAGGGGCCGGGTACGGAATCCGGCTGCGTGATGCACTCATCCCGGTCTGAGTACTTGCGCGGATGAAGGAGACCGTCCGGGATCCCGGCCTTCGGAACGTCGGCGTCCAGCAGTCACGCCAGGCCAGGGGTCGTCGCGGGATGCGGGTTCGTCCCGAGGCCCGTCCGGCGACCGCGCGACGGCACGGTCGGGGCGGCACCCGTCGGGGCGGCACGGCCGGGGCAGCACCGTCGGGCGGCACGGTCGGGCTCCGGAACGACGGTCTTCTCCGCGGGAGCCGCCCGCGCGCGGCTCAGGTGCCGGTGACGTGGCCGCATCCGCCGTCGAAATTCGGCGGCCTGGACAGGTCGTAGGGGTCCTCCAGGCGGCCCGTGCTGTCGCCGCCGCCCGGATCGCCGGGGAAGGTCGGGCGGATCCAGTCGCCGCGGGACGAGCACGGCACGGGCGCGGCGGACCGTCCGATCCGGCTCACCCAGACGCCGACCTCGCCGTCCCGGCGCGTCACCGTGAAGGTCACCGTGCGGCGGACGACCACCCGCTGCACGCGGTCGGGACGCTTCGGCGGATGGACGGCGTACACGAAGTTGTGGTCCGTCTTGACGCTCATCCCGTCCTTGGACGGGGACGGCGTGACCGTGCCGTGCACCTTCACGACGGGGGTCGCGGCGACGACGCTGCCGGGGGCGAACGCGTTCATCCAGGCGCGCCGCGAGGCCAGGCCCTTGGCCTGCCCGGGGTCGAGCGCGCCTTCGAGGGGCCGGGTGTCGCCGAGGTAGACGGTGGCGGGGGTGAGGTCGGCGGCGACGAGGATCCGCTTGATCCTGGCGTACGCGGCCTCGACCTCCGTCCGGGTGAGGTCGGACGTGGCCTTGGCGGCGGGCATGGCGAGCCCGGCCTCGCCGTCCTCGTAGGCGGCGGCCGGGCTGCCCGCGAACGGGTCGGACGGCGGCGTCGCCGTGGGCGTCGGGCTCTGGAGCCGGAAGGTGACCGAGGACGGGCCGGGCGAGTCGTCGCGTCCGAGCCACCACATCCCGGTCGCCGCTCCGCCGAGCAGCAGCACGACGCCTCCGACCAGCGCGGACGCCTTCAGGTGGCTCATCGCCTCGCCGCCGGACGCGCCGCCCGTCCGGCGCGGCGGGCGCGGCAGGCCCGCCCGCGGACGGCCGCCCC
>NZ_QURH01000043.1 GCF_003428695.1 Actinomadura logoneensis
CCGCGCCGGGGCGGCGGCCGGGCGCGTCCGGCGCGCCCACCGGGGCGCCGAGCCGGTCCTTCAGCTCCAGCACGATCCGCTGCGCGCCCTTCTTGCCGATGCCCGGCACCTTGGTCAGCGCGGCCACGTCCTCCTGGGCGACCGCCAGGCGCAGCCGGTCCGGGGTGTGGACGGCCAGCATCGCCAGCGCCAGCCGCGGCCCGACGCCGCTGGCGGTCTGCAGCAGCTCGAAGATCTGCCGCTCGTCGTCGTCGGCGAACCCGAACAGGGTCAGCGAGTCCTCCCGGACGACCAGCGACGTCGGCACGTGCGCGTCCTCGCCGACCCTGAGCCCGGCGATCGTCGCACGTGCGCGTCCTCGCCGACCCTGAGCCCGGCGATCGTCGCCGGGGTGCACTGCACCGCCATCCCGACGCCGTGCACGTCGATCACGGCGCCGTCCGGCCCGGCGGCGGCGACCTTGCCGCTGACGAACGCGATCACCTCGGGGAACCTCCTCGACTACGGGAACGGGCCGCCCTGCGGGCCTCGGCGATGCGGGCGGCGTTGATCTCTGCCTGGGTGGGACCGGCCTGGCCGGGCACCGGGCGGGCGCGGGCCGCGGCCAGCCGCGCCTGCGCGCCGCC
>NZ_QURH01000049.1 GCF_003428695.1 Actinomadura logoneensis
GCCGCCCGCGCCCCGCGTGTCCCTCGGACCCCGCGCGTGCCTGCCGTGCGCGCCGCCGCGCGGACGGCCGCGCCCGCCGCCGCGAAATGTTCCGGAATGATCCCCTCGTGCGTGAACCCGACGGCCTTCCGGACCGTCGCATCGGGGTGAACCGAAGTGCTGGAGAGGTGACCAGGTGAGCGGCGAAACCCCGGGCTACGTCCCCCCGGACCACACGAGCACCGCGGAGTTCGCGGTCCGCAGGCCGGTCCCGTCAGGCCCGGCCTCCGCCCCGGACGACACCATGATCGACACCCCGCCGCCCGCCGACGCCCCACCCCCGGCCGACGATCCACTTCCGGCCGACGACCCGCTCCCGGCCGACGACATCCCGCAGCGGGCGGACGCGCCGCCTCCCGCCCCCGCCGAGACGATGACCGACTTCCCGGCGGCCCAGGCCACCCTCACCGACCTCCCCGGCACGGCCGAGGACGTCGACACCCTCCCCGAAGGCGTCGTGCCGGACCCCGTCCCGGCCACGGCCGGCGGGCCGTCCGACGACGACGTCGATCTCGCCTCCGTCACGGTCACCGACATTCCGATCCCCCGGCGCGACCAGCCCGAGGCGATCCCCTTCGGAGTGCCCGCGCCGAACGACACCGCTCCTTCGGAGCTCCCGGAGGCGACCGCGCCCGAAGGCCCGTCCGGTGAGGACGCGTGGGAGCCCGAGGCTCCTCGTGAACCCGCGGCTCGGGCGGAAGAGAACGGCCCGGCGGTCGCGCTCGGCGCGGAAGGGCTCCCGCCTGCTCCGGTCGGACAGAGCGCGGAGGGCGCGGCGTCCAGCCCGCCGCCACCCTCGGCAGGCCCGCACACCGGAGACCTGAGCGTGGCCAGGGGAGCGCCGGAGCCGAACCCCAGCGGAGCGTTCGGCATCCCACCCGTCCCGTACGCCGGAGGCCCCGGCGCGCTGGGCAACCCGGCCTCGCTGGGCGGTCAGGCTCCGCTCGGCGGCTCGGCCACGGGCCCCAGCCCGGCCCCACCGGCGAACCTGGGAACAGGTCCCAGCCCGGCCCCACCCGGGAGCCTGGGGACTGGACCCAGCCCCGTGCCGCCGGCGAACCCGGGAACAGGCCCCAACTCCCTCCCGAGCGGCGGCTCGGGCGCGGGCGGCGGTCTGGCGATGTTCAGCGGCCCGGCGGCGGGCGGTGGCGCGGGAACGGGCACGATGCCCGCCCACGGTTCCGGACCCGGTCGGCAACCCGGGAAGAAGAACCCCTGGGCCCTGGTGGCGCTCATCGCGGGCGTGCTCCTCGTCCTGCTCGGGGCGGGCGCCGCGTTCCTCCTCACCGGTTCGTCCGGCGGAGGCGCGCCGAAGGCCGCACCGATCGCCACGGATCCGGCGACGGCGAGCCCCGAGCCCTCGGACTCGCCGACGGACGCCACCACGCCGTCCGGCTCGCCCTCCCGGACGCCCGCCGGGAGCGACGGCGGCTCCCCGTCCGCGGCCCCCACCGCGCCCCCCACCGCGACGCCTCCCGCCTCGTCCCCCGGAGCGCCGCCTCCCACCTCCGGCGGAGACGGCGCGCCACCCGGCCCGGTCGTCCAGGGCAACGGCATCAGCTACCAGATCGTCCAGCAGAGCCAGGGCTACTTCGAGGGCCAGTTCACGATCACCAACCCAGGGAGCGCGCCGCTCCGGGGCTGGAAGATCACCTTCGACACGCCGCGCGCCGACGTCCACACGATCTGGGGCGCCGAACTCGTGCACGGCGGAACGCACGCGGAGATCCAGGGCACGCTCGCGGTCCCGCCCGGCGGGAACCTGACCGTCCGGTTCGGGGCGACCGGGCAGCCCGCCCGGCCGGAGCACTGCCTGCTGTCGGGACGGCCGTGCGGCTTCTGACCCCGCGCGGCGATTAGGCTGCTGAACATGCGAATCGCGAGGTTCTCCACCGGCGAAGGCATGTCCTTCGGGGTGGTCGAAGAGAACACCATCGCCGCCATCGCGGCGCACCCGTTCGGGGATCTGACCTTCACCGGGCACCGTTTCCCGCTGGCCGACGTGCGGCTGCTCGCACCGATCCTGCCCAGCAAGGTCATCGCGATCGGCAAGAACTACGCCGAGCACGCGCGCGAGATGGGCGGCGAGCCGCCCGCCGAGCCGGTGATCTTCAGCAAGCCGTCCACGGCCGTCATCGGCTCCGGCGAGCCCGTCGCCTACCCGGAGAAGCTGACCCGGCGCGTCGACTACGAGGGCGAGCTCGCCGTCGTGATCGGCCGCCTGTGCCGGGAGGTCCCGGCGTCCCGCGCCCAGGACGTCATCCTCGGCTACACCTGCGCGAACGACGTCACGGCCCGCGACCTCCAGCAGCGGGACGGGCAGTGGACCCGGGCCAAGGGGTTCGACACCTTCTGCCCGCTCGGCCCGTGGATCGAGACCGAGCTCGACCCGTCCGACCTGGCGATCACCACGCGGCTGAACGGCGAGGTGAAGCAGGACGCCCGCACGTCCCAGCTCACCCACGACATCCCCGCGCTGGTGGAGTACGTGACGCAGGTCATGACGCTGCTGCCGGGCGACGTGATCCTCACCGGCACCCCCGCCGGCGTCGGCCCGATGGGGATCGGCGACGAGGTGGCCGTCGAGATCGAGGGCATCGGCACCCTGGCCAACCGCGTCGTCGCGCGCGACTGACCCGCCGGCCGGACGCCTGGCCGCCTCTACCGTCGTCACGGCGTCCCCGGACAGCATCCGGGGACGCCGTACGCGTTCCCGCCACGGAGGACCAATGAGCTTCGACGGCTTCGACGAGGAGGCGTTCGCCTTCTACGAGGGGCTTCTCGCCGACAACAGCAGGGACTACTGGACGGCGAACAGGGCCCGCTACGAGCGACACGTCCGGGAGCCGATGCTCGCCCTGCTGGACGAGCTGGAGCCCGAGTTCGGGGCGGCCAAGCTGTTCCGGCCGTACCGGGACGTCCGGTTCAGCAAGGACAAGACCCCCTACAAGGACCACCAGGGCGCGCTGGTCTTCGACGGCAGCCTGTACGTGGAGATCGACGCCGACGGCATGGCCGTCGCGGGCGGCATGTACTCGATGCAGGGCGAGCGGCTGAAGCGGTTCCGCGCGGCCGTCCACGCCCCCGCGTCGGGCAAGGCCCTCGAAACGCTCCTGGACGACCTGCGGGGCGCGGGCATGGAGATCGCGGGGGAGACCCTGAAGACCCGTCCGCGCGGCTTCGACGCCGACCACCCCAGGATCGACCTGCTGCGCCACACCAGGCTCTACGCGCGGCAGGGCTGGCCCGCCGACCCGTGGATGGAGACCCGCGAGGTCATCGACCGGGTGGCGGACGCCTGGCGACGGCTGCGCCCCCTCGGCGAGTGGGCGCAGGAGCACGTCGGCCCGCCCGACTTCGGCCGTTGACCGCCCTCCCGGAGGCCCCGGCGGACGCCGCCCGACCGCCTCCGGGAGGGACGGCCCGGGGGTGTGCCGGGACGGGCGGAAGGGGCCGGTCGGGCGCCTGCGCTATTCGTTTTGGCACTCCTCCCAGACTCCTGTATTCTTTTCGAGGCGCGAGCGAAACGGAAGCCCGGAAGGGCCAAAGGGAAGCTCACGGCACTGGGGTATGGTGTAATCGGCAGCACGACTGATTCTGGTTCAGTTAGTCTAGGTTCGAGTCCTGGTACCCCAGCTGATCCCGATCTCGCGGAAGCGGATCGGTGTCGCGCAGGCCCCCGTCGTCTAGTGGCCTAGGACGCCGCCCTCTCAAGGCGGTAACGGCGGTTCGAATCCGCTCGGGGGTACGCAGTCAGCAGGTGAGAGCCCTGATCGCCGCACACGCGGTCGGGGCTTCGATCTTGTCGGGGAGCCTTTCCGGTGCGAACCGGTCGGAGGCCCGCGCGAGATCCGCTAAGCTGGCCGAGGCCGAGCGGGAGACCGCGAAGCCGAACGCAAGATCAGGCCCCCGTCGTCTAGTGGCCTAGGACGCCGCCCTCTCAAGGCGGTAACGGCGGTTCGAATCCGCTCGGGGGTACGCGCGAAGAACGAGGTCCCGGTCATCACGACCGGGGCCTCGTTTCGTTTTTCTCTGATCATTTGCCGACGCATTTCGCGGCGTCGTCCCGCCGTTCGCGGGCGCGCCGGGCGCGCCGGGCGGCGCGCCCGGAAGCGGCTCTCGCGGGTCGCGGCTCAGAACCGGCCCGTTCAGAACCGGCCCGTTCAGAACCGGCCCGTTCAGAACCGGCCCGTTCAGAACCGGCCCGTTCAGAACCGGCCCGTTCAGAACCGGCCCGTTCGGCCGGTCGAGGCGTGCGCGCGGAGCGCCGCGAGCGACGCGTCCGCCGAGAGGAGCGGGACGCGGCGCGGGCCTGAGGGGAACGTGAGCGTGCCGTCGGCGTCGATCGAGCAGGTGCGTCCGTGCGGCCAGACGCCGAACATGACGCCCACCGGACGGTGCTCCGGCCCGCGCCGCACCAGCGGCAGCACGACGTCGTCGTCGTGCCCGGGCGTGGCGATCCAGTACGTGGTGGCCACGCGCCGGCCGCCGGTCGGGCTGAGGTCGGGGTTGGCGTGCTCGGCGTCGCTGACGAGCATCTCCAGCTCCAGGTGCTCGATCGCGTCCTCGAGGAGCTCGCAGACGTGCAGTTCGGGCTCCAGGGCCGCGCGCAGCGGCTCGTCGAACGCGTCGCCGTAGAGCCGGTCCACCTCGGTGCGGGACAGGACGACCCGGGCGCGCGGGTCGCCGCCGGTGACCAGCTCGGTGAGGACGGCCCGGACGAAGCCGTCCGCGCCGTCCCCGACCAGGCCGACGCCGGACGGACGGGCCAGGTCGGTGGCGCACTTCACCGCCGCCAGGCGCGCGGCCTGGCGCGGCACCGCCACGCCCGTCGCCGGTCGCTCGGTCGCGGCGGGCGCGGGTCGTTCG
>NZ_QURH01000044.1 GCF_003428695.1 Actinomadura logoneensis
CGCCACGCCGCCGGGGGCCGCCAACCCGTCGAGCGCCGCGAAGCCGCCGCGCGCAGTCACGCCGCCGGGCGCCGCCACGCCGCCAAGTGCCGTCAACCCGCCGACCGCTGCCGCGCCGCCGGACGCCCTTGCGCAGCCGTCCACCGCCGCGCCGCCGGACGCCGCAAAGCCGTCGGACGCCGCGGCGCCCACGGGTGCCGCCAAGCCGTCCGGCGCTGCCAAGCCGCAGAGCGCTGTTACGCAGCCGACCAGCGCCACGCCGTCGCATGCCGCCAAGCCGTCGGGTGCTGTTCCCCCGCCGATCGTTGGCGGGGAGTGGTGGTCTGACGGCGGTGAGGGCGGTATGGCTCGTACCGGCGAGGAACAGGGCCGGACGAACGACATGCGGCGGCAGAACGCCGACTCCGTAGTGGCGCACCGGCGCAGTACCGAGGTGCCCGTCGGAACCGTGATGCCGGACGTGGTGCTGCGGGCGGTCGAGCAGGGCCTGAGCGCGCCCGTTGAGACGCTGGTCGAGCGGCGGATCGTGCCCTCCGCTGAAGTGCTGGCGGGGCTGGTTCCGGAGCTGGTGGCCTCCACCGTGGCGCAGGACTACGGTGACCGGACGTTGGCGATGCTCGTGTCGGCGGGCTACCGGGCTTTCCGCAAGCGGCGTTCGCTGCTGCTGGTGAACCTGGAGCACCAGGTGCGGTTCGAGGAACTGCCGTGGGTGCAGGCGATCGCGTCCCGGCGGGGGACCGGCGGCGACGCGGCCCGCGCGGCGGCGCGGACCACGCTGACCCGGCTCGGCGGCCTCACGCTCACCGCGTTCCCCGGGACGATCATCCCGAACCGGCTGGTCACCGAGCTCACGGCGCTCGCCCGGCAGGCCGGCCTGGACGCGCCGTTCGTGGAGGAGCTCGCCGCGGACATCTTCATGGGCACGTTCTCCCCGAAGTTCGTGCGCGCGGCCGAGATCGCCGCCGAACTGCTCGACGGGACGCTCTACGTCCGCTACTACGGCATCGACGCCGCGCGTCTGCGGACGCTGCGCGCCATCTCCGAGAAGCCGCCGAAGCGCGCGCCAAGGATGCCGTGGGCGCAGAAGGCGCATTCCGGTCTCACCTCCGATCCGGAGTGGGACGCCGCGAGGGAGTTCGCGGCGTTGTGCCAGGCGCGCGCCGGAGCCGCGACGAGCTCCTGGGTGGTCGTGAACGGACGGACCATCGAGCAGGCCCAGATCCTGACCACGCACAACCTCGCCGTGCTCGCCGGGACGGTCGGCGTGCAGCCCGGACCTGGCTGGCCCGAGCTGGCGCGCCGCGCCTACGTCGTCATGTGCGACCGGCTGCTCACCGCGCACCGGTCGGCGCTGCCGCTACGCGCCGTCAAGGACGCGGCGTACGCGTGGCGGCAGGCGTTGTTCTTCCTGTCCATGGCCGGGGACGCCGAGGCGCGGGATTTCGCCCGCTGGGCCCGCGACGAGACCGATCGGATGTTCGGGCCGGTGGCCACCCGCACGGCCGCGCCGACGGCCGGGCTCGACCGGGTGCTCGCCGGGCTGGACCACGTCCTGGACGGCGGCGGGCTTGAGAGGGCCGAGGGCTACCCGCGCCGGTTCCTGGGCTGGTCCGGCCACTGGATGCTCGGCCGCTGACCACCTGTCAGAACTGGGGGACGGAACCTTCGCCCCGTTCCCGAGATCCAGTGTTCCCGCGGTGTGCACCGCGTGAAAGTGCGTCCACAGATTGTGGATAACTCGCGGCCCGGGGGTCTTCACCTGCCCGCCGACAGCCCACCCTAGGGGGCCGTGGGCGCCGCGACGATCAGCTCCCGCGTGTCGCGTGGTGAGGGCCTGTGGACACCGCGCAGAGTGTGGTGCACAAGAAGATGATCTGGGGATGCGACTGGGGATTTCCGGTGGGCAGACGGTTTCCACCGGATGGGGGAGACTGTGGAGACCCGATGCCCACAGCCTGTGCACGACGCCGTCCCGGCCCCGCTTCCATGGTGCTGCGGCACTGGTCAGAACGTTATCCACGGGGTGGATAACGGGATGCGACCTGTGGGTGACTCTGGGGATTCGAGGTGGACGACGGTCATCCCCGGTTCCCACAGGTTGTGCACCGAAGTTATCCACAGGCTGTGGAAGACGGGAGGCTCGCCGGACGTCGCCCACAGCTCGTCCCCAACGTTGTCCAGAGGCGGCGTCCGATGCGCGAAACCCCGGCCAACTGGGGATTTCCGTGTGGACGAAGCCGCCGAGAACCCTTACTTCCGCAGCTGAACCGCTGTGCAAAACGTCGGCCACACCCTGTGGATGAAGCGCTACCACGTGAGCCCCGGCTCCAGGCGCACAAAGCCCGGCCCGACCGATGCCGGACACGCGCGACAGTCACATCCCCGCGCGCCAAAGCAGCAGGATCAGCGACGAGAGCACCAGGCCCGCCGTGCCCAGCGGGGCCTCGCCCAAGGTGATCAGGAGGGTGCAGCCGGCGGCCGTCGCGCTCGCGACCAGCAGCAGTGCGAGCCCGCCCGACGACTCGGGGCCGTCCGCCGCGTCGGGCCGCAGTTCCCGCTCCCAGATCCGGAAGTCGTCCTGTGCGCTCATCGGGACTCCCCTGACGTCGTTGCCCGGATTATGCGGCCGATCCGCACGCGAAACGAGGTGGCTGGCCCGCCACAGCACCCGCACCGTCCTTGGACGGCACGTCCGATAACGGCACATGGGGTGCGGATCGCTCGGCGCGGGTTGCTAGGCTGCGGAGAACCTGGGGGAAGAGTCGCCTGACACCCATGTCCCTCGGGTTGGCTTCATAGTCGAGGTGAAGGGGTCCCCACCGTGAAGAAGCTGCTTGTTCTGGCCGTTGTGGCTCTCGGCGGATTCGTCGTCTGGCGTCGCCTGCAGCAGGACCGCGCGGAGCTGGACCTGTGGACCGAGGCCACGTCCACCGACAGCTGAACCGATATACGCCGTGCATGGCCCCGGCGTGACCGGGACGGCCACCGTCCCGATCCGCCGGGCCAAGGCGTACTCGCCCGCGCACGTCACACCGATAACCGGGCGCACGCGACGCCCGTCCGCCGGTAAGCTTTGACCCGCCGAGGGGCCTTAGCTCAGTTGGTAGAGCACCGGCTTTGCAAGCCGGGTGTCAGGGGTTCGAATCCCCTAGGCTCCACCTGCGAGAACACCCCCGTCCGATCATCGGACGGGGGTGTTCGTGCAATTACCGTGCGATTAGGCCACCGGGACCAGCACGCCAGCCGGACCGTCGTCGTCCGGGTCGTCCTTCTGGATGGCCTCCCTGATCTGCGCATCGATGGCCGCAGCGATGGCCTGTCCGGCCCTTGAGGTCTCGTGCTGGTAGATCATGGCCGCCCTTGGCGAGTCCTACCCCACGCGCGCCATGAGATCCCGCAGGCTCGCGCCGCTCCCAGCCGCGATGGTGTTGCCCGTGTGGCGCAGGTCGTGGAAGTGCAGTCCCGGGACGCCCACCGCTTCGGTCGCCTGTGCCCACCGGGAGCCACGGCGGAAGTTCCCCCGCCGGTAAACCATCCCCTTGGGAGACGTGAAGACCAGCGCGTCCGGGGCGTCGTCGGTGAAGGACCCCAGGTGATCAAGGGCGGCGGCGCTCGCGCCGTTGGCGCGGCCCGCCGCCAGCGCGGCCGGAGCATGCGGCGTGGGCGCCGGTCCCCGGCCCCGCG
>NZ_QURH01000051.1 GCF_003428695.1 Actinomadura logoneensis
CCGCAGCTCCGCCGCGACCGCGCCGCGTCCGCCCGTCCCCGGACGCCCCTCCCCGGACCCGTCCGGCCGCGCGGAGCCGTCCGGCTCGTGCCCGTCCGGCGCGCGTCCGTCGGTGCGGACCTGCGCGGACGGGCCGATGTCACCCTCGAGCGGTTCGTCGTCCATGGATGGAGAGGGTAGGCACGAAGAAGGCCCCTGGAGAAGGACCAGGGGCCTCACGTGCCGCGCGTCCGGGGGACACGGGCGGAAAGGTCAGACCGTGTACCGCTTCAGGGCGTCCGCGGCGCCGGTCACGTCGGTGATCGACCGGGTGCCGGGGCCGGTGTAGCGGGCCGAGGGGCGGACCAGGCGGCCGGGTGTAGCGGGCCGAGGGGCGGACCAGGCGGCCGGTGCGCTTCTGCTCCAGGATGTGCGCGGCCCAGCCGGCGGTGCGTCCGCAGGTGAACATCGCGGGCATCATCGCGGTCGGGACCTCGGCGAAGTCCAGGATGACGGCGGCCCAGAACTCGACGTTGGTCTCGATCGCGCGGTCCGGACGGCGCTCGCGCAGGACGGCCAGGGCGGCGTCCTCCAGGGACTTGGCGGCCTCGAAGCGCGGCGCGTCCAGCTCCTTGGCGGTGCGCCGCAGCACGCGGGCGCGCGGGTCCTCGGCGCGGTAGACGCGGTGGCCGAAGCCCATCAGCCGCTCGCCCGAGTCGAGGATGCCCTCGACCACGCGGCGGGCGTCGCCGACCTGCTCGACCTGCTCGATCATCGGCAGCACGCGGGCCGGGGCGCCGCCGTGCAGCGGACCGGACATCGCGCCGATCGCACCGGAGATGGACGCGGCGACGTCCGCGCCGGTGGAGGCGATCACGCGGGCGGTGAAGGTGGAGGCGTTCAGACCGTGCTCGGCGGCGGAGACCCAGTAGGCGTCGATGGCCTGCACGTGCCGCGGGTCGGGCTCACCGCGCCACTGGATCATGAACCGCTCGGTGATCGTCTTCGCCTCGTCCACCCGGGACTGCGGGACGACCGGGACCCCGACGCCGCGCGCGGACTGGGCGACGAACGACAGCGCGTTCGCCGACACCAGCGCGAGGTCGGCGCGGGCCTGCTCGTCGGAGATGTCGAGCAGCGGCTTGAGGCCGTAGCGGGGCGCCAGCGCCGGGAGCCCGGCCTGGGCGTCCACCCGGACGTCGCCGGAGACGACCGGCAGCGCCAGCGGGGGAGCGGGGGGCAGCCCCGGGTCGAAGGAGTCGTCGACCAGCAGGCCCCAGGCGTCGCCGAAGGAGACGCGGCCGACGAGTTCCTCGATGTCGACGCCCCGGTAGCGGAGGGCGCCGCCCTCCTTGTCCGGTTCGGCGATCTCGGTCTCGAAGGCGACGACCCCCTCAAGACCGGGTTTGAAGTCGGACATGTCGTCCTGCCTTTCGTCCCCATGAGTGATAAGGCGGTGCCGTGCCATTGAACCCTGTCCGCCCTACTGGCTGGTACCCAGGCCCCTGTGAGTTGCACAATGCCCAGGTGAGAGGCTCGAACGATGTGAATGCGCCCGATCCCGCACGGCTCCGGGAATCCTACGCAGACGGAGAACTGGTGGAGGAGGGCCTCCCCGCCGAGCCGCTTCCCCTGTTCGCGGAGTGGTTCTCCGCCGCCGCCGCGGTGGGGCTCGCGGAGCCCAACGCGATGGTCGTCGCGACCGCCACTCCGGACGGCGTGCCGTCCGCCCGGACCGTCCTGCTGAAGGGCTTCGGCCCGGACGGCTTCCGGTTCTTCACCAACCTCGGCTCCCGCAAGGGACGCGAGCTGGAGGAGAACCCGCGCGCCGCGCTCGTCTTCCCCTGGCACGCGATGCACCGGCAGATCCGGATCGAGGGGACGGTGGAGGAGCTGCCTCGCGACGACGTCCGCGCGTACTTCGACAGCCGTCCGCACGGTTCCCGGATCGGCGCGTGGGCGAGCCACCAGTCGGCGGCGCTCGACGGCCGCGCGGAAATCGAGGAGCGGTACGCGGCGTTGTCGGAGCGGTGGCCGGACGACGTGCCGCTCCCCGACTTCTGGGGCGGGTACCTCGTCGTCCCGGTGGCGGTCGAGTTCTGGCAGGGCCGGCCCAACCGCCTGCACGACAGGATCAGGTACCGCCGTGAAGGCGGCGAATGGAAGGTCGAGAGACTCTCCCCGTGAGCTCCCCCGAACAACAACAGCAAGAGACCCCGGAACAACAAGACCCCGGAGAACACAGAGAACACCGGGAACACGAGAGCGCGCCCCGGCTCCGCGACGAGGTTCCCCCGGCCGTCCTCCCCGACGACGTCCCCCCGGACGAGGCGCCCTCGGCCGTCCTCCCCGATGACGCGTCCCCCGAGTCCTCCCGCTCCCCGGAGGGGGCGGCGGCGTCCGCGGCGGCCGGCAAAGGCGAGGCGGACGGGCGGGACGCGGTTCCGCGCTGGCGGCGCGTCGCGATCGACACGCGTCCGCTGGCCCATCCCGCGTACCGGCGGCTCTGGCTCGGCCAGGGCGTGTCGTTCGTCGGGTTCCAGGTGACGTCGGTCGCCGTGCCGGTGCAGGTCTACAACATGACCCACTCGTCGCTGTGGGTGGGCGTGCTGGGCATCGCCAACCTCGTCCCGCTCATCGTGTTCGGGCTGTGGGGCGGCGCGGTCGCCGACCACATGGACCGGCGCAGGCTGCTGCTGATGGCGTCCGTCGTGTCCTGGGCGTCGACGCTCGTGCTGCTGCTCCAGGCGCTGCTGGACGTCGGCAGCCTGGCGCTGATCCTGGCCGCGGTGGCCGTGCAGGCCGTCGGGTTCGCGGTGTCCTCGCCGACCCGCGGCGCGATCATCCCCCGGCTGCTGGACGCGTCGCTCGTGCCGTCCGCCAACACGCTGAACTTCACCGTCCAGACCGCGGGCGTGCTGCTCGGCCCGCTGCTCGCCGGCCTGATCCTGGCGCACTGGAGCTACCCGGCCGCCTACGCGCTGGACGCCGCGCTGTTCACCGTCGGCCTGTACGGGGCGGCGCGGCTGCCCGCGATCCCGCCGCTGGGCGGCGCGGGGGCGCTCGGGCTGCGCTCGGTGGTGGACGGCCTGCGCTTCATCCTCACCCGGCCCGTCCTGCTGATGTCGTTCGTCGTGGACCTGATCGCGATGGTCGTGGCGATGCCCCGCGCCCTGTTCCCCGAGATGGCCGAGACCCGGTTCGGGGGCGAGGCGGCGGTCGGCTGGCTGTTCGCCGCGATCGGGTTCGGCGCGCTGTTCGGCGGCCTGATGTCGGGGTGGATCGGCCGGATCCACCGGCAGGGCGCGGCGCTGGTCGCGGCCATCGCGGTCTGGGGCGTCGCGGTCGCCGCCGCCGGGCTCGCCCACCAGCTCTGGCTGGCGTTCCTGCTGCTGGCGGTGGGCGGCGCGGCCGACCTGGTCTCCTCGGTGTTCCGGCAGACGATCCTGCAGACGTACGCGCCGGACGAGATGCGCGGCCGGCTCCAGGGCGTGTTCACCGTGGTCGTCGCGGGCGGGCCGCGCCTGGGCGACCTGCGCGCCGGGGCCATGGCGTCGGCGGCGGGCGCGGGCGTGTCCTGGGTCGCCGGCGGGGTGGCCTGCGCCGTCCTGGTGGTGATCGTCGGGTTGGCCGTCCCGGCCCTGATGACCTACGACACACGGGACTGACGGAAGAGCGGGCGGCCCTCGGAGGTCGTGCCGGACCCGGCTCCTCAGCCGGGCATCGGGGTTCTTCGCTCGCTCCGGTCGCGAACGGCCGCAGCAAGTAGACTCGATGGTCACAACACTGGAGGGAGCTCGTGACCTCACACGGCCTGATCGACACCACGGAGATGTACCTCCGGACGGTGTTCGAGCTCGAAGAGGAGGGGATCGTCCCCCTCCGCGCGCGCATCGCCGAGCGCCTCTCGCAGAGCGGCCCGACGGTGAGCCAGACGGTCGCCCGCATGGAGCGGGACGGCCTGCTCAGGGTCGAGGGGGACCGGCACCTGGAACTCACCGACTCCGGCCGGAGCCTGGCGGTCTCGGTGATGCGCAAGCACCGGCTGGCCGAGTGCCTGCTGGTGAACGTGATCGGCCTGCCCTGGGAGGACGTCCACATCGAGGCGTGCCGGTGGGAGCACGTGATGAGCGAAGAGGTCGAGCGGCGGCTGGTCGCGCTGCTGGACAACCCGACCATGTGCCCGCACGGCAACCCGATCCCCGGACTGTCCGAGCTCGGCGGCCATCCGGAGGCCGACGGGGCCCCGGTGGTGCCGATGGCGACCGTGGCATCCGAAACCGGGACAAAGGCGATTGTTCGGCGTATTTCCGAACAGGTGCAGAGTGACAGCGATCTGATGCTTAGACTCAAGCAGATCGGGATACAACCGGGACGAGAGGTGACTCTTCGGACGACCGACGACGGGGTGCGGGTGGTCTGTGACGACGAGACGGACGGCCCGGAGACCGAGCTGCCGGCCGACATCGCCGGACACGTGTTCGTCAGCCCCCGCTGACGGCGCGGCCCATGCACCCATGGGCGGAGCCACACCAAAGATCTCCGTTCCGTCGCCACGAACCGGCGCGTCCGGCGCGCCGGATCGTCGTTCAATACCTCAGGTGGCGTCCGGCGCGGGTCGGCCGGTCCGTCCGCCCCGGGACGCGTCGCGCGGAAGGGCAGTGGTGAGCGGACGAACGGAGACCGGCGAGGTCGGAACGGGTCGCGGCGGGGCACGCCCCGCCCCGGGCCGGCGCGTCGCCTTCCCCCGGGGGAGTGGCGGATCATGAAGCGCTGGGGTGAGTCGCCGTTCGAGGCGCTGCTGCCGCCCGAGACCGTCCTCGCCCAGATGGAGATGGCGGTCGTGGTGTGCGACCGGTTCTCCAACGTGATCTACGGCAACCACTTCGCGCGCCAGCTGTTCGGGTTCGGCGGGGACGAGGTCATCGGGCACTCGATCCTGTCCCTGGGCATCGCCGAGGAGGACCACGAGCAGGCCACCGAGCTGGCCAAGCACGTCCTCAAGGGCGGCGTCTGGGAGGGCACCTTCTGCAACCAGCGCGCCGACGGCTCCACCGTCTACACCCGCGCGCACGCCGTCCCGCTGCGGCACCCGTCCGGCGCCGTGGACGGCATCGTGATCTTCGCCCGCGAGGCGCTCCGCTCCAACCAGCGCGAACAGGACCGGTACGGCCTGCTGGAGCGCATCGGCGAGCGGCTGTCGGCGTCCCTGGAGCTGGCCGCCACGCTGCAGCGGGTCGCCGAGACGCTCGTCCCGCAGTTCGCCGACCACTGCTTCATCGACCTGTTCGGCGGCGACCGGCTGTACCGGCGGGTCTCCGCGCACGCCGGCGGCTGGCGCCCGCCGCCCGGCACGTGGGCCGAGACCGGCGACCCGGTGTCCTACCCGCCCGGCCACTTCGCCACCCGGGCGATGAACCGGCGCGACGCCGTCCTGGTCGAGGACATGCTCCAGCACCGGTTCTCGGCGCCGACCCAGGAGTCGCAGCGGCTCGGCGACGCGATGGGCATCACCTCGGTGATCGCCGCGCCGCTGATCGCGCGCGGCGAGCTGCTCGGCGTGATGTCGCTGGCGCTGTCCAACCTGTCGCGCCGCCCTGACCCGCACTACGACGGCTTCGACCGCGACCTGATCGGCGCGATCGCGTCCCGGATCGCGCTCGCCGTCGACAACGCGCTGCTGTTCGAGGAGGAGCGCGAGACCGCGCTCGCCTTCCAGAAGCACCTGCTGCCCGGCGAGCGCCCGCCCCGGCCGGACGGCCTGCAGATCGCCTGGCGGTACGAGCCCGCCCGGCCGCTGGAGTCGCACGGCCACGGCATCCAGACCCAGGTCGGCGGCGACTGGTACGACGTGATCCCGCTGTCGGCCGGACGCGTCGGCCTGGTCATCGGCGACGTCGAGGGCCGGGGCGCGCGGGCCGCCGCCGTGATGGGGCAGCTCCGCGCGGCGCTGCGCGCGTTCGCGCAGGACGACAAGCCGCCCGCCGACATCCTGCGCAAGCTGGACGAGTGGGTCCGCACGATGACCCGGCCGTCCCGGATGACGTCCGGCTGGAGCAACGACGACCTCGTCCGCCCGCCGCTGGTCTCCTGCACCTACTTCGTCTACGACGCGTGGTCGCGCGTGCTGGAGTTCTCGAATGCCGGGCACGACCCGCCCCTGCTGGTCGTGGACGGTGAGGTGCACGACCTGGAGTTCCAGAACGAGGGCGTGATGCTGGGCGTGCGCGCCCAGGGCATCGGCGGCGAGATCCTGTTCAAGGAGGAGACCGCCGAGCTGAAGCCGGGCTCCACCCTCGTGCTGTACACCGACGGGCTCATCGACCGGCGTCCGCGCGACGACGGCGGCTACCACACCCGCGAGCAGGCGCGCGAGGCGGTCCGCAAGGCCGTCGCGGCCGTCGCCCGCAAGGACGTGGAGGCGATCGCCGAGGCGGCCTACGACGCGATCCCCGGCGACGTCGTCGACGACATCGCGATCGTGGTGATCCGCACGTCGCCGGAGGAGCTCGCCGTCGCCGACCGCACCTTCCCGGCCGAGCCGATCATGGTGTCGGAGGCGCGCCGGATGGCGTCGGACGCGTTCGCGGACTGGGGGATGCCCGCCGAGCAGGCCGAACTCGCCTGCCTGCTGGTGTCGGAGGTCGTCACCAACGTCGTCCTGCACGCCACCACCACCCCCGCCCCCCGGCGGGAACTGGTGCTGGACGGCGGCCCCCCGGTGCACTTCAACCTGGACGACGACGACTGGGGCCTCACCCCCGACCTCGACCCCCTGGGCGCCGAACTCGGCCGCCGCGAACCCCCCACCAAGGAGTTCCGGGTCCGCCTCCGCAAGGGCGCGGACGCCGTGTGGGTCGAGGTCTTCGACACCGACATGCGGCTGCCGCGCATCCGCAGCGCCGGGGAGACCGACGAGGGCGGCCGGGGCCTGTACCTGGTGGACCAGCTCGCCACCCGCTGGGGAGCCCGTCCCACCCAGGACGGCAAGGCCGTCTGGTTCCAGTTGCCGCTGCGGTAGGGCCGCGCACGGCCGCACAGGGCCGCGGCGGGGTTACGGGACGAGGACGGCGGCGCCGGCGAAGCGGTCGGCACGCAGGTCGTCGAGGGCCCGGTCGGCCTCGTCCAGCGGGTACGGGTGCGTCGTGACCCGGAGTCCGAGACGGGCGGCGAGGGTGAGGAACTCCTCGCCGTCCGCCCGCGTGTTCGCGGTGACCGAGCGGACCTGGCGCTCCTGGAACAGGTGCCGCTGGTAGTCCAGCGGCGGGACGTCCGACAGGTGGATGCCCGCGACGGCGAGCGTTCCGCCCCGGTCCAGGCGCTCCAGCGCGGCGGGGACGAGCTCGCCCGCGGGGGCGAAGCAGATCGCGGCGTCCAGGCGCGACGGCCCCTCGTCGAACGAGTCCCCCGCCCAGGTCGCGCCGAGTTCCAGCGCCAGCTCGCGGGCCTGCTCGCCGCGCGTGTAGACGTGCAGCTCCGCGCCCTGGGCCAGCGCGATCTGCGCGGTCAGGTGGGCCGAGCCGCCGAAGCCCCAGATGCCGAGGCGTCCGCCGGGCGGGACGTCGGCGCGGCGCAGCGCCCGGTAGCCGATGATCCCCGCGCAGAGCAGCGGCGCGGTGCCGACGACGTCCAGCCCCGGCGGGAGCGGGTAGGCGAACGCGTCCACGGCGATCGCGAACTCGGCGTAACCGCCGTCGGCGTCCCAGCCGGTGTAGACCGAGCGCGGGCACAGGTTCTCCGCGCCCCGGCGGCAGAACCGGCAGGCCCCGCACGTGCCGCGCAGCCACGCGACGCCGACGCGGTCGCCGGGGCCCCGCAGGCATCCCGGTCCGGCCGCCACGACCTCGCCGACGATCTCGTGGCCGGGCACGACGCCCGGCCTGTGGACGGGCAGGTCGCCGTCCAGGACGTGCAGGTCGGTGCGGCACACTCCGCAGGCCAGCACCCGGACCAGCAGCTCGCCGGGGCCGGGCTCGGGCACGTCCCGCTCGGTGGGCCGCAGCGTCCCGGGTTCGGCGACCGTCCACGCGCGCATGTTCCCCACGCTACGCCGCGCCTCCGCCGGTGCGTCCGGCGCGGGGCCGAAGAACGTGAGGGGAGCGTGGGGGACGGGTTCAGATGGGTTCGACGGCCAGGTGCGCCCAGGACTGGGTGAACCACAGCTCGCCGCCGATGATGCGCGGCTTGGCGCCGGTGCGCGGGCCGCCGTCCACCTCGTCCAGCAGCTCGGTGCGGATCACGTCGGCGGCGTCGGGGTCGGGCGCCCCGGCCAGCCACGGTTCGAGCGGGCGCTCGACGGTGAACACGTCCAGCCGCCGGACGTTCGCGCCCGTCGAGACGACCAGCTCGGTGAGGCCCGCGATGGACGGCGTGCCGCGGTGGTTCGGGTCGCGCAGGCGCTCGATCCGGTCCCGGTCGGTGCCCGCGGTGTTGCCGCGCACCAGGTCGGCGACCACCACGCGCCCGTCCCGGCGGCAGACCCGCAGCAGCTCCCGCAGCGTCCGCTCGGGCGGGCCCAGGTGGAACAGCGTGAACCTGGCCGTGACCAGGGTGAACGAGCGGTCCCGGTAGGGCAGCGCGCAGGCGTCGGCGCGGACGGCGCCGGGCGGCAGGCTGCGCGCCTCCAGCGGCGTCCCGAGGCACGGCGGGACGGCGTCCAGCGGCTCGCACGCCAGGTCGGGCAGCTCGGCGATGCGCACCGGGCCGGTGCCGAAGGTGGTGGTGGGCGTCCGGGCCGCGCGGGGGCGCAGCGGGGACGTCGCGTCGACGGCCGTCACCTGCCGCACCACTCCGGTGAGCGCGGCGGGCAGCGGGCCGGGGCCGCGCGCGACGTCCAGGCAGACGTCGTCGGCGCGCGGCTCGGCGAAGTCGAGCAGCCGCCGCAGGTGGGGGGCGACGGCGCGACCGGGCTCCTGGAGTGTGGTCGCCGGATGCGGCACGTCAGGACTCTCCCTCGGCTCGGGGGCGGCGAAGCGGCGGGGTCCCCCTCCGACCGCCGCCGGCCTGGACCGTCCGGCGGCGCGTGCAGAGGGCTGAAGCCGGTTTCGTCAGTTATGACTCCGTGCCACGGCCGGAGGTTCGGCCCGGACGGGTAACACCTCGGCCAGGACTTCACCCGCTCGCGGTCGATCGCGGCCGGACCCGCCGCCGTCGCGGGCCCGGGAGGGCGTCAGCCGCCGAGCTGGTGGCCGTAGAGGGCGAGCGCCACGAGCATGAAGATGACGATGACGGCCATCCGCGTCGGCGCGCCGAGGCGCAGTCTCCCCGCCACCCACCGCACGCAGAACGCGACCAACAGCCCCGTGACGATCAGGGCGAGCAGTGCTTGCATGGACGGCCACCTTCGATCCGGGGGACGGGCCCTTCACCCTCGACGATAACCCGGTCAGAGGTGGGTTACCGGCCGGTCGTCCCGGGGGATAGCCTCCCGTTCGTGGCTGAAGTGACGGAAACCGAGAACAAGAGCGTCGCCGAGCGGCTCGACGCGGTCATGCTGAACGTCGCGCGCGGGAGGGTCGTGCTGGGCCTCGCCGCGTTCGCCGCGCCGAAGCTCACGGTGAAGGCCATGGGCCTCGGCGGGCAGGCGGATCCGGGACGCGACTACGTCACCCGGATGTTCGCCGCCCGCGAGATCGCCCTCGGCGCGGGCTACCTGCTGAGCCGCGGCCCCGCGCGCAGGACCTGGGCCCGCTTCGGCCTCCTGGTGGACGGCCTGGACACCCTGAACGGCCTGCGCACCCGCCGCGGCCTGCCGCTGTGGGTCTCCGCCGGGGCCACCGCCATCGCCGGCGGCACGGCGGCCCTGGGCGCCGCCAAGGTCGCCCGCGACCTGGTCGAGTAGCGGCGCCGCGAGCCGCCGCAGGCTTGCCCGCGAGCCGCCGCGCGCCGCCGCGAAGTGGACGCGTAGAGGCCGTGCCGCAGGGGCGGGGAGAGGCCGCCGGGTCGGGTCGACCGGCGGCCTGATCGTCTGCCGACCCGGACATCGCGTGATCTTTGCCCCGCCGAGGGTAGGTCCCCACCGAAAGGATCGGACGGTGCGGGGACCGGGCGCCTTGGGGGGACGGGGATGTCCACAGCTGCGGTAGAACCTGCCAGGGACATGCCGAAGGGACGGGACCTGGCCGTCGTCCTCGGCGCGCTGATGCTCTCGATGCTGCTGGCGGCGCTCGACCAGACCATCGTGTCGACGGCGCTGCCGACGATCGTCGGGGACCTCGGCGGGCTGAACCACCTGTCGTGGGTGGTGACGGCCTACCTGCTGTCGTCCACGGCCTGCACGCCGCTGTGGGGCAAGCTCGGCGACCAGTACGGGCGCAAGCGGCTGTTCCAGGCGTCCATCGTGATCTTCCTGATCGGGTCCGCGCTGTGCGGGCTGGCGGCGAGCATGGGGCAGCTCATCGCGTTCCGGGCGGTCCAGGGCGTGGGCGGCGGCGGGCTGATGGTGCTGGCCATCGCGATCGTCGGGGACGTCGTCCCGCCCCGCGAACGCGGCCGGTACCAGGGCCTGTTCGGCGCGGTGTTCGGGGTGTCCAGCGTGTGCGGGCCGCTGCTCGGCGGCTGGTTCGTGGACAACCTGTCCTGGCACTGGGTGTTCTACATCAACCTGCCGATCGGGCTCCTCGCGCTGGTCGCGATCGCGTTCGCGCTGCACGCGCCGTCCGAGCGGCACCGGCACCGGATCGACTACCCGGGCACGCTGCTGATCATCGGCTGGTCGGTGGCGCTGGTGCTGATGACCACCTGGGGCGGCACCGAGTACCCGTGGGCGTCGCCGCAGATCATCGGGCTCGGCGTGCTGGCGGTCGTGCTGATCGCGGCCTGGGTGTGGGCCGAGCACCGGGCGTCCGAGCCGATCATCCCGCTGCGGCTGTTCCGCGACTCGACCTTCAACCTGTCGTCGGCGATCGGGTTCGTGATCGGCTTCGCGATGTTCGGCGCGATGGTCTACATCCCGCTGTTCCTCCAGGTCGTGCACGGTGTGTCGCCGACGATGTCGGGCGTCCACCTGCTGCCGATGATGCTGGGGCTGCTGGTCGCGTCGATCGGGTCCGGGCAGCTGATCAGCCACACCGGCCGGTACCGGATCTATCCGATCGTGGGCACGCCGATCGTCGCGGTCGCGCTCTACCTGCTCTCGCTGCTCGGCACCCATTCGTCCACGTGGTCGATGAGCCTGCGGTTCGCGCTGCTCGGCTTCGGGCTCGGGCTGGTCATGCAGGTGCTCGTCATCGCCGTGCAGAACCGGGTGGACTACGCCGACCTCGGCGCGGCCACGTCCGGCGTGACGTTCTTCCGGCAGATCGGCGGGTCGTTCGGCGTCGCGGCGTTCGGGACGGTGTTCGCGAACCGGCTCGCCGACAACATCACCGCGCTGGCCCGGCGGGGGGAGCTGCCGCGCGGCTTCGACCTGACGGCCGTCCAGGGCGATCCCAAGCTGATGGAGCGGCTGCCCCCGCGCGTCCGCGCCGACCTGCTGGACGCCTACTCGGACGCGATCTCCACCGTGTTCCTGTGGGCTGTGCCGGTCGCGGTCGTCGCGTGCGTCCTGACCTGGTTCATGAAGGAGACGCCGCTGCGGTCCGGCGCCGCCGCTGCCGCCGCCGCCAACGTCCCGCCGCCCGGGGACGGCTCGTCCCGGCACGAGGCCGAGCGGGCGCTCAGCGAGCTCATCCGGCACGACCCGGAGGCGCTGGAGCTGTACGCGCGGATCGCCCGCGCCGCCGGGGTGGACCTGCCGCCCGCGCAGATGTGGGCGCTGTGCCGGATCTCGCGGGACGGCGCGGTGTCGGGCGGGGAACTGGCCGAACGCGCCGGGGTGACGGTCGAGGAGGGCCGTCCGCACGTCCGCGGCCTGGTGGAGCGCGGCCTGGTGACGTCCGACGACGGCGTGCTCGTCCCGACCGAGCAGGGGCTGCGGGTCGCCGACCGGCTGGTCGAGACGCGGCGCGCCGGGCTGGCGCGGCAGATCTCCGACTGGTCACCGGACGAGAACCCCGAGCTCGCCGACGTCCTCACCCGGCTGACCCGCGCCACGCTGGGCGACGACACCGAGGGACGGGCCGTCCACGGCGGCGGACGGCACCGCTCCCACCCGCCCCGCGACGACCACTGACCGCTCCGCCGTCCGGCCGACCGCGCCGCCGTCCGGCCGGCCGCTCCAGCGCCGGCCGACCGCTCCAGCG
>NZ_QURH01000045.1 GCF_003428695.1 Actinomadura logoneensis
GTCGCTGCGCCGGGCGGGGGCGGGCAGCGCGCGCCGGCACACCCGGCAGCGGCCGTGCGGGGCCTCGCCGTCCTCCGCCGGCTCCGTCCCGGCCTGCCGTTCCGCCACGTCGACCCGCACCTCAGCCATGCGGGAACCCTAACAGCCGTGGTTCTGCCGACCCCGAAACGCATTGCGCGCCGCTGAAACGGAAACCAGGCCGGTGAGAGGACCTCGTGGGCTTCGGCCATGTGACGGGCGAACCGGTCGAACTCGGTCACCGTGGACACCGAGCCGTGCCAGACGGCGGCACCTCGTCGGCGGTTGGCGGGGCAGGCAGAACAGGGTCCACGCAGGCCCTGACGCTCAGGTCCCCGGCGTCCGGTTGTTGACCTGCCAGGTCGGAGTGGCGCTGGAGTGGACGGTGCCGTCGGGGTCGAAGACCAGGTAGCGGTCGAAGTCCTCGGCGAACCAGCGGTCGTGGGTGACGGCCAGGACGGTGCCCTGGTAGGCGGTCAGGCCGTCCTGGAGGGCTTGGGCGCTGGCGAGGTCGAGGTTGTCGGTGGGTTCGTCCAGCAGCAGGAGGGTGCAGCCGGACAGCTCCAGCAGCAGGATCTGCAGCCGTGCCTGCTGCCCGCCGGACAGGGTGTGGAAGGGCTGGCGTCGGGTCGGGGCGAGTTCGTAGCGGGCCAGGGCGCGCATGGCGTCGTTGAGGGTCGTCCCGAAGTCGGTGGTGATGATCTCGTCTGGGGTGCGGTCGCGCAGATCGGGGCGGGTGTGGGTCTGGACGAAGTGGCCGGGGGTGACGCGAGCGCCCAGCCGTACCGTGCCGTGGTGGGGGACTGAGGACGGGTCGGCGAGCAGCTTGAGGAACTGCGACTTGCCCGACCCGTTGGCGCCGAGGACGGCGATGCGTTCGCCGTACCAGACTTCCAGGTCGAACGGCCTGGTCAGGTCGGCGAGTTGGAGTCGTTGGCAGGTCACGGCGCGCTTGCCGGTGCGTCCGCCGCGCAGGCGGACGCGGATGTTCTGCTCGCGCGGCGGCGGCTCGGGCGGTCCCGCCTCCTCGAAGCGGGCCAGGCGGGTGCGGGCGGCCTGGTAGGACGAGGCGACCGCGTCGTTGGCGGCGGCACGCTGCCGCAGCGTGTGGACCAGGCGACGCAGCCGGGCGTGTTCGTCGTCCCAGCGGCGGCGCAGCTGGTCAAGGCGGGCGGCGCGGTCGCGTCGCGCGGCCGGGTAGGTGGCGAAACCGCCGCCGTGTACCCAGACCGTGCCGGACTCGACGGTGATGATCCGGTCGGCGGCGCCGGCGAGCAGGCGGCGGTCGTGGGACACCAGCAGCACGGTCTTGGTGGTGGCTTGGAGCCGTTCCTCCAGCCACTGCTTGCCGGGGATGTCCAGGTAGTTGTCGGGCTCGTCCAGCAGCAGCACGTGGTCGGGGCCGCGGAGCAGCGCTTCCAGCATGAGGCGCTTCTGCTCGCCGCCGGACAGGGTGCCCGCGGGCCGGTCCCGGACCTGCTCATACGGCAGGCCGAGCGCCACGGTCGTGCAGGCGTCCCAGACGACTTCCAGGTCGTAGCCGCCGGCGTCGGTGAAGTCGCTGATGGCCTGGGCGTAGGCGAGCTGGCTCTCCGAGGCGCCGGTCAACGCGGCTTCGGCGCGTGCCAGCGCGGCGGTCGCCGCCTTGATCTGCGGTGGCGCGACCGACAGCAGGAGTTGGCCGACGGTGCGGTCCCCCGGCGTGAACTGGCGCATCACGCCGAGGCCGCCCGTGGTGGCGATCTTCCCCGCCGACGGGGCCAGTTCCCCGGCGATGAGCCTGAGCAACGTCGTCTTACCGCCGCCGTTCGGCCCGACCAGGGCCGCCTTGGCGCCCTGCCCCACCCGGAAGGACACCTCGCGGAGCAAGGGCCGGCCATCGGGCAGCGCGTAGGCCAGATCGCTGACATCGATGTGCCCCACAACCACCTCTGAACGCTGATCGGGTCACTAGAACGTTGATCCGGTGCTCGTTCACCGTACTAGAGTGGGCGCATGGGAGCGAGCCGAGCGGGCGACATCTGGTTGAAGCAGCCACCCAGGCGACGGGAGGCGCCGCCGCTGTCACGGGAGCGCATCGTCGCCGAAGCGATCGCCCTTCTCGACGAGGAGGGCGCGGACCGGCTGACCATGCGGCGGCTGGCCGAGCGGCTCGGCACCGGCTCGACCACGCTGTACTGGCACCTCGACACCAAGGACGACGTGCTCGACCTGGCCCTGGACACGGTGTTCGCCGAGGCCGAGGTGCCGCCGGCGACCGACGACTGGCGCGCTGACGTCACCGCGATGGTGGAGCGCTGGCGCGCGGTGATGCTCCGGCACCGCTGGACCGCCACGCTGATGGGCCGGCCGATGCTCGGCCCGAACGTCCTCGCCCGTACCGAGTTCCTGCACGCGGCCCTGCAACGCGCCGGGCTCACCGGCGCGCCGCTGACCGCCGCCGCCTACGGACTGTCGCATTTCGTGATCGGTGCCGCGGTCAGCCAGCTGTCCTGGCACGGCAGGGACGAGTCGTCCACCCGCGACGCCGCCGACAAGATCCTCGCCGCGCAGCGCGATGCGTACCCGACGCTGGCCGCCCACGGGCATCCCAGTGACAACGACTGGGACGAGGCCTTCCAGCGGGGCCTGGGATACCTGATCGACGGAATCCGTGCGAACGCCATCGAGTAGCCGGATCCCGCAGCCCCTGCCTCTCGGACCCGCCACCCGATCAGGCGGGCGGCGTGCCGAACAGCACCCAGAGTTCACCCGGCGGCCTCGCACTCCTCGTGGTTGTCTCACCGCTTCCTCGGCGCTCGCCCTAGGATCGGGCTTGCCGCGCGGCTCGGATGAGGTCGCCTCATCGGCCAGTGACAACCAGGAGTTGTGGGTGGAGCTCGATCTCGGTGCCGTCCGGACGTTCCTCGCCGTCGTGGACGACGGGCACTTCACCGTCGCCGCCGACCGCCTGGGCATGAGCCAGCAGGCGGTGTCCAAGCGCGTGGCGCGGCTGGAGGCCGACCTCGGCGTTCCGCTGCTGACCCGGTCCCGCACCGGCGCGCGCCCGACCGAGGACGGGGCGGCCTTCCTCCCGCAGGCCCGGGCGCTGATCGGGCTCGCCGACCAGGCCACCGCGATGTTCCGCACCCGCCGCCGCGCCCTGCGCATCGACGTCCTGGCCCACGCCGCCGCGCCGGTCGAGCTCGTCCGCGCCTTCTACGAGGAGGGGGACGTCGAGGTGGAGATGATCGTGTCGCGCAGTGCCGTCCCCCGGTGGACGGCGCTCGCCGAGGGCTCGATCGACGCCGCGTTCGGCCGCGTCGCCGGGCCTCCGCCCCCGGGGATCGAGCGCATCCCCGTCTGCCTGGAGCCGCTGCCCATCCTGGTCGGACGCGGGCACCCGCTGGCGGGTCGGGGCAGCGTCCCGATGGCCGAGCTCAGGGGACTCACGGCATGGATGCCCGGCAACGTCCGCGACAGCGAGTGGGCCGAGTTCTACGACTTCCTCAGCGCGGAGTTCGGCGTCCGGATCGACACGTCCGGCCCGGTCTTCGGCAAGGACCACATGATGGAGCGGATCGCCGCGTCGCCCGACCTCATCACCTTCGGCAACAAGACGCAGTTCCCCGGCTTCCCGGACGTCGTCCAGCTCTCCCTCACCGATCCCGTGCCGGTCTACCCGTGGTCCCTCATGTGGCACGAGGCGAACCGTCACCCCTCGCTGCCCCCGCTCATCGCGCACATGAGGGCCCACGCGCGGCCCTTCGCCGAGCCGGACCAGTGGCTGCCCGCCCCCGACCGCCCGTTCTTCCCCACCGTCCGCACCGGACGTCCGGCTTGACCTTGTCACTGTGTCAAGGTCTTCACTGCTGGGAGGAGGTGGTCCCGATGACCCGGCCGGACGAGGACACGAACGCGATGCGAGCGCTCAGGGCACTGGAGAGCGGCGACGCGTCGGTGCGGCTGCGGGCGGCGCTCGCCGTCGGCACGGCGCCCGACCCGCGCTTCGTCGAAACGCTCGTCGCACGCTGCGCCACCGAGCCCGAGTTCTTCGTCCGCGACATGCTCACCTGGGCGCTCACCCGGCACTCGCCGTCCGAGACGGTCCCCAGGCTCCTCGCCGAGCTGCGGTCGGAACGCGCGCAGGCGCGCAGCCAGGCGCTGCACACCCTCTCCAAGATCGGGGACCGGCGGGCGTGGCCGGCCGTCACCCGCGACCTGCTGACCGACGCCGACGACGAGGTGGCGCGCAGCGCGTGGCGCGCGGCCGCCATCCTCGTCCCCCCGGCGGAGCGCGCCGACCTGGCCGGGATCCTCGTCACCCAGCTCGGACGCGGCGGACGGGAGACGCAGTTGAGCCTCTCCAGGGCGCTGATCGCGCTCGGCGAGGTGATGCTGCCGGTCCTGCGGGCCGCGACGACGGCTCCCGACCCGCGCGTGCGGCGGCACGCGATCGCCACCGAACGGCTCTTCCACGACCCGGACGCCGGGTTCGAGTTCGCGGTCGAGCAGGCCAAGCGGCTCATGGCCCTGGGCGCGACCGGCCGGGAGGGAGGATGAGCGGTGCTGATCGGTGAGGTGGCGCGGCGGTCCGGGGTCAGCGCCCGCATGCTCAGGCACTACGAGTCCCTGGGCCTGCTGCGCCCGACCGGACGCAGCGCCGGCGGCTACCGGGAGTACTCCGCGGACGACATCCGGCGGATCTTCCACATCGAGAGCCTGCGGTCGCTGGGACTGTCGCTGCGCGAGGTCGCCGGCGCGCTCGACGACCCCGGCTTCGAGCCCTCCGCGCTCGTCGGCGACCTCATCCGCCGGACGAGGGAACGCATCGCGGCCGAGACCGAACTGCTCACGCGCCTGCGCCGCATCGACTCGGCCGAACCCGCCGACTGGACGGACGTCCTCCAGGTCGTCGCGCTCCTGCAGGCCCTCGGATCGGAGAGCCCGGGGAAGCGCCAGCGCGCCGCCCTGGCCGCGGCGGACGAGGCGCCGGTGCCGGTCGAAGCCCTGGTCGAGGCCGTGCTGGACGAGACGGACCCGCACGTCGCCGGGGCCCTGCGCTGGGCTCTGGCGCGCGCGGCGGGCGGCGGACTGCCGCTGCTCGCCGCGGGC
>NZ_QURH01000011.1 GCF_003428695.1 Actinomadura logoneensis
CCTCGCGTGCGCGAGGACCCCGGCTGCCGGGAAGTCGAAGAAGAACCGCCGGCGGTCAGGCGACCTTCTCGGACGACGTCGAGCCGCTGCTGGACGAAGACGTGGCCGAGGAGGAGGAAGCCGACGAGGAGTCCGAGGAGGACGCCGTCGAGGAAGAACCGTCCGACGAGCCGTTGCCGGACGCCTTGCCGTTCGCCGGGGTGCTGACCGTCGAGGACGATCCGCCCCGGCTGTCGGTGCGGTAGAAGCCCGAGCCCTTGAAGATGATCCCGGCGGCTGAGAAGACCTTGCGAAGCTTGCCGCCGCATGCCGGGCACTCGGTCAGCGCGTCGTCGCTGAACTTCTGCACGACCTCCAAGGGCTCGCCACACTCGGTGCAAACGTACTGATACGTCGGCACGGTCCCTCCTTGTTGCCTCAGACCGGGGGTTCCGGACTGGCACTCACCGTAGATGACTGCTAATGGTACCGATGTACTGAACAGGATTCGCAACCGATCTGTTCCCAGCGCCGGTCGCGTGTCCGCTCGTGACGGACGAATCCCCAGCTCAGAAGCGCCTCTGGCCCCTCTTCGCGTTCGACCGGCTCCCGCTAAACCCCCGTTTCGCCGAACCAGCCCGCGAGCTTGCCCCGGCGGCTCACCGCACGCAGGCGGCGTTCCGCGAGCTGCCTGACCTCCGCGGTGGTGACGACCAGGAGGGTGTCTCCCGCGCGCAGGGTGGTGGTGGGTTCCGGGACGAAGCTCTGGCCGTCCCGCACCACCAGGGTGATCGACGCCCCTTGCGGCAACCGCAGTTCGAAGATCTCGACGCCGTTCAGGTGGGAGTCGTCCGGAATCCGGACTTCCAGCAGGTCGGCGTGGAGTTCTTCCAGGGGGGCGGCTTCGACGCCCAGCTCGCGTGCGCGCGAGTCGTCCTTCAACCGGCACCAGCGGGCCACCAGGGGCAGGGTCGGCCCCTGGAGGAGGGTGAACAGGACCACGACGGTGAAGACGATCGCGAACAGCCGGTCGGCGCCCGGGACGTCCTTCACCATGGGAATCGTGGCGAGGACGATCGGGACGGCGCCGCGCAGGCCCGCCCAGGACGCGAACAGCTTCTCGCCGAGGCTGAAGTTGAACCCGATCGTCGAGATCATGATCGACAGCGGGCGCGCCACCAGCAGCAGGACGAAGCCGATCACCAGGGCGGGGACGATCTGCGCGGGGAGGTCGGCCGGGGAGGCCAGCAGTCCGAGCATGACGAACAGGCCGATCTGGGCCAGCCAGGCGATGCCCTCGGCGAAACCGCGGGTGGCCGGACGGTGCGGCAGGCGGGCGTTGCCCAGCACCAGCGCGCTCACGTAGACCGCCAGGAAGCCGCTGGAGTGCAGCAGGTTCGCCGCCCCGTACGAGCCGACCGTCATGGACAGCACCGCGATGGGGTAGAGGCCGGACGCGGGGAGCGCCATCCGCCGCAGCATGTAGACGCCGGCCCAGCCGACGGAGAAGCCGATGAGGCCGCCGACGGCCAGCTCGTAGACCATGACGCCGGCGAGTTCGACGAGGTTGGGCGCGTGGCCCGCGGCCTTGGCGGCGCTGAGCGTCACCACGACGATCACGACCGGGGCGTCGTTGAAGCCCGATTCGGCTTCCAGGAGGCCCGTCAGGCGCGAGGGGAGCGGTAGTCGCCGCAGTACCGAGAACACCGCCGCGGCGTCGGTGGGGGCCAGGACGGCGGCGAGGAGGAACGCCAGCCGCCAGTTCATGTCGAGCGTCCACGCGGCGGCGACCGCGACGACGCCGATGCTGACCAGGGTGCCGAGGGTGGACACCGACAGCGCCGCGGGCACCGAGGAGCGCACCTTCTGCCAGTCGGTGGTGATTCCGCCCTCGGCGAGGATGAGGACCAGGGCCGCCAGGCCGAGGACCTCCGCGAGCTCCGCGTTGTCGAAGCGGAGGCCGAGGCCGGACTCGCCGATCAGCAGCCCCAGGCCCAGATAGGCGAGGAGGGTGGGGAGCCCCGCGCTTGTGGACAAGCGCACCGCGACGATCGCGCAGAGTATGAGAGTGGATCCGAGGAGTAGCCAGAGGTCGAGCTGCACATCCCACCTTTCGCCCAGGTGATCGTTAAGAGATCCTATGCAATGCGTACATCAATTGCATAACGGGCGTTCAGTAATCCCGCTGACCTGGGCGTTCGAAGATCTCGGGGACGGCGGCCGGGCTACCGCCGCTCGATCTTGGGCGGCAGATCGTTGATCACGTTCCGGACCGGACGGCCCTCCACGGCCGCCCGCACGTTGTCCTGGATGACGACCGCGCTGTTGATCTGCGCGTGCGTCGTGGCCCACGCCGCGTGCGGGGACAGCAGGACGCTCTCGTGCGCGCGCAGGGGGTGGTCGGCGGGCGGCGGCTCGGTCTCGAAGACGTCGACCGCGGCGCCCGCGAGGTGACCCGAGTCGAGCGCCGCCAGGAGGCCGTCCTCGGGGACGATGCCCGCGCGGGCGATGTTGATCAGCAGGGCGCGGGGCGGGAGGAGGGCGAGCTTGGCCTCGTCGAGCAGCCCCTGGGTCTCGTCCGTCAGCGGCAGGGCGACCACCAGGATGTCGGAGTGCGCCAGCAGGTCGTCCAGTTCGCGGAAGGTTGCGGGCGCCTGCGGACGGGGGCGGCGCGTCCAGTAGGACACCGGGCAGCCGAGGGCCGAGAACAGCCGCGCGGCCTCCGAACCGATCGCTCCGTAACCGACGATGCCGACGCGCTGCGTGTGGAGCTCGCGTCCCCCGCGCACGAGCATTTCCATCTGCGGCCAGTCACCGGCACGGACGGCACGGTCCGCCCATGCCAGACCGCGGCAGAGCGTGAATGCGGCGCCGAGAGCCCATTCGGCGACCGCGCGCGCGTTGACCCCGGCCGTGTTGGCGACGCGAATGTTCGCCAGGGTGAGCGCTTCGACGTCGACGTTGTCCGAGCCGACCTGCGGCAACTGGACGAACGACAGCCGGGGAGCCGCCGCCACGGCCTCGGCGTCCAGGGAGAGTTCACCGGAGAAGTCGGAGATGACGACCTCCGCCTCCGCGATCGCGGCCAGCAGCCCCGCGCGGTCGCGCGAGGCCGGGAACGAGACCTCGACTGCGTCCCCCAGCGGTGCGAACAGCCCCCGGACGATGTCCTCGCCCAAGGGCGCCAGCGCCAGCACGTTCCACGGTGTCGTCATCCCGACCTCGCCGTCCCTTCTCCCACCCATGACCGGTCGCGTGCGCACGAGGATCCGTCAGCGCCGGGACGCCGCCAGAGCCTGAGGGCCCTACGACGGACGCCGCATGTGGACGGGACCGACTCCGGTCAGGGGCCGCCCTGTCGGAGCGCCCGTCCCACCGCGTTTACCCGTCCCGCTCGTCCGGCCGCGTCCGACCATGGCTGCCCGCCTGCAGCCGTCGGTATCGCGACGTCCCGACACAAACGCCACTGACGCGAACGCCACTGACGCGAACGCCACTGACGCGAACGCCACTGACGCGAACGTCCTGACACCCAGCCGACGTGCGTCCGTCTCGTGCGCGCCCGCCTGCTGTTGCCTGCCTGCCCGCCTCGTCCGTTTACACGCCTTCACCGACCCGCCTTTGTGTCCGCCTCATGCGCGCGCACGTCGGCACAGCCTGGACGGACGACCGCGTAGTAGAACCCCGTCCCGGCGACCCACACGCCGAGGCGGAGACACAGCGAACCGAAGCGGCCGACAGATCTCCGTGTGCGGGGCCACCCTAATTGGCGCCTCGCAGCAGGTGAAGCCCTGACTCCGGCGTCACGGCCGCCCGGACGCGCTGGTCGTGCGGCTCGCACGGCAGGGTGTCCACCAGTTCGCCCTCGTAGAGGAGCGCCACCGAAAGGACGGCCGGGCTCACGCGCGCGAGGGCGCGGTCATAGGAACCACCGCCACGACCAAGGCGAACACCCGTCCGGTCCACGGCCAGCGCGGGCACGAGGACGACGTCCGCGCTGGCGATCGCCTCTACGCCGCGCGCGGGCTCGGTCGGTTCCAGTAGGCCGAACTTGCCGGGCGTAAGCGAATCCGGCCCTTCGTAGGAGGCCCAGTCGAGTTCGCCGTCGGGAAGAACACGGGGGAGGAGCACGTAAGTGCCGCGTTTCCACAGCGCGAACAGCAGTCCTTGGGTATCGGGTTCGGAGGCGAGCGAGACGTAGGCGGCGACCGTCCCGGCCATCTCCACCTCCGGCACCTCCAACAAAGTGTCTCGAAGGGAACGTCCCGCCGCCGAACGGACGTCAGCGGACAGTTCCGCGCGGTTGGCCAGGAGTTCAGCCCGCAGTGCGGCTTTGGAACGGATGTCGTGCACGCTGTGGTCCTTCACGATGACTAGGGTCTCTACATGGCCGACTTCGCACCTGTACGCAAGGCCGTCGTTCCGGCGGCAGGGCTCGGGACCCGATTCTTGCCCGCCACCAAGGCGACCCCCAAGGAAATGCTGCCCATCGTCGACAAACCTGCGATCCAGTACGTCGTCGAGGAAGCCGTGGACGCGGGACTCTCGGACGTGCTCATGGTCACAGGACGCAACAAGCGTTCCATCGAGGACCATTTCGACCGCGCGTACGAGCTCGAGGAGGCGCTGAACGCCAAGGGCGACGACGAGCGCCTCGCGTCCGTCCGCGAGTCCGCGGACCTGGCGATCATGCACTACGTCCGGCAGGGCGAGCCGCGCGGCCTCGGCCACGCGGTGTACTGCGCGCGCCAGCACGTGGGCCGCGAGCCGTTCGCCGTGCTGCTCGGCGACGACATGATCGACGCCCGCGACCCGCTGCTCAAGCGCATGATCGAGGTCCGCGAGCGGTTCGGCGGCAGCGTCGTGGCGCTGATGGAGGTCGAGCCCGACCAGGTCTCCGCCTACGGCTGCGCCGCGATCGAGGCGACCGGCGAGGACGACGTCGTCCGGATCACCGACCTCGTCGAGAAGCCCGCGCGCGACGAGGCGCCGAGCAACTGGATCATCATCGGGCGCTACGTCTGCGACCCGGCCGTCTTCGACGTGCTGGAGAAGACCCCGCCCGGGCGCGGGGGCGAGATCCAGCTCACCGACGCGCTGCGCACCCTCGCCGACACGTCCGCCGAAGAGGGCGGCGGCGTCTACGGCGTGAAGTTCCGCGGCCGCCGCTACGACACCGGCAACAAGCTCGAGTACCTGCGGACGGTCGTGCAGTTCGCCTCCGAGCGCGAGGACCTGTCCGCCGAGTTCATGGCCTGGTTGCGCGAGTTCGTGCGCGCGCAGGACGCCGCGGACGCCGCGAAGGACGCGTGACGTTCCGCTGGACCACGGACCACGCGTGACGAGCCGCCGGAAGGACGGACGATGAAAACGGTCGATGAGCACCTGGCGGACATCCTGGCCGCCGTGCCGGTGCTGCCGCCGCTGGACCTCGCGCTTCTCGAAGCGCGCGGCGGCGTGCTCGCGGAGGACGTCACCGCCCCGGTGCCGCTGCCGCCGTTCGACAACTCGGCGATGGACGGCTACGCGGTCGTGGCGTCCGACATCGCGGACGCGTCCGCGCAGACGCCGGCCACGCTACCCGTCATCGGGGACATCGTCGCAGGTGACGGCGGTGTGGCCGCGATCCGTCCCGGGCTCACCGCCCGCATCATGACGGGCGCGCCGCTGCCCGCCGGAGCGGACGCGGTCATCCCGGTCGAATGGACCGACGGCGGCGGCACCACCGTCCGGATCAACCGTTCGGCGCCCTCGGGGCACTACATCCGCCGGGCCGGCGAGGACGTCCGCGAGGGGCAGGTCGTGGCGTCCGCCGGGACGCGGCTGGGCGCCACGCAGCTGGGCATGGTGGCGGCCGTCGGACGGTCCCACGCACTCGTCCGGCCTCGTCCGCGCGTGGTGGTCCTGTCCACCGGCAGCGAGCTGCGCGAGCCCGGCTCGCCGCTCGCGCCGGGGCAGATCTGGGACTCCAACAGCTTCATGCTCACCGCCGCCGTCATCGAGGCGGGCGGCCTCGGCTACCGGCAGAGCACCGTCGGGGACGAACCCGACAAGGTCCTGGAGACCATCGAGGACCAGCTCATGCGCGCGGACGCGATCGTCACGTCCGGCGGCGTGTCCATGGGCACGAGGGACGTGGTGAAGGAAGTCCTCACCGGTACCGGCAGCGTGGAGTTCCACAAAGTCGCTATGCGTCCCGGTAAGCCGCAGGGGTTCGGGTTGCTGCACGGTACGCCCGTGTTCACGCTGCCTGGCAATCCGGTCAGCGCCTATGTGTCGTTCCAAGTGTTCGTCCGGCCCGCCCTACGCGCGATGCAGGGCCTGCCACCCGAACCGCTGCCGACCGTCACGGCCGTACTGGACCGTGACCTCAAGTCGCCCGCGGGCATCCGCCACCATCTGCGCGCGCGGCTGAGCTACGGCCCGGGCGGCTACACGGTGTCGCCCGCCGAAGGGCAGGGCTCCCACCAGATGAGCTCGCTGGCCTCGGCCAACGCGCTGATCGTCCTGCCCGAGGACGTCGAACTGGCGTCCGCGGGATCCAACGTCGAGGTGATGAGGCTGCCGTCATGACCATGGGATCGGAGTTCAGCGGGTTCACCCACCTGAACGCCAAGGGCGCGGCCCGGATGGTGGACGTGTCCGCCAAGTCCGTGACCACGCGCACCGCGACCGCGACCGGCTTCGTCCGGCTGTCGCCCGCGTGCGTGTCGGCTCTGCGCGCGGGCGCGGTCCCCAAGGGGGACGCCCTGTCGGTCGCCCGGATCGCGGGCATCATGGGCGCCAAGCGCACCCCGGACCTCGTCCCCCTCTGCCACCCCATCGCGCTGCACGGCGTCGAGGTGGAGCTGTCCGTCGAGGACGACGGCGTGGCGATCGAGGCGCTCGTCCGGACGGCCGACCGCACCGGCGTGGAGATGGAGGCCCTCACCTCCGTCACCGTCGCGGCGCTGGCGCTGATCGACATGGTGAAGGCCGTCGATCCGTCCGCCGTCATCACCAACGTGCGCGTGGAGGAGAAGACCGGAGGCAAGACCGGCCGCTGGCGCCGCGACACCGGCTCCGCCCGCTGAAGGTCCGCAGAGGAGGGCGCTCGATGATCCGCGCGTTGGCGGTGACCGTTTCGAACCGGGCTTCGGCCGGTGTGTACGCGGACAAGTCCGGCCCGGTGCTGGTCGCGCTGCTCGCCGAGGCCGGGTGCGAGGTGGACGGTCCGCGCGTCGTCCCCGACGGCGAACCGGTCGAGGCGGCTCTGCGGGAGGCGGTGTCCGAGGGATACGACGTCGTCGTGACGACCGGCGGGACGGGGCTCACTCCGACCGACCACACCCCGGAGATGACCCGGCGCGTCCTGGACCGCGAGATTCCGGGCATCGCGGAGGCCATCCGCGCCGTCAGCAGGGACACCGTGCCCACCTCGATCCTGTCGCGCGGGCTGGCCGGAACCGCCGGTCGGACCTTGATCGTCAACCTCCCCGGCTCGACCGGTGGAGTCCGGGACGGGATGGCGGTACTGGCCCCGGTCCTTGCCCACGCCGTCGACCAGATCGCCGGTGGGGATCACCCGCGACCTGCCTCTTGACCTGCGGAAACGCGGAGTTGTCCACAGTTCGGCGGTGAGCTTTCGGTAGGGTCGGCGGCTTTCTAGGCTCGTGGACATGGACATCACAGAGGGTTCACGAGTCGGCCGGAACGACGGACCATGCCGGTGTGAGCGGGATGAGCGACGCGTACTTCGACGCGGTCACCGAACTGCTGCGCACCGTCCGCGACGCGGAGCGGGAACGAATCGGCGCGGCGGCAGAGACGACGGCGGAGGCGCTGGCCGCGGGACGCCGACTGTTCGCGTTCGGCAGCTCGCACTCGGCGCTTCCGGTGCAGGACATCGTCTACCGCGCGGGCGGCCTGATGCTGGTCAACCCGCTACTCGCTCCCGGCCTCGGCGGGGTCGAGACCCGGCCCGCCACCCTCGGCACGGAGCTCGAACGGTTGCCGGGGTACGCGTCGGTGCTGCTGGAGAACAGTCGGGTTCGGCGAGGCGACGTCCTGATCGTGGTCTCGGTCTCCGGACGGAACGCGCTTCCGGTGGAACTCGCCGAGCTGGCAGTCGCACGTGGAGTGACCGTCATGGCGGTGACGTCCCGTGCTTACGGCACCCGCCTGGCCGAGGTGGCCGACATCGTCCTGGACAACCACGTTCCCGTCGGGGACGCGGTGCTCAGCGACCCGGGCGTCCCGGAGGCTTTCTGTGCCGCGTCCGGTGTGGTCGTCACCGCCATGCTCCAGGCACTGACCGCCGCAATCATCGAACGCCTTCTCGCCCGGGGGCTCACCCCACCCGTCTTCCGTTCCGTCAACCTCCCTGGAGGCACCGGCCACAACGCCCGACTCCTCAAGGCGAACGCCGACCGCATCTTCTACCTGTAGCCAAAGACGGCACGGGGCAAGGGAGAAGCCCCAGCGCACTGCGACACGGCGTCCCGCCGGTCGGGGTGCGGTTGTGGAGGGACGGCGCGGACCTGGTCTGCGAGGTCGGCGACCACGGCTACTGGGGGGACTTCAGCCCGCTGGCCGGGTTCGTCCCGCCGCAGGCGTCACGTCACGGTGTCTCGCACCATGCCATGTCACGCATGCCACGTCACGCCATGTCACGCCGCGCCGCGCCGCGTCACGCCACGGCATGACCACGGCATGCCACACCACGGCATGGCACACCACGGCATGGCACACCACGGCATGGCACACCATGGCATGGCACACCACGGCATGGCACACCACGGCATGGCACGCTACGCCACGTCAGGTCGCGCCGCGCCACGCCGCGCCAGGCCACGGCATGGCGCGTCAGGCCACGGCATGGCATTGGGTGGCACGCCAGCGGGTTTCCGAGGAGAGCAGCTCTCACGGCTTGCCGCAGCTTGCCGACGGCTAGTGGCGGGTGATCGGGAGGTGCTGAAGGTGAGCTCTCGGGAGGCAGTGTTGGGCAGCTTCTGAGATTCGGCTTGGGCTTGGCGGTTGGGGCATTGGCTCGGCTCGGGTCAGGTGCGGATGATTTCGACGCCGGCTTCGGTGAAGGCGGCTGCGGCCTCGTCGGTCAGGGTGTCGTCCGTGACGAGGGTGTCGATCGTCGTGGTGTCGCAGATGCGGGCGAAGTCACGGCGTCCGACCTTGGAGCCGTCGGCGACGACCACCACGCGGTCGGCGCGGTCCGCGAGGAGGCGGTTGACGGCGGCCTCGTCCTCGTTCGGACAGGTGGCGCCGTGCTGGGGGGAGACGCCGGTGACGCCGAGGACGGCGACGTCGAGGGTGACGTGGTCGAAGATGCCCGCGGCCAGCGGGCCGGTCAGTTCGTAGGACTGGGGGCGCGGCACACCGCCGGTGAGGACGATCTTCACGTGCGGGCGGACGGCCAGTTCGCTGGCGATGTTGAGGGCGTTCGTCACGATCGTGAGCGCGGGGCGGCCACCGCCGGGGTCCGGCCGGGTGGCGAGGACGCGGGCGACCTCGGTCGTGGTGGTGCCGCCGTTCAGGCCGATGATCGCGCCCGGCGGGACGATCCCCGCGGTCGCGGCGGCGATGCGCTGCTTCTCGGAAGCGTGCCGCGCGGTCTTGTACCGGAGGGGGAGGTCGTAGCTGACGCTGTTGGCGACCGCGCCGCCGCGGGTCCGGGTGAGCATCTGCTGCTGGGCCAGCTCGTCGAAGTCGCGCCGGATGGTCGCGGCCGACACCGCCATGCGCGCGGCGGCCTCCTCGACGCTCAGCTGCCCGGCGTCGGCGAGCAGTTCCAGCAGCGCGTTCAAGCGTTCGTGACGGGTCACGCAGGGGAGTCTAGCTGTGCGCGGCCTTGTTACTTTGTGTCTGCTTGAGATAAGAAACGAGCATTAATGAGCATCGAGTGGGGGAAGGTCGTCATGACGGGGAACCACACCGCGGCCGAGATCGGCTCGCAGCCGGACCTGTGGCGGCGCGCCGTGAGCGACGTGGCGGACGGTGCCGCCGCCGCGCTGCCGCGTCCGGGCGAGCGGGTCGCCGTCGTCGGGTGCGGCACGTCCTGGTTCATCGCCCAGGCGTACGCCGCGCTCCGCGAGGCCGCCGGGCAGGGGGAGACGGACGCGTTCGCCGCCTCCGAGTTCCCCTTCGGCCGGCGTTACGACCGCGTGCTGGCGCTCACCCGGTCCGGGACCACGACCGAGGTGCTGGAGCTCCTCGACCGCACCGACCTGCCCACCGTCGCCATCACCGCTGATCCGTCCACGCCGGTGATGACGGCCGCGGACGAGCTGATCGTGCTCGACTACGCGGACGAGCGTTCGGTCGTCCAGACCCGGTTTGCGACGAGTCAGCTCGTCCTCCTGCGCGCCCACCTGGGGCAAGACCTCGATCGCGCCATCGCGGATGCGGAAGTCGCACTGGCGGAACCGCTCCCCGAAGCGGCGCTCGCGGCCGAGCAGTTCACCTTCCTCGGGCGCGGCTGGACGGTCGGCCTGGCCCACGAAGCCGCGCTGAAGATGCGCGAGGCCGCAACCGCGTGGACCGAGTCCTACCCGGCCATGGAGTACCGGCACGGCCCCATCGCGATCACGGGTCCGGGACGGGTGGCGTGGATGCTCGGCGACCCGCCGCCCGGCCTCGCCGACCAGGTCGCGGGTGTCGGCGGCACCATGCTCGTCAGCCCGCTCGACCCGCTCGCCGAACTGGTGCGCGTCCAGCGTCTCGCCCTGCACCTCGCCCTCCGTGCCGGTCACGACCCGGACACCCCGCGCAATCTGACCCGCTCAGTGATCCTCGGCTGATGCGCTCTCGTCCCGCGCGCCGAACCGGGTCCGAGGCTGAGACCGAGACCGAGACCGAAGTCATGGCCGGAACCGAGGTCGAGATGGACGCTCCGGGCGAGGTCGAGAGGCGGACGACTCGTCCGGTGAGGCGTGAACTCGAAGTGGGTTCCCGGAGCAGGTGGCGGGCGGTTTCAAATGGAGGCGTTTCGGGGGCCGTCGTTGCTGCGGGAGCGGTGTCCGAATCGATGGCCGGGTGGGAGTCCGTGTCGTGCTGACGTTGATCAATGGACGGTTCGTGTTCCCGGACGGGGTCATGCACGGATGGCTCCGCATTCAAGGTGACCGCATCGTCGCTGCGGGGGCTGGCACGCCCCCAGCGGACACCGGCGGCGAGGTGACAGCGCGCGGCGTCGAGCTTCCCCGCTCGGGGAGCCCGGCGATCGGCGAGCGAGAACTCCCACCGTCCCCCTCTACGGCGGTCGCCAAGGGAGCGAGTGCTGAGGTTGCGGGAGCCGAGGGAACGGGTGCCAAGGGTGTAGGTGCTGAGCGTGCGGGCGCCGTGGGTGCGCGTGCCAAGGGCGTAGGTGCTGAGCGTGCGGACGCCGTGGGCGCGGGCGCTGAGGGCGCGGTTACTGAGGCGGCGAGGGCTGAGGGTGCGGGCGCCGCGGGTGTAGGTGGGGGCGCCGTGGGCGCGGGCGCTGAGGGCGCGGTTACTGAGGCGGCGAGGGCTGAGGGTGCGGGCGCCGCGGGTGTAGGTGGGGGCGCCGTGGGCGCGGGTGCTGAGGGCGCGGTTACTGAGGCGGCGAGGGCTGAGGGTGCGGGCGCCGCGGGTGTAGGTGCGGGCGCCATGGGCGCGGGCGCTGAGGGAGCGGTTACTGAGGCGGCGAGGGCTGAGGGTGCGGGCGCCGCGGGTGTAGGTGCGGGCGCCGGGGGCGCGGGTGCTGAGGGTGCGGGCGCCGCGGGTGTAGGTGCTGAGAGTGCGGGCGTCGCGGAGGCGGCGGTGGAGCGGGACGTCGTTGAGGATCTGGAAGGACGGTATGTCGTTCCCGGGTTCGTCGACATGCACGTTCATGGCGGCGCCGGGGCGTCGTACCAGTCCGGGCGTCCGGACGAGGCTCGGCGGGTTGCCGAGTACCACCTGGGGTGCGGGACGACCACCACCATCGCGAGTCTCGTGACCGATTCGCCCACCGCACTGCTGGACGGGGTCGCCGGGCTTGCCGACATCGCCGACGAGGGGCTGGTCGCCGGAATTCACCTGGAAGGCCCCTACCTGGCGCTCGGCCGGTGCGGCGCGCACGATCCGGCCTTGTTGCGAGAGCCGGACCGGGACGAGTTCGCCCGCCTGGTCGAGGTGGGGCGCGGACACGTCCGCATGGTCACGCTCGCGCCCGAGCTGCCAGGAGCACTGGAGCTCGTCCAGGACGCCGTTCAGGCAGGTGTGATCGCGGCCGTGGGGCACACCGACGCGACCGGCGCGTGTGTCCGGGAGGCGATCGAGGCGGGGGCGCGAGTCGCCACGCATCTGTTCAACGGAATGCGGCCCCTGCACCACCGCGAGGGTGGACCCGTGGGTGCGGCACTCGGCGATCAACGGGTCGTCGTCGAGTTGATCAATGACGGCGTGCACGTCGAGCCCGCTGTGGCGCGGCTCGTGTTCGCCGCCGCGCCGGACCGGGTCGCCCTCATCACCGACGCGATGGGAGCGGCGGGGATGGGCGACGGCAGCTACCGCCTCGGCGTCATGACGGTCACCGTCTCCGGCGGACGCGCGACGCTCGAGGACGGCACGTCCATCGCGGGAAGCACCATCACCATGGCGGACGCGTTCCGCCGGACGATCGACGTCGTGGGCGTCTCGCTGGAGGACACCTCGCGCGCCGCGTCCCTGACCCCGGCCCGCGCCCTCGGGCTCGACCGGGAGGTCGGGTCGCTGGAGCCCGGCAAGCGCGCCGACCTGGTCGTCCTCGGTGACGGCTGGTCCGTCGACCGGGTCATGAAGGACGGGCGATGGCGATGATCCTCACCGTCACCCCGAACGCGGCACTCGACGTCACCTACGAGGTGGACGCCTGGGAGCGGGGCGGATCGCACCGCGTCCGAACCGTCCGCCAAAGGGCCGGAGGCAAGGGGCTGAACGTGGCGCGGATCGCCGCCGCCCTCGGCTGCGACGTCACCGCGACAGGCCTGCTCGGCGGGGTGGTCGGCGAGCTCATCCGGGACGATCTGGAACAGGCGGGGCTCACCCACGACTTCGCGGCCGTTTCGGGGACGTCCCGCCGGACGCTCACGGTCGTGGAGACCGGAAGCGGCGAGGCGACCGTCCTGAACGAGGCCGGGCCGCATGTCCGGCCGGACGAGTGGTCGGCCTTCCTCGAACGCTTCGACACGCTCGCCGCGTCCGCAGCCGTCGTCGTCCTTTCCGGAAGCCTCCCTCCCGGCGTTCCGGAGGACGCGTACGCCGAACTTGCGCGCCGAGTGACGGGGCAGGTCGTCCTCGACGCGGACGGCATGACCCTCACGAAGGGTGTCCAGGGGCGCCCCGACGTGGTCAAACCCAACGCTGAGGAGCTGAGACGCGCGACCGTCGCCGCGGTCGCCGAGCCGGTCGCGGGTGCGGGGGAAGCGAAGGGCGGACGTCCCATGCTCGCCGAAGTCGTCGGGCGGGCCGAGGCGTTGCGAGTCGCCGGCGCCGGCAACGTGCTGGTGTCCCTCGGCGCGGACGGCATGCTCGCCGTCACCGGCGAGGGCGTCCAGTGGGCCGCTCCACCGGAGGCCGTCGTCGGAAACCCGACGGGCGCGGGCGACGCGGCCGTCGCCGCCACCGCCCGCGCGCTGACCCTCGGCCTCCCCTGGGACGAGCTGCTGAGGGACGCGGTGGCGCTGTCCGCCGCGGCCGTCGCCGCACCCCTCGCCGGCGACTTCGACCCCGACCTGTACGTCCGTCTCCTCCCCGAAATCGTGATCGAAGGACTCTCATGCCCCTCGTAGGAGCCGGCGAGATCGTCGCCGCCGCCACATCCGCCGAGCGTGCCGCCGCCACGTCCTTTGGAGGTGCCGGCGCCGTGTCCTCGCCCGACGCGGGTCCCGGGTCCGCTGGGCGCGTCGGCGCCGACGCGGAATCGGCTGGGCGCACTCGCGCCGAGTCGGCTGGGCGTGCAGGGGCCGAGTCTGCTGGTGGTGCGGGTGCCGGGTCCGCTGGGCGTGCAGGGGCCGAGTCTGCTGGTGGTGCGGGTGCCGGGTCCGCTGGGCGCGGCGGCACCGCGTCCGCTGGGCGCGCTGGCGTTGCGTCCGCTGGGCGTGCAGGGGCCGTGTCCGCTGGTGATGGGGGTGGCGAGTCGGCTGGAGGTGCTGATGGCGCGGCGGCTGGGCGGGGAGGTGCCGGGTCCACTGAGCGTGGCGATGCCGCGCCGGCTGGGCGTGCCGAGGCGACGACGGCTGGACGTTCGGGTGCTGTGGGCGCTGGGCATGCGGGCGCGGCGTCCGCTGGTGGTGCGGGTGCCGCGTCGAGTGGTGGTGCGGGTGCCGCGTCGAGTGGTGGTGTGGATGCGGCGTCGGCTGGGCGTGCCAGTGTCGAGTCGGCTGGGCATGCGGGTGTTGCGGCTGTTGGGCATGGAGGCGCGGCGTCGGTTGGGTGGGGCAGTGCCGAGTTGGCGGGGCGTGTGGGTGTTGCGTCCGCTGGGCTTGGTGGCGGTGCGTTCGCTCGGCGCGGTGTTGGCGCGTTCAATGTCATCCACCTTGAGCACGCCGTCGCGATCGTCCGCGGCGCGGAGGCCGCCGGCGCGCCCGTGATCATCCAGATCAGCGAGAACTGTGTCCGATACCACGGCGCGCTGGAGCCGATCCTGGCCGGGACGCTCGCGGTCGCGCGGGCCGCCACCGTGCCCGTGGCCGTCCATCTCGATCATGCGACGTCCGCCGACCTCGTCCGCGAGGCGGTGCGTCTGGGCGTGGGATCGGTGATGTACGACGCGTCCACGCTGCCCTACGACGAGAACGTGGCCGCGACTGCGTCGATCACCGACTGGTGCCATGAGCGAGGCGTCTGGGTCGAGGCGGAACTCGGCGAGGTCGGCGGAAAGGACGGCGTGCACGCGCCGGGAGCCCGCACCAAGCCGTCGGAGGCCGCCGCCTACACCGCCGCCACGGGGGTGGACGCCCTGGCGGTGGCGGTCGGGAACTCGCACGCCATGCTCACCCGCGACGCGGTCCTCGATCTCGGGCTGATCGCCGAGCTTCGTGCGGCGGTGCCGGTCCCGCTCGTCCTCCACGGGTCGTCCGGGGTTCCGGACGAGACGCTCACCGCGGCCGTCGGAAGCGGCATGACCAAGATCAATATCGCGACCCAGCTCAACAAGATCTACACGGCCGAACTGCGCCGCGTCCTCGACGACGACCCGGCCATGGTCGACCCGCGCAAATACGCGGGGCCGGCGCGCGACGCCGTAGCGGCCGAGGTCACCCGCCTCCTCCACGTCCTCCACGCGACCTGATCCCCTGGGCGGCGCTCGCCCTTTCTGGGGATGGGGAGGGGCGGAATCGTCATTTGGGGCGCTCCGGTGCGTCCGAGATGACTGCTCGGGTGGGAGTGGGGTTGCTCACTGGGGTGGGACGGCCCATCCCGGCCAATCGCCGCTTCTGCCGTGGCCCGCCGGGTTCTCTCGACGCGTCCTTGCTACGGTTCCGAGTCGGTTCGTCCGACGTGGAAAGTCCCGGACGTCGGCTTCAACGCCCTGACCTGCGGGGATGGGTTCGTCTGAGGTTCGCCGCTCCTCGGAATGGCGAAGAGGCTTCCGGGCGGGCCCCCGACGGCGGCGAGGGTGTCGCGGGAGGTAGGGGAGGCGGGCTCATATCGGGGCCGGGTCGGCGGACGGATCCATTTGTCAGGGACAATTGATGGCGTCCGAACCGTCGTCCGGGGAATCATGGGAGCCGTGGAACGGATGCGTGGGTGGCCGGTCACCTTGAGCGAGGGCCCGGTCGGGCTGCGTCCGCTACGGCATCGCGACGCGGCCGTCTGGCGTGACCTGCGGGTCCGCAACGCCGACTGGCTGCGGCCGTGGGAGCCGACCAACCCCGAGACGCCGCTGTTCCGCACCGGCCTCGGCCCGTACGTCAGCATGGTCCACACCATGCGGCGCGAGGCGAGGCAGGGGCTCGCGCTGCCCTGGGTGGTCACCTACGAGGGGAACTTCGCCGGACAGCTCACCATTGGCGCGATCGTGTGGGGTTCGGCCCGTTCCGCCCAGATCGGCTACTGGGTGGATCGGCAGGTCGCCGGTCGCGGCGTCATTCCGACGGCCGTCGCGCTCGCCGTCGACCACTGTTTCTTCACCGTCGGGCTGCACCGGGTGGAGGCCAATATTCGCCCGGAGAACACCGCGAGCCGCCGGGTCGTCGAAAAGCTCGGATTCCGGGAAGAGGGAATTCGGCGCCGCCAACTGCACATCGACGGCGCCTGGCGTGATCACATCTGCTACGCGCTGACCGTCGAGGACGTGCCCGGCGGCCTGCGGACCCGCTGGCTGGCAGCCGCCAAGCAGGCATTTCCCCGCTCTCCCTCCTGAGGCGTCCGGGGCGGAGAGAAACGGGCGGACACCCTCTCGTAAGAATCCTCCGGAAGAGAAGGCCCGGCAAACAGAGAGTAACCGCGAGATCGATCTCGCGACACACCGCCCCTAATACTCGTCAACCTCTGACACCGACTCGTACCGTGCGTGGCGTGACCCTGTTCCCAATGCACGTGCGCGCGCCGAAAGTCGGCTCGTCATCCGGCCGTGCCCGGGAACGGCTCCTCCCGGCGGTGAGCCGGTGAGCAGCGCCTTCCTCTATCTCGCCATCGTCGCCGTCTGGGCGGTCGTCCTCGTGCCGATGTGGCTCCGCCGCGACAGCGAGGCGACGGGCATCTCCCGCCTCCTCCACAAGCGTCCGGACGAGGACGGCGTGGAACTCGACACCGACCAGGTCCGCGAGCATCTCCCCGAGGACGACGAGCTGATCGACCCAGAAGAACCCTCCTCGCCCCAACCGGATGTCACGGCCGGGAGCGAGCCGGGCGACGTGGAGGTCGCCGAACCGTCCGTCCACCGCCGTCCCGGACGCGCCGCCGTGATCGCCCGCCGCCGTCGCAGGACGGTCGGCCTCACCCTGCTCGTCCTGACGGCCGTCACCGTGGCCGCCGTGGGGCTCGCCCCCTGGTGGATCACCCCGCCGCCCGTCCTGCTCCTCGTGGGACACCTCACACTGCTCCGCGTCGCCGTCCAGATGGACCAGGCGCGCGCCCGGCAGGAGGCCGAGGCCGCCCGCCTGGAGGCCGAACGCCTGGCGACCGAGCGCGCCGAGGCCGAGATCGCCCAGGAGATCCCCGAACCGTCCGCCGAGGTGCTGGAGTTCGTCGGCCGCCCGGAGGACGAGGTCTTCGACCAGTACGCCGAGGAAGCCCCCACCACCGAGGACCGCCGCGCCGTCGGCGAGTAGCCCTGACCCCTCGCCAGGGCGTTTCCGGAGGCCTCCTCACTCCAGCCGACACCCGTGCCCCCTCTGAGGTTCCGTGTGCTCTGCGGCCATCTGTGCTCATCCTGTGCCTGCTGCTGTCGGCGGTTGGCTTCATGGCCTCGCCCGGCCCGTCCTCCTGTGTCCTACGGCCGTCAGTGGCGGTCCTGTGCCGCTGACCGTGCGGGCGGTCCTGTGTTGCTGACCGTGCGGGCGGTCCTGTGTTGCTGACCGTGCGGGCCGTCCCTTGCCGTCGACTGTCCCGGCGGCCGGGGCCGCCTGCGGCTGTTTCGGCCGCTCCCGTGCCCTCCGGGCCGGAGCCGGGCCGGGGGCCGGCGTCTCAGCCGGTGCGCCGGTTTTCCGGCGCGCGAAGCACTGCCAAAGTGCGCTAACCTAGTCACGTCCGCGGGGCTGTGCCAAAGTGCGCTAACCTAGTCACGTCCGCGGGGCTGTAGCGCAGTCCGGTAGCGCACCTCGTTCGCATCGAGGGGGTCAGGGGTTCAAATCCCCTCAGCTCCACCGCGTGATTGCAGGTCAAGGGCCTGATCGGGAGAAATCCCGGTCAGGCCCTTGATTGTTTGTCGGCCCGTTGTCATCGGGGTCGGGAAGCACCGGATGGGACTGAGAAGCATGTCGCGCCTCTGCTCGGCGAGAGCTTCTGGAGGAAGTGCTCGCGGCGCTCTTCCTCATCGGCCGCCCGCCCTCTCCTGAACGTCTGACCGAGCCGTTGGACGAGGAGTTTCGGATCGCGGCCTGCCGACCCCCTCGCCCCTTGAAGACCTCCCCTGGGGATCCGCGCAGAGTGTGTCGCCGTGCTTTCGGTGAGCGAGGCCGCGGCTGTGTGAGGTTCGGCCGGTCAGGTTCTGCGCGAGATGACCATGATGTATTCGCACGGGGCGTTCGTCCGGTTGGCGAAGCCGTGGTCCGCGTCGGCCTGGAGGAACATGGAGTCGCCGGTCTCCAGGGTCTCCGTGATCCCGCCGATCGCGACGGTCAGGGTGCCCTGGAGCACCACGAGCTGCTTCTCCGTGCCCGGCGGATACGCGGGCAGCAGCCCGGTGGAGACCTGCGCGGGGAGGTGATGGACGATCATCTCGGCTCCGCCGGCGCCGGGGGCCGCTGAGACCATGTGCCGCTCGAAGCCGGTTTCCGGGTCGCGGAAGACGGGGCGGTCCTTCTTGCGCATGGTGATGGCCACGCTGGACGCGGCGGCGGCCGGTGCGCCGATCAGGTCCGAGAGCGACGCGTTGAGCGCGTGGGCGATCCTGGACGCGATGCCGATCGTCGGGCTCTTCTCGCCGCGTTCGACCTTGGACAGCATCGCCCGGCTGACCGCCGAGCGCGTGGACAACTGCTCCAGCGTCAGCCCCGCCTCCTCGCGGCGTCGCCGCACGTTGCCGCCGAACGCTCCGGCCAGGTCGTCGCCGTGCTGCGGGCCGGCCGGGTTTCCGTCTTGCTCGACCACCGTGCTCCTCGATCGATGGGGACCTCGCCGCGCAAGTGTAGTGTTTCTTCTAAAGAAGACGTGTAGTCTCCTTTGGGAGACGGGCGCTGCGGCGTCCCCCATGACGGAGGTTCCATGCGTTTGCTCTCGAGTGACCGGCTTCACGCCACGTTCGAATTCGGCGAGCTCCAGGTGGTCTCGCTGCGCGACGGCTACATCGACATGCCGCCGACACGGCTCCGCGACGAGGACGGGTGCCCGCTCGATGAGCTGCCGGCCGCCGTTCCGCTGGTCGGCGACAACCTGCGGCTGGCGGTCAACGCCTTCTTCGTCACCGACGGCACGCGATCGGTTCTCGTCGACACCGGCGCGTCCAACATCTGGCACGACCCCACCATGGGGTTGATCTACGACGCGCTCGACGAGGCGGGCGTCGATCGCGCGCAGATCACCGATGTGGCCATCACCCACAATCACGAAGACCACGTGAGCGGCCTGGTCGCGCCGGACGGCTCGGAGGCGTTCACCAAGCTGGAGCGCGTGTGGATCGGCGCGGGGGACACCTCGGTGTTCACAGGGCGGCTCGAACCGCTACGCGAACGGGTCGTCCCCGTGGTGGAGGAGGCCGCGATCAATGACTGGTCCACCGCCGTTCCGGCACCGGGCCACACCCCCGGGCACACCGTCTACGAGTTCAGGAGCAGCGCCGGTCGCCTTCTCGTCTGGGGCGACACCGTTCACGTTCCCACGCTGCAGTTCGCCCGGCCGAAGGTGTCCTGGGAGCTCGACGGCGACCAGTCCCAGGCCCGTGCGGCGCGCGCAGGGCTTCTGGAACGACTGGCGCGCCCGCACCACTTCGTGGCCGGCGCCCACCTCGACTCACCCGGCATCGCCCGCGTGACCCCCTCTGGCGACGGTTACGCGCTGGAGTACCTCGCTCCACCGATCGGCTGACCGACCCCGTCGGCCCGGGCGCGCGGAGTCGTCCATCGGACGGGCGCGCCCGATAATCGGTCGACCGGCTGGCGCGCCGCCCGTGACAATGCGCGACATGGTCGAAGTCCGTCTCGGCTCCGCAGCCCCGGAGCGCTCCCTTCGGCTGTTCGACTACCAGCAGGACGACCCCTACATCGGCGGGTTCCGGGTGGGGATCAGCGCCGAAGGGCTGGATGCGGAGTTCTCCATCGTGACCGGCCAGGGTGATGGGTTGGACGAGTTCGTGGCGGATCTGGCCGCGGACTTCCGCGGCTGGGAGGGCGAGCGGTTGTGGCGCTCGCTGGAGGACACGCTCGCGCTCGCGGCCACGTGGCGCTCTGGCGGGCACGTCCGGCTCGGGTGGACGGCCCGGCGTTATGGCCGGGGTTGGTGCGGCGGGCCACTGTGGAGCGTGGGTGTCGAGTTCATCCTTGAGGCGGGTGAGCAACTCGCCGGTCTGGCAGCGGATCTGGAGGACTTCTTCCGGAGCGGCGTGCCAGGGGGCGATGGATCCGCTTGAGCTGGAAGGTGCGTCCGGAGGTCAGGGCCATCGCGAAGGCGGCTGATCGGCGGGGGCCTGTGTCAGGGGCGGAGGACTACGCCGATGATCGAGGCGGCGGGGACGTAGCCGAAGTGGCGGGAGTCCTGGCTGCGGTCGGCGTCGCCACGGACGACGAGGTGGCCTGGCGGGACGCGGGTGTTCGTGTCCGCGGACACCGCCGGGCGGACGTCCGCCGGAACGGGGTCGCCGGGCAGGGCCGTCACCCGCTTGACCATCCACGGCGGGTCCGGGATGTGGCCCGGCGGGGTCACGGGGTTGTCGAAGACCACCGCGTCGCCCGTCCGGACGCGCGTGGTGCGGTGGACGAGCAGGCGGTCGCCGTCGGCGTACGTGGGGGCCATGCTGCCGCCCTGGACGCGCACCATCGTGAAGCGGCGGCGCAGCAGGCGGACGGTGAGGGCGGTCCCGAGGCCGCCGGCGGAGACGGTCAGCAGCACGCGTCCGGCGGTGGGGAGGGTCATGGGATCGTCTCCGTCTCGACCAGGTCGGCGGGCTCGTCGCGGTAGCCCGCCGCCTGGAGGGTGAACAGGGTGGCGTAGTGCCCGCCGCGCCGCATCAGCTCGTCGTGGGTGCCGGTCTCGGCGATGCGTCCGTCGGCCAGCACCGCGATCGTGTCGGCCTCCCGGAGCGCGCCCAGCCGGTGGGAGATGAGGAGGCCGGTGCGTCCGGCGCGGTGCTCGGCGAGGGTGCGGTGGACACGGTGCTCGGCCTCGGCGTCCAGACCGGAACTGGGTTCGTCCAGGATCAGCAGGGAGGCGTCCGAGCGCATCAGGGACCGGGCGAGCGCGACGCGCTGCCACTGTCCGCCCGACAGGGTGACGCCGCGCTCTCCGTCCTGGTCGTCGTCGAGGTGGACGCGGCTGAGCTGGGTGCGGTACCCGTGCGGGAGCGCCGCCAGCTCGTCGTCGATCCCGGCGAGCCGGGCGGCGGCGCGCACCCGGTCGCCGTCCTCGCGGTGCGGGAGGTCGCCGATGCCGATGTTGTCCTGCGCCGTGAAGTCGTAGGTGAGGTAGTCCTGGAAGGTCACGCCGATGCGGGCGCGCAGTTCCTCGACGTCCAGGTCGCGCAGGTCGGTGCCGTCCCACAGGATCGCGCCCCGGTCGGGGTCGTAGAACCGGCACAGCAGCTTCACCAGCGTGCTCTTGCCCGCGCCGTTGCGGCCGACCAGGCCCACGGCCGCGCCCGCCGGGAGGACGAGGTCCACGCCGCGCAGGATCCACGGGCCGTCCTCGTCGTAGCGGAACCAGACGTCGCGGAACTCCACCCGCCCGGATGACCGCGGCACCGGCGCGGATCCGGCCGGCAGGTCGTCCGGCAGCTCCATGAGGTCGGTGTAGTGGCCGAACAGCCGGACCGCCTCGGCCGCCATCCCCGCCTGGACGACGACGCCCGTGAAGGCGCCCTGGATGCCCGCCGTGGCGGCGACGAAGAGGGAGACGTCGCCGACCGAGAACCGGCCGTGGGCCGCGCCGACCGCGACGATGACGATGCCGGTGCCGGTCACGACCGCGTTGAGCACCGCGTAGCCGGTCTGGGCGAGGGCGCCGCGGCGCTTGACGGCGAGCTCGGCCGCCGACGCCGAACCGATCGCCTCCACCAGCCTGCCGTGCAGGAACCCGCCGAGTCCGAACAGGCGGATCTCCTTGGCGGCGCGCGGGTCGGTGAGCAGCGACCGGTAGAACAACTGCCGCCGGTACCGGCCGGACACGCTCTCGGCGACCGCGATCTGGCGGCGGGCGAGGGCGAGCCGGGACACCAGGGACGCCGCGCCGCAGGCCAGCAGCAGGACGGCCATCGGAGGCCAGACGGCCAGCAGCACGCCCAGGAAGCCGCCCGTCTGCGCCAGCGCCTGGACGGCCTGCTGGCAGAAGCCGGTGATGTTGTGGGGCGCGTCCGTCGACGCCTGCGTCGCCAGCCGCAGCCGGTCGTGGAACGCCGGGTCCTCGAACCGGCGCAGCCCCCGGAACTCGTTGACCTTGGCGAACAGGCGGCGCTCGACGGCCACGGCGAGCCGTTGGCGGACCAGGTCGTCCAGGTACCCGGTGGCCTGCGCCATGGCCGCCATGACCACGCCGGCCATGCCCATGGCGGCGGCCAGTCCTCCGGCCCGCCAGGGGTCGGCGTCGTGGCCGCGGCCGATCTCGTCGAACAGCAGCTTGCCGCACCAGGCGACGGCCGCCGGGGCGACGCCGCCGGCGACCGTGGTGACCAGCAGCGCCCAGGCGCCCACCGGCGCGGCGCGGAACTGCAACGCCACCGCCGTGGCGGCGACACGCGGCCTGAACCGGGAGCCTCCGGAGGACTCCTCGTCCTGCACGCCGCCGGCAGCGGGAGCGGCGGGCGTGTCACTCACGGGGGCCGGACCTCATGCTGCGTCGTGTCCCTTCGTCTGGTTGTGGTCTGGCGAGGGCGCGATCACGGTCGTGGACGCGGATGCCGGACGTGCGACAGCGCCGAGGACCGCGGGAGCGCTCACGGTGGAAGTGTTTTCCACGCGTTTCGGTGAGGTGCCGCCATCGATTCCGTTCCGCAGAGCCACTGGCGCGGTGGTTTCCCGCCGCGACCGCTCCTAAAGGTTTATCGGCGCCTTGGGGCGGGGACGCGGACGTATCGGTCGGCGGTGTGTGACGAAACGTGGGGAGCGCGCGGGGTCGTGCTTGGAAATGATTACCTGCGAAGTGCCCTTGGACTCGCCAGGAAATCATGGGATGGATGGGGGGCAGGTGAACGGAAAAGCGTATGTAAAACAGTTCCCCCGGTAGTCATGATTTTGATTACCTTGCGGGTCGTTGCTTTGCAGACGCGTCCGGCCGCAGGCCCCGTCTCGTCCTCGCGGGCGTGCCGGTGCGCGCGGCGGGCAATGATGGACGGCCCCGGAGCGGTGGGCGTTCCGGGGCCGCCGATCACGGGCTGACCAGGCGGTACACGCACTTCGCGGGACCGTGGTCTCGCCCCCGTGCGCGGACTAGCAGCGAGTGCTCTGCTTCGTGCAGACGCCATAGCAGTTGAAGGTGTACCGGTAGCCGCCCTTGCAGTAGCAGAGCTGGCCGTTCTCGGGGATGCACGCCCCGGCGGCCTTTTCGCCGAGGACGGCGCCGAGCAGCTTGTCGCTGACGGAACCGAAGATGCGGGTCATGGTGTACCCCTTTCCTGGAGGTCTTGGACCGGGCCAACGTAAGCTCCCGGGGTACCGGCGCGCAAGATCCAAAACATGCGGGAATCGCGATTGCCGAGGTCGGGAATTCGAAATTCACCGATGGTCGTCAGGTGATCACCAGCTGGGCCGGCGTTCCGGGGAACGTCACTCTGGTATGCCGAATGTTCGTGGGTTACATTGCCTCGGTCCGATCCCGCTCCGGTGCGGCTCTCGGACGCCTGTCTCCCGAGGAGGATCCATGCCCTATCTCGCCGCGGCCGTCGTTCTGGTCACCGTGCTGTGCCTGCTCAACCTGCTGCTGACGTTCGGGATCATCCGCCGGCTGCGACGGCAGGACGAGGAGGGTGGTCTTCCACCGGACACGTTCCTCGCGCCGGGGACGCGGCTTCCCGAGTTCGCCACGGTGACGGACGGGGGGACGCCCGTCACGCACGAGTCCGTACGCGGTACCGTCGTCGCGTTCTTCTCGCCGGAGTGCGGGGCCTGCGCCGTGCAGCTGCCCAAGTTCGTCGCCGCGTCCGCCGACCGCCCCACCCTCGCCGTCCTTCACGGCACCACGGAGGAGACGCGCGCCCACCGGGCCCGAGCTGGGCGACGTGACCGACGTGGTCGTGGAGCCCGTGGACGGGCCGATGGGCACCGCCTTCACCGTGAGCGCCTATCCGACCTTCGCGCTGATCGGCGCGGACGGCACGGTCACCGCGTCCTCCTACGCCTTGGACAAGCTGCCCGTCCCGGCCCTGTCCCGGAGCTGAGCGTCCGGCCGAGACGAGCCCCGCCCTGCCGACGTCCCCCGCCCGGCTGACGAGACTTGCGCCGGCGGCTGGGGCGGGTCGGTGGGAGGGCCGTCGGTTCAGGACAGCGCGGTGAGGAACCAGGTGATCTCGCGGCGCGGGTGGTCTGGCGGGAGCCAGCCGTTCACGGTGGCCAGGAGGGTGAGGTAGCGCTCGCGCCGCGGGTCGTTGGCGGCGGTGAGGTAGGTGGCCAGGCGGGCGCGCAGGGCCGGGGTGTCCGGGAGGTTCAGGGCCTCGGCGTAGGCGGTGGCGACCTCGGTGACGGCGGCGGACGCCTCGGGGGAGTCGGGGGAGACGTTCGCGGCCAGGAGGGGACGGACGGTCTCGGTGACCGTGCCGACGGCGTGCCTGCGCGGCGGGCCGGACGGGTGGTCGTCCTTGTGCGCGGTGAACAGGAACCGCATCAGGTCGCGGAACGACTCGTCCTGGGAGAGCTCGGCGAGTTCGACCCAGGCGGCGAGCTGCTCGGACGTGGGGTCGTCGGGGAGCTCGGGGGTGAGGGAGCGGCGCAGGACGCGGGGGAGGGGGCCGTCGGGGGCGCCGAAGGCGTGGTCGAGGAAGTCGGCGACGAGCTCGTCGCGTTCGGCCGCGGAGAGGCGGGCGAGACGGTGCATGAGTTCCAGCTCCTCCGGGGTGCTGTCGCGGCGGGCCGCGGTGGTGAGGACGGCGTGGCGGAGCCGGAGCACGCGCATCTGGACGGCCACGGCGTCGGCGTGGGCTGCGGCGGCCTCGGCGGGGGTGGTCTCGCGGTCGACGATCCGGCGGACGGTGGCGAGGCCGAGGCCGAGGTCGCGGAGGGTGCGGACGAGGGCGAGGCGCGCGACGGCGTCGGGGCCGTAGCGGCGGTGGCCCGAGGCGGTCCGGTGGGACTCGGGCAGGATGCCGTGGTCGGTGTAGAAGCGGACGGCCTTCACCGTCACGCCGGCCGTGTCGGCCAGTTCGCCGATCGAGTAGGTCGCTTCGCCCCGCATGCCGTCCACCCTGGCATCTCCCCCAAGGGGAGGTTCAACACCGAGGGGCAACACCGAGGGGCAACACCGAGGGGCAACACCGGCGGTCAGCACCCAGGCTCACCACCGAGGGGGCGGGCCGCGCCGGCCCGCCCCTCGGTGCGGTCAGGGGTTCAGGCGGACGGGGAGGGCGGCCACGCTGTTGGTGAACAGGCTCGGGACGGGCGGGAGGTCGTCCGCCGGGACGGCCAGGGTCATCTTCGGGTAGCGGTCGAAGAGGACGGCGAGGGCGATGCGCGCCTCGGTCTCGGCGAGGTACGAGCCGGGGCAGTTGTGCCGGCCCGCGCCGAAGGCGAGGTCGCCCTTCTGGACGCGGGTGTGGTCGAAGCGGTCGGCGTCCGGGCCGTGCCGCTCCGGGTCGCGGTTCACGGCGGTGTACGGAGCGATGATCGCGTCCCCGGCCGGGATGGTGACGCCGCCGAGCGTGAGGTCGCGCAGCGGGTAGCGGGCCGGGAAGTTGCCGATGGGGGCGTCCCAGCGCAGCGTCTCGGCGACGACCGCGGGCCAGGGGTCCTCGGTCGCGGACAGGGCGGCGTCCCGCTGGTCGGGGTGGGTGAGCATGGCGCGGACGGCGTTGGAGATCAGGCTGATGGTCGTCTCGTGTCCGGCGGTGAGCAGCACCCAGAGCGTCCCGGCGAGCTCCTCGGCGGACAGCGCGGCCGGGTCGGCGGCGTGCACGCCGATGAGGGCGCTGGTCAGGTCGTCGCCGGGCGCGGCGGACCGGGCCTGGATCAGGTCGCCGAGCAGCCGCGGGATCTCCGCCTGCACCTGGACGACCTCCTCGGCGGTCGTGTCGGTGCGGAAGATGGCGTCCACGAGGTGGCGCAGGCGGGCGCGCTGGTCGTCGGGGACGCCGAGCAGTTCGCAGATCACCTGGAGGGGGAGGCGGGCCGCGAAGTGCGCGCGCAGGTCGACGACCTCGGTGTCCGGCAGGGCGTCCAGCAGGGACGTCGCGGCGGCGGTGATCGCCGGGACCATGTCCTGGACGCGTCTGCGGGTGAACTGCCCGACGATCGGGCGGCGTAGCCGGGTGTGCTCGGCGCCGTCGGCGGTGACCAGGTTGTCCACCTTGATCATCCCGATGATCGGGTTGTCGTCGGCGAGTTCGCCGGTCTTCACCGCCGTCCAGTTCCGGTAGTCCTTGCTGACGTCGGGGTGGCGGACGAGCTCGTCGACCAGCGCGTGCGTGGTGACGGCCCAGGCGCGGACGCCGCCGGGCAGGACGACGCGGACGACGGGCCCGGCGGCGCGCAGCCGGGCGGCCTCGCCGTGGTGGTCGGCGGCCGTCGGGTCGAGCTCGATGACGGGGATCTCGGCGGAGGGGGACGGGGCTGCGGTCATGGCGTCTCCAAGGCGGTCGTCCGCGCCGTCCGGCACCCCGGACGGGTTCCGGAGGCGGGCGGTCTACGAGGCGGTGCGGTCCATCACGGAATGCTGTCCATCACGGAATGCTGTCCATCACGGGGTGCGGTCCATCACGGGGGTGCGGGGGGCCGGTGCCGCGGGGATGCGCGGGGTGAAGGTCACCGGGAGGCTGACGGCGGTGCGGATCCACGGGCTCGGCTGGTAGCCGATCTCGGCCGGGTCGCAGGCGAGGCGCAGGTCGCCGAGCAGGTGCTGGGCGGTGGCGACGGCGGTGCGGGCGATGGTGCGCGCCGGGTCCCGGCCGGGGCAGGCGTGCGGGCCGACCGACCAGGCCAGGTGCGCGCGGCTGCCGCGCGTCCACCAGTCCGAGGCGTGCACGCGGGTGTCGCGGGCGCTGGCGGCGAGGCCGAGGATCAGCGCGTCCCCCTTGCGCACCGGGCGGTCGGCGAGGACGGTGTCGGCCAGCGGGTACCGGGCCGGGAAGTTGATCATCGGTGGCTGGCGGGCGAGCACCTCGTCCAGCGCGTCGTCGATGGACAGCCGCCCACCGTTGATCCGGCCGGCGAACCGGGGGTCCACCAGCATCAGCCGCAGCGTCTCGGCGATCCACGAGATGGACGTGTGGTTGGACGCGGAGACGACCACGACGAGCGTTTGCAGGATCTCGCTGGCCGTCGCGAGGTCGGGGTGCGAGGCGAGGAAGCCGGTCAGGTCGGACGCGCCGCCGTCCAGCCGGGACGTGACCAGCTCGTTCAGCAGCGCCTCGAACCTGGCGTTGCCCTCCTGCGCGCGCGGTCCGCTGGAGAACAGCAGGTTCATGGCGTCGAGCAGTTCGCGGGCGCGGCCCGGGTCGAGACCGATGAGCTCGCCGATCGCCAGGACGGGGATGGACGCGGCGTAGTCGGCGATGAGGTCGCCGCGTCCGGCCGGGGCGATCCGGTCGATCAGCCCGGTGGACAGCCGCTCGACCGTGCGGCGCAGCGCGCGGTGGTCCAGCGCGGCCATGGCCTGCTCGATCGGACGGCGCAGCCGCCGGTGCTCCTCGCCGTCCGCGCCGATCACGTTGTCGCGGTGGAACATCATCGGGCCGAGCGGCGAGTCCGGGCCGACCGTGCCGTCCAGGACCAGGCTCCACGTGTTCGCGTTCCGGCTGAACAGGTGGTCCTGCGTGGTGATCTGGCGGATCTCGGCGTAGCCCATCACCAGCCACGCGCGGACGCCGGGCATCAGCTCGACCGGCGCGACCGGGCCGTGCTCGCGCCAGAGCCGCTCCAGGGCGGCGTCCGGGTCGGCGGTGGTCTCCGCGAGGGGCATCACCTGGGGGAACGCGTACAGATCGGCGGCGGTCACCGGTTCTCTCTCCTGTCGAGGACGTGCTCGACCAGCCGCACCAGCGCGGCCACGGCCGACTCGCGGTCGCGGGCGTCGCAGGACAGCACGGGCGTCTCGGGCAGCAGGTCGAGCGCCTCGCGCAGGGCGGCGGGGTCGTGGTCGGGGCTGTCGGGGAAGCGGTTCACGGCGACCGCGAAGGCGTCCAGGCCGGCGTCCTCCAGATGGTCGAGGACCTCGAAGCCGTCGGCGAGCCGCCGCACGTCCACCAGCACCAGGACGCCCGCGGCGCCCTCGGCGAGGCCGGCCCACATGTCCCAGAAGCGGCGCTGGCCTGGAGTCCCGAACAGGTAGAGGACGAGGCGGTCGGACAGCGTCACGCGGCCGAAGTCGAGCGCGACGGTCGTGCTGGTCTTGCCGGGCAGGCCAAGCAGGTCGTCCACGCCGACCGAGGCCGTCGTCAGCGGCTCCTCGGTGCGCAGCGGCTCGATCTCGCTGACCGACCCGACGAACGTCGTCTTGCCCACCCCGAACGACCCGACGACGAGGACCTTGGCGGTGCGCTCGACCGTCCCGGGAACGAACCGGACCCCGGCCTCCGACGCGTCCGCGGGAACGCTCAGGGGCTCAGAGCTTGCGAAGGCCATCGAGGACTTCCCGCAGGAGGGACGGCGCGGGCGCGGCCGAGCCGCTGCCGGCGCGCGCGGTCAGGTGGTGCGAGGCGATCAGGTCGTCGGCGAGGACGAGCACCACGCTCACCGGGAGCCGCAGGTGCGCGGCGGCCTCGGCGACCGACAGCACGCCCCGGCGGCAGAGCGCGAGGAGGTCGCGGGCCTGCGGCGGCGCGTCCACGCGCAGCGGCGCGTCGGTCGGCGCGGCGGCGAGCAGGGTGTCGACCGTGAGGCCCCGCCGGG
>NZ_QURH01000057.1 GCF_003428695.1 Actinomadura logoneensis
ACACGCTCGATCTCGGTGTCACGACCGATCACCGGATCCAGCTTGCCCTCACGCGCCGCCTGCGTCAGATTCCGACCGAACTGATCCAGCACCAGCGAAGTCGACGGCGCCGACTCCGACGGCCCACCCGACGACGCCGGCTCCTTGCCACCGGAGTACCCGTGCAGCAACTGGATCACCTGCTGCCGCACCCGGTTCAGATCCGCGCCCAGCTTCACCAGCACCTGCGCCGCGACACCCTCACCCTCCCGGATCAACCCCAGAAGGATGTGCTCGGTGCCGATGTAGTTGTGGCCCAGCTGCAACGCCTCACGCAGCGACAGCTCCAGGACCTTCTTGGCCCGCGGAGTGGCCACACCCTCACCCTCGTGGATCAGACCCAGGAGGATGTGCTCGGTGCCGATGTAGTTGTGGTTGAGCATCCTGGCCTCTTCCTGAGCCAGAACGACAACCCGCCGCGCGCGGTCGGTGAACCTCTCGAACATCTCGTCGCTCCTCACAGAGCGGTTGGACAGGGTCCGGAACGTCCGGACCCGCCCTTCCGCATGCTAGCCCGCCCCGAGGAGGCCGCCCGGTGCACTCCCACCAGAAGACGTTCCCCAGCTAAGCGCTGTTCATCCTCATTCAACTACCGCACAGACGCGGCATGTTCCCGCTACGCCGCGAGCGAACGGGCCTTTGCCCGGGCCGTTCCCGAGCGCCTCACCAGCACTTTCGCGAAGGGGCGGGGCGGTCACGGGGCAACCCTTCCGCTCCGGCGGCGGATGAATCACGACCCGTGTACGCCACAAGCGAACGGACGGCACCGCCCGAACGGCCGTACCGGAGTGAACGCCCGCCCCTCCCGGCCGCTTCCCGGCCCACTGTCAAGATCATTCCCTCGACCGGGCCCGCGTCGTCTCGATCAAGCGCGGGTCTCGGGCGCGGATGTTCGGGCGCTCGGGCGTCGGGTCGGCGGAATGCGAACGGCCCGCCCCTTTGTCGCCGGTTTCGCGGCTGACGATGGAAGCGGGCCGGTCGGTCCGGACGAGCCGGTGCGGGCCGTGTCGGTCCGGTCGGCGGGCCCCTGAGCCCCCGCGGGGATCTCTCCCCACCCCCGCCGACCCGGTTCCGGTCGGCCGCGGGGCCGACCGGCGCGACTAGTTGGCGGCCTCGTACTGCTCGATCACGTTGGCCGGGATGCGACCGCGCTCGTTGACCTTGATGCCCCGAGCCTTGGCCCAGGCGCGGATCTCCGCGCTGCGCTCACGGCTGGACGCGCCGCGCTGGCGGCGCCGGCGCTGGGTGCCCGCCTTGCGGGACACCTCCACGAACGGCTGAAGAGAATCCCGCAGCTTCTTCGCATTGGCGCTACTGAGGTCGATCTCGTAGGAGGCGCCGTCGATCGAGAACGCTACGGTCTCGTCCGCCTCGCCACCGTCGAGGTCGTCGACGAGAAGCACCTGAACCTTCTGTGCCATGAGGACAGACCTTTCAGACTGGAGCAAACTGCATTCGGCTGCAAACATATACCGCGAAGCGCGTCGATGACAATTCGACACCCGCGATGAACTTTGCTTCCCCCACGGTAACTCATCGTAATCACGCCCCATCCGAAACGGGCATGATCCTGCGCATCCGGGCGGGAGACCGCCGCCGATCGGGGGAAATCCGGGGCGCGCCGCTTAACGGCCGGGGCTCGATCGTCCCACGAGCCGACGATTAACCCCGACGTAACGCCCCTAACCGCCCGCCGAGCCGCCCCGGGACAACACCCCGAAGGCCGTCCAAAGTTCAGCGGAACGGCAGTGTTCCGGAGTCGCCTAAGGGGCGTTGAAGGCGTCCGGAAGTCCTACGCAAGTCCGGCGTGAAGGTGGTGCGAAGGTGGCGTGAACCCCGTGCCGCAGGGCCTCCGGCAAACTCTCGCCGCAAAGTCCGCGGGCGCCGGAACTCTCCAACGCTCCCGCGCGGACGGGCCGCGCGGACGCGCGAGCGGCATCGCAACTCCCCCAAGTAAGGAGGATTTGCGCGCATTATGTCAGTCGAAGGTGTTCTTCACCACGCCGGTTCCCGCCAGGCGGTCGTGCACCGCCCGCCGCTCCGGCCCGCGCAGCGCCAGCGCCGCGTTCACGACCCAGAAGAACCCGGCGAGGAGGCCGAGCACGGGAACGGGCCGCAGCGCGATCGGGACCGCGTAGACGGCCGCCCGCAGGCCCGCGCGGACGGCGTCCGGACGCGACCCGTCCTCGGTGACGACCCGGACGCCCGCCAGCCTCTTGCCGAGCGTCCGTCCCCACAGCGCGACCTGGACGGCGTCGTAGACGAGCAGAACGGACGCGACCAGGGTCGGGGACCAGCGGTCCGCCGTCTCGTGGGGCAGCACCTCCCGCAGGATCAGCACCACGGGCAGGCCCACGACCAGCGTGTCCGCGACCCGGGCGAGCAGGCGCTGCCCCGGCTCGGCGAGGATGCCGCCCTCGCCGTCCGGGCCGTCCACACCCTCCGCCGGGACCGCCGCGGTGCCCGGCTCGGCCGCCCCGACCGGGACGCCGGGGTCGAGCGCGGGCTCGAAGGGCGCCCCCTCGGCGCCGGCCGTTCCGGGCGGCTCGGCGCCCTCCCAGCCTTCGGCGGAGCGGTCGCCGGCACGCTCGTGCGCGCGTCCGCCCGGCGCCGTCATCGGCCGGTCCTAGTAACCGCCGTGGCCTGACTGGCCGCTTTCGTAGGACGATCCATATCCCTGGTCGTAACCTTGGTCATATCCCGCGTCCTCGTATCCCGCCCGTTCGTCGATGACGACGGTTCCGGCGAGCCGGTCATGCAGGGCCTGGTGCAGCGGCTCGTCCCAGATGGCCCACAGATACGCCATCAGCATGCCTCCCGCGACGAGCAGTTCGCCGGTGAACGCGTAGTCCCAGACCTTCACGGCGAGGATGAGAAAGAAGAAGACGCCGATCTGGTAGCCGATGTTGTTGATGGCCGCGCGCCAGACGGCGTGCGAGCCGCCGAGCGGTTCGCCCAACGGTTGCGCGCGCACCACGCCGACGCCGAGCCACCGCTTCCCGAGCGTCCGGCCCCACATCGACAACTGGATCGCCTCGTAGAGGAACGGAAGGACGGCCATCACGGCGAAGAGCGTGATGAAGATCGGCCAATTCCAGATCCCGCCCTCGTTCGCGGTCTTCTTGCTCGAACCGCCCGCGCCGGTGACCGCGAGGGTGATCGGGAGGACGAGCGCGAAACCGAATGCCGACACGAGGATGCCGTCGATGATTCGCGCGCCCGCGCGGCGCAGGATCGGCGCGGGGACGAGCGCCGGAGGGCCGGACTCCTCGTATTGCCCGTCGGACGACTCGTACGCGGCGGCATAGTCGGTCGTCTGGTTCGCGTCCTCCTCGTTCCAGGACGGCGTTCCGCCGCTCCGTTCCCATTGCCGGGTGCCGGGCTGCCGCCCCCACTGCTCCGTCTGCCGCTGGTCCCATTGCGGTTCGGGCTGCCGCTGCAGTTCCGACTGCGGCTGCGGATGCTGCGGCTGGTGCCACTGCTGCTGCTGCTCGGGTCGGGGGGACGTCTGCCACTGCTGCGGCGGCGCCCCGTACGAGGGGTCTCCGTGGGACGGCTGGTCGTGCCGTCCCCGGCGGGGGAAGTCACTCATGGGTCAATCCTCCAGGCGGAGCAGCATCCGGGTGTTTCCCAACGTATTGGGCTTCACCCGGTCGAGGTCCAAGAACTCGGCCACGCCTTCGTCGTAGGAGCGCAGAAGTTCCTCGAACACCTCGTGGGACACGGGCGTTCCGAGGATCGGACGGAATCCGTGGCGGGCGAAGAAGTCCACCTCGAACGTCAGGCAGAACACGCGCCGGACGCCGAGCTCGCGCGCGGTCTCCAGCAGCCGGGTCACGATGCGGTGCCCGACGCCCCGTCCGCCGTACCCCTTGTCGACCGCGACCGACCGGACCTCCGCCAGGTCCTCCCACATCACGTGCAGCGCGCCGCAGCCGATGATCGGCGCGGGACCGTCCGGGACGGCGGCCTGGCGGTCCTCGGCGACCCAGAACTCCTGGACGTCCTCGTACAGCGAGACCGTGGTCTTGCGCAGCATCCGCGGCCCGGGACCGGCGTAATGGCCGATCAACCGGGCGATCTCCTGCACGTCGGGCGTGCGGGCCCGCCTGATCACCACTTCCACAAGCAGGCGACGCTATCGGACTCGGCGGGATCCGCCGAGTCCGGGACGCTCCGGGCGGGCGGCGCGCCGGAAACCGTGCCGGAAAAGGGGAGAAGCGGGTGGCAGAACGGTCCATCGGGGAGACAGAACGGTCACTTTAGGAGAAGGACGGCGGCGCGTCCGCCGTTTCGCATGTTCCGGTTGGCATCCCCTTCCGGCTCCGTTAGTGTCCGGCTCTGAATCGGGTTTCGGACCGTAACCGACCCGTTCCGCCGAGTATCCGGGCCGCAGCCGGCCGTCCGGGAGCCGGGGACCCGCCTTCGACGACGCCGCGCGGCACGGGCCGCGCCGGTCGCCGACCGGGGTGAATCCGCCGAACGCCCACGACCGCCGCCTCCGCGGCGGTCCGCGCCGCGCGTCCGGCCGACGGGCTGCTCCTGCCCGAACCCGACAGCTAACCCGGTAGGCGGACGAGGAGAGGAGATCGCGTGGAGCCATCGCGCCCAGCCGCACCGCCGCACGCCCGCCGCGGGGCCGCGCCGCCCCGGGCCGTCCCCC
>NZ_QURH01000048.1 GCF_003428695.1 Actinomadura logoneensis
GCTCGGCCGCGCGCTCCCGCGGGACGGCGAGGAGCGCCGCCGCCGCGGGCACCGAGAAGGACGGCCCGTCGGGCAGCGCGAGCAGCCGGAACGCGCGCCGCGACGCCGGGCCGAGGCGGCTGTAGCCGAGCTGGAACACCGCCTCCACGGCGAGGTCGGCGACGCGCAGCTCGGCGAGCCTGCGCCGCCGGTCGGCCAGCCGGTCCACCAGTGACCGGACCGTCCAGCCCGGCCGGGCGGCCAGCCTCGCGGCGGCGACGCGGACGGCCAGCGGGAGGTGCCCGCACGCCTCCAGCAGCTCCCGGACGGCGTCCGGCTCGGCGTCGGTCCGGTCCGTTCCGGCGATCCGGACGAGCAGTTCGCGGGACTCGTCGGGGGTGAAGACGTCCAGGTCCAGGGAGTGCGCGCCGTCGAGCGCGTCGAGCCTGTAGCGCCCGGTGACGATCACGGTGGCGCCCGGGGCGGCGGGCAGCAGGGGCAGGATCTGGGCGGTGTCGCGGGCGTCGTCCAGCAGCATGAGGACGCGGCGTCCGGCGAGGACGCGGCGGAGCAGGGCCGTCCGGTCGGCGAGGTCGTTCGGGACGGCCTCCGGCGCGACGCCGAGGGACTTCAGGAACGCGCCGAGCACCGGGTGGGGGTCGGCGGGCCGCTCGTGGGCCCCGTGCAGGTCGGCGTAGAGCTGCCCGTCGGGATGGTCGGGCCGCAGCAGGTGCGCGACCCGCAGCGCGAGCGCGGACTTCCCGACGCCCGCGGTGCCCGCGACGGTCGCCGTCCCGCCGCCGGCGAGGACGCGGCGCAGTTCGGCGACCTGCGCGGTACGTCCGGTGAAGTCGGCGACGGCGGCGGGGAGCTGGGCGGGCCGCTCGCTCGCGGCGGGCGCGGGCGAGGACGCGGCGAGCACGCGCCGGTGCATCGCCGTGAGCACCGGTCCGGGCTCGATGCCCAGCTCGTCCACCAGCACGCGGCGCGCGTCGAGGTAGACGTCGAGCGCGTCGGCCGGACGGCCGGACCGGTACAGGGCGAGCATCAGCAGTTCGCGCGGCCGCTCCCGCAGCGGGTACTCGGCGACCAGCCGTCGCAGCCCGCCGACGGCCGCGGCGTGCCGGCCCAGCCGGATGTCCAGGTCGAGGCCGCTGACCTGGGCGGCCACCCGGCGCTCGGTGAGCCGCAGGCGCTGCGCCTCGGCGTGCGGACCGGGGACTCCGGCCAGCGCCTCACCCCGCCAGAGGCCGAGCGCCTCGTCCAGCAGGCCGCGGGCGCGCGCGAGGTCGCCGTCCGTGTCCGCCTTCTCGGCCTCGGCGACGAGCCGGGTGAAGCGGCGCGTGTCCAGGGCGTCCGGCGGAACGCGCAGCGCGTACCCGCCGCCGACCGTCACCAGGATCTCGGGCGGACGACCCGGTCCGCGTTCCGGCTCGAACAGGCGGCGCAGCCGGGACGCGTAGGTGCGCAGCGTGCCGAGCGCGCGCGGCGGGGGATCGCCGTCCCACACGGCGGAGACGAGTTCGGGCGCGGACACCGGCGCGCCCTCGCGGAGCAGCAGGACGGCGAGCAGCGCGCGCTGCTGGGGCGAGCCGAGATCGAGCTCGGCGTTCCCGCGCCAGCCGCGCGGCGGGCCGAGAAGACCGAAGCGCAGCGGCACGGTCGGTCCGGTCGGTCCGGTCGGCGCGGTCGGCGACTCCATCGGGAAAGCGTAGATCCCCGCAGCTCACCGGCGGGGCGCGGCCCCGGCGTCCGGGCGCCGCACCGAGCTGTGACCAGCCTGGTGACCCCGTTTCCGGGCGGCACCACTGGATCGCCGCAATTGGTCCAGAATGGGCGTTTATGGACAATGATCGGGACCTCCGGTTCGCCGTGCTGGGCCCGGTGCGCGCCTTCCAGGACGGCACGGAACTGCCGCTCGGCGGCCCGCAGCAGCGCGCGTTCCTCGCGGCACTGCTCGCCGCCGGCGGGCGCGGGCTGCCGATGGACCGGATCGTCGCGGCCCTCTGGGGGGACGATCCGCCCGCCCGCGCCGTCGGGACCGTCCGCACCTACGCCTCCCGGCTGCGCCGGGTGCTCGAACGCGACCGGTCCCGGCCCGAGGTCCTGCTCTCGGACGGCGACGGGTACGCCCTGCTCGTCCCGGACGAGGCCGTGGACGCGCGCGTCTTCGAGGCCGCCGTCGCCGAGGCCGGGCCGGCCGAGTCGCCCGCCGTCCGCCGCGACCTGCTCGACGCCGCCCTGGAGATGTGGGCGGGGGTCCCGCTGACCGGCGTGCCCGGCCCCGACGCCGACGCCTGGCGCACCCGCCTCTCCCGCCGCCGCCTCGACGCCCTGCTGACCCGGCTCGACCTCGACCTCTCCCTCGGACGGCACGCCGCCGCCGTCGCCGAACTCGGCCCGCTCGCCGGGGAGCACCCGCTGGACGAACGCGTCCACGCCCTCCTGATGACGGCCCTGTACCGGTGCGGACGCCAGGCTGAGGCGCTCGCCGCGTACACGGAGGCCCGGCGCGTCCTCGCCGCCGAACTCGGCGTCCGCCCCGGCCCGGAACTGACCGGCCTGCACCAGCGCATCCTGCGCAACGACCCGTCCCTCGGGCTCGGCGACTCCGCAACGCGCGACGACTCGGCCTTCGATCCCGACGCCCCTGGTTCACGGAACGACCCGTCCCTCGACCTGGACGGTTCCGCGGCGCGCGACGACCCGTCGTCCGGCCTCGGCGGTTCGGTGCCGCGCGACGAAGGGGACGCGGGGGAGGCGTCGTCCGTCGCGGAGGCCGGGGCCCGGGCGGAGCGGCCCGTCCTGCCGCGGCCGGCCGCGCTCCCCGCCGACCTGCCCGACTTCACCGGCCGGGCCGCCCTCGCCGACGAGCTCGCCCGCGCGCTGACCGTTCCGCCCGAGGAGCGCGCCGCGCCGCCGGTGGTCGGCCTGAGCGGCGTCGGCGGGGTCGGGAAGACCGCGCTCGCCGTGCACGTCGCGCACGCCGTCCGGCACGCCTACCCCGACGGCCAGCTCTACGTGGACCTGCAGGGCGTCGGGGACCGGCCGCTCGAACCGTGCGCGGTCCTCGCCGGGTTCCTGCGCGCGCTCGGCGTCCCGGAGGAGTCGGTCCCGGACGGCGAGGCCGAGCGGGCGGCGCTGCTGCGCTCCCGGCTCGCCGACCGCCGCGTGCTGATGCTGCTGGACAACGCGCGGGACGCGGCGCAGCTCCGGCCGCTGCTGCCCGGCGGGCGCGGCTGCGCGGTCCTGGTCACCGCCCGCGCCCGGCAGGCCGGGCTGCCCGGCGCCCGGAACATGGACCTGGACGTCCTGGACCCGGTCGAGGCGATCGAGCTGTTCGCCGCGATCGCGGGCCGCGAGCGCGTCGCCGCCGACCGGAACATGGACCTGGACGTCCTGGACCCGGTCGAGGCGATCGAGCTGTTCGCCGCGATCGCGGGCCGCGAGCGCGTCGCCGCCGAACGCGCCGCCGTCGTGGACGTGGTCGGGCTCTGCGGACTGCTGCCGCTCGCCGTCCGGATCGTCGCCGCGCGGCTGGCCGCCCGCCCGTCCTGGACCGTGGCCGCGCTGTCCGCGCGGCTCGCAGACGGCCGCCGCCGCCTCGCCGAGATGCGGATCGGCCCGCTCGCCGTCGAGGCGACCTTCCGGCTCGGCCACGACCAGCTCGACCCCGCCCGGGCACGCGCGTTCCGGCTGCTCTCCCTGCCCGACGCGGGCGTCCTGTCGGCGGAGGCCGCGACCGCGGCGCTCGGCGAGGACGACGTCCTGGAGGTCGAGGACGTCCTCGAGTCCCTGGTCGACCTCGGCCTGCTCGACTCGCCCGCGCCCGGCCGGTACCGCTACCACGACCTGCTCCGGCTGTTCGCGCGGCAGACCGCCGAACGCCTGGACGCCCCGGCCGCGCGGACCGCCGTGCCCGTCCGGCTGCTGACCCACCTGCTGACCGTCCAGCGCGCGGTGACCGGCCTCATCCGTCCGGGCCCGTTCGTCTCCGGGGTGGCCCCGGACGCGCCGCGCCGCGCTCCCGCCTTCGAGTCCGCCGCCCGCGCCCGCGCCTGGACGTTCGGGCACCTGGACACGATGCTCTCGGTCGTCCGGCAGGTCGCCCGCGAGGGAACCGCGCCCGCCACGGCCGCCGACCTGCTGTTCGCCCTGGACCCGCTGATGGAGGAGGGCTACCGCTGGTGCGAGGTCGAGCCCGCCGCGCGCGCCCTCGCGGACTGCGGGCCGGGACCGTACGCGGAGGGCCGGGCGAGCTACGTCCTCGGCCGGGTCGCGGTCCACACCAGCCGCCTGGACGACGCCGGGCGCGCCGCCGGACGGGCCGCCGAACTCGCCCACCGCGTCGGCGACACCGCGCTGCGCGTCGCGTCCCACGACCTCCTCGCGCACGTCGAGTTCTACCGGCTGCGCCCGCGCGAGGCGGCCGGGCACCTCGAACGCGCCCTCGTCCTCGGCCGCGAGCTGGGGGACCGGGCCGGGGAGATGGAGCGGCTGGCCAGCCTCGCCTACACGCACGTCGAGCTGGACGAGCCGGACCGCGCGATCGAGTGGGCCGAGGACGCTCGCGCCCTCGCCCGCGAACTCGGCTACGGCGCGGGCGAGGCGTACGCGCTGCACACTCTCGGCATGGCCCTGGACCGCGCCGGACGCCTCGACGAGGCCGTCGCCCGCTACGACGACGCGCTCGCGATCTGCTGGTCCCAGGGGCTGCGCGCCCGCGAGTCCTACGTCCTGCTGCGGCTGGCCGAGACGCAGCTGCGCCGCGACCGTCCGGAGGAGGCGCTCGCCACCGCCGGGCAGTCCCTCGCGATCGGCCGGGAGATCGGCGAGGAGTTCCAGGTCGGCCGCGCCCGCGTCGCGCTCGGCCGGGCGCACGCCGCGCTCGGCGACACCGCCGCCGCCCGCGCCTGCTGGACGGACGCCCTGGACGTCTTCACCCGCCTCGACGTCGCCGAGGCCGCCGAGGCCCGCGCCCTCCTGGACGCCCTCGAGGCGAGCCGCCGCGACTCCTGACACCGCGCCCGCCGATGCCGGACCGGCGCCGGTGCCGCCGCGGCCCTCGCTCCTCGCCCCGCACCGCGCGGCTCACATCCAGTCGCGGACCTTGAAGAGGACGTACAGGCCCACCCCCAGGACGACGATCACCAGCGAGCTGACCCAGAACCCCCACGCGTGCCCGTACCCCGGATACGGCACGTTCTGCCCGTAGAACCCGGTGATCGCGGTCGGCACGGCGATGATGGCGGCCCAGCTCGTGACCTTCTTCATCACCTCGTTCAGCCGGTTGCCCTGCAGCGCGATCCGGGTGTCGAGCAGGTTCGCGATCAGGTCGCGCAGCGCCTCGGTGAACTCGCCGACGCGCAGCGCGTGGTCGTACACGTCCTGGTAGTAGGGGACCAGCGGCGGCGCGACGATCTGCAGGTCGCGGCGGAGCAGGGTGTTGAGGATGTCGCGCATCGGCAGCGAGACCCGGCGCAGCCTGAACAGGTTCTTGCGCAGCCGGAAGCTGCGCTCCTGGATCTCCCGGACCGGGAACGAGGTGTCGAAGATCAGCTCCTCCAGCGCGTCCGCCTCCTCGTCGAACGCCTGCGCGGCGGCGAGCTGCTGGTCCACCACCAGGTCGAGCAGGGCGTAGAGCAGCAGCGCGACCGCGGCCCGCGGGTGCTCGCCGCGGGTGAGGTCGGGGCTGCGGTCCCACCGGTCGACCAGCTCGTCCACCGGGAAGCCCGGATCGGCCCGGACGGTCACCAGCGCGCTCTCGGTCACGAACGCCGACACCTCGTACAGCCGCATCACCGAGCCGTCCACCTTCGGCAGGTAGAGGTTGACGAAGATGTAGTCGGTGTAGTGGTCCAGCTTGGTGCGCTCGTGCCGGGAGACGGCGTCCTCCACGGCGACGGGGTCGAGGTTCAGCTCCCGGCTGATCACCCGCAGCGCCGTCTCCTGCGGCCCGCAGAGGTCGAGCCAGACGACCGTCTCGTCCTGTTTGAGGTGTTTGCTGACGTCGTTGACGGGGAAGCCCTCGGCGGTCAGGACGCCGTTCTTCCACGCCCGGGTCCGCGGCGGCTCGGTGTACCTCTCCGCCCCGCCCCCGCTCGCCTCGTCGGCGCGGGTCGCCTCCCCGCCACCGCTCCGCTCGCCGGTGCGGTTCGCCTCGCTGGTCCGGTTCGCCTCGCTGGTCCGGTTCGGCTCGCCGGTGCGGTTCGGCTCGTCGGGGGCGCCCTCCGGCGGCTGCGCGGTCATGCCGTCCCTTCTACCCACTGATCGCCTCTACCCACTGACCGCCGCCTATTCCACGGGCGCGGGGCCGGTCGAGCCCCGGACGACCAGCTCGCCCGGCAGGGACAGGGTGGCGGGACGCTCCCCCTCCAGCAGCCGCAGCAGCGCCTCCATGCCCGCCGCCCCCAGCTCCGCCGCGGGCAGCCGGACGGTCGACAGCTCCGGTTCCAGCGCCGTCGCCAGCGGAACGTCGTCGATCCCCGTCACCGACAGGTCGCGCGGGATCTCCAGGCCGCGCGCCCGCGCCGCCTTGTACGCGCCGGCCGACATCACGTCGTCGTCGCAGACCAGCGCGGTCGGACGGTCCGGACGGCCGAGCAGCCGGCCGGCGGCGTCCCGGGCCGCCGCGACGTCGAGCGCCGCGTCCTCGCGGGCCAGCGTCGCGCCCGG
>NZ_QURH01000047.1 GCF_003428695.1 Actinomadura logoneensis
GGCCCGCTCGGGGCTGCGCACCGCGACGGCGACCCGGGAGACGCCCAGCGCCGCCAGGGCGGCCAGCGCCGACGCGGCGGTCGCGCCGCCGCCCAGCACCAGCGCGGACCCGGCGCCGTCCAGCCCCGCCTCGCGCAGCGCCGTGACGATGCCATGCACGTCGGTGTTGTCGGCGGCGCGCCGCCCGTCCCGCAGGACGAGCGTGTTCGCGCCGCCGACCTTCGCCGCGAGGTCGGACACCGAGTCGGCGAGCGACAGCGCCACCCGCTTCAGCGGCATCGTCAGCGACAGGCCGCGCCACGAGCCGTCCAGGCCGGCGAGGAACCCGGCCAGGCCGTCCTCGCCGACCTCGAACGCGTCGTAGGACCAGTCGGCCAGTCCCATCTCCGCGTACGCCGACCTCGAACGCGTCGTAGGACCAGTCGGCCAGTCCCATCTCCGCGTACGCCGCGCGGTGCAGCACCGGCGACAGCGAGTGGGCGACCGGCGATCCCAGCACCGCGGCCCGGTGGAGGCTCACTTGCCCGCCGGGTGCTTGGCCAGCCACTTGTCCAGCTTGGCCTTCATCGCCGTGAACTCCGCGTCGGTCGTCCCGTACTCGGTGTAGCCCGTGGACGGGTTGGTGGTGACGAAGAACAGCCAGTCGCCCTTGGCCGGGTTCAGCGCGGCCTTCAGCGCGTCCTCGCCGGGGCTGTCGATCGCGCCGATCGGGAGCGGCTTCACCCGGTAGGAGTTGTAGGGCGAGTCGACCTCCGTGTCCTTGTAGGTCACGTGGAGGGTCCGCTTCTTCAGCGCGTACAGCACGGTCGTGTCCAGCTGCAGCGGACGGCCGATCTTGATCCGGTTGTAGAGCACCCGGGCGATCTTCGGGTAGTCCGCCTTGGTGCCGCCCTCGGCCTGCAGCAGGCTGGCGAGGGTGACGACCTGGCCCGGGTCCAGCCGGACGGCCTTGGACCTGCCGACCAGGTCCAGCTCGCGCGCCTGCTGGTTGAACCGCTCGACCATCATCTTGAGGATGTCCTTGGCCGGGGCGTTCGGGTTCAGGTTGTACTGCCCTGGATAGAGGTAGCCCTCCACCCTGCCCTTGGCGTAGGACGGCAGCCCGAGGCCCTTGGCGTCCTTGGCCGCGGTCTCGAAGTTGCGCACCGGGATGCCGGTCTTCTTCGACAGCTTCTCGTAGACCTCGGTCGCGCGCAGTCCCTCCGGCAGCGTGATCATGTTGCCGGCGCGGGCCTTGGGGTCGAGCAGCAGCGCCATCGCCGCCTTGGACGACATCCGCAGCCGCATCTGGTAGTACCCCGGCTGGAGGCTGGACGCCTTCGGCTCGTGCCCGTACACCTTCAGGAACGCCCGGACGCTCTTCACCACGTCGTGCTGCTGCAGCGTCGCGGCGATCGCCGATCCGCTGTCGCCGTCCTTGACCTGGACGATCACGTTGCCGGAGCCCGCGCCGGTGTAGTCCGGCGGATGCATCCGGCCGTCGAGCCAGGCGTAGCCGAGCACGCCGCCCGTGCCGACGATCGCGACCAGGAACGCCAGCGCGAAGAGCACCGCCGCGCGTCCCTTGCCCTTGCGGCGGCGCTGCCTCTTGCGGGAGCGCCGCTGCTCGTCGCGGCCGAGCTCGTCGCCGCGGCTCAGCTGGTCGTCGAGGAGGTGGCCGCCGCCCTGGCCCTGCCCCTGGGGGTGGCCCTGGGCGTGGCCCTGCTCCTGGTAGTCGTCGTACTCGTCGTCGTAGTACTCGTCCTGGGCGTACTGCTCCTGGCCGTGCTGCTGGGCCTGCCCGTGCTGGGCCTGCCCGTGCTGAGCCTGCCCGTAGGGCGGGGCCTGGCCGTGCTGGGCCGCCTGCGGGTGCCCGGGCTGCTCCTGGACCTGCCGGCCGTACTGGTCGTACTGCCCCTGCGCGTACTGCTGCTGCTCGTGCTGCTGGTCGTACTGGCGCTGGTCGTACTGCTGCTGCGCATACGGCTGTTGGTGCTCGTACTGCTGCTGCTCGTACTGTTGCTGCGCGTACGGCTGCTGGTCGTACGGCGGCTGGTCATGCTGCTGGCCGCGGTGCCGGCCCTCGCCGCGCTGCGCCTGGCCGGCCCGCTGGTCGTACCGCTCGGCGGGCTGCCCGCCCTCGGGGCGGCGGCGCCGGCCTCG
>NZ_QURH01000056.1 GCF_003428695.1 Actinomadura logoneensis
GCCTCCGGCGCGGACCCCGACGCCGAGCCCGGGACCGGGCCCACCGACGCGTCCGGCGGCGGGCCCGGTCCCGCGTCCGCGCCGCTAGACCGCGCCCGCGGTCCGGCGGTGGAGCGAGCGGAGGGTGAGCGCCGTGTCGAGGGCCGCCACGACCGACTCCCAGCCCTTGTCCTCCGAGCTTTCCGGAAAACCGGCCCGCGCGCGGGCCTGATCCGTATTGTCACAGGTGAGAACGCCGTTGCCCACGGGGGTCGACTCGTCCAGCGCGACCCGGCCGACCCCGGCGGTGACTGCGTCGCAGACATAGTCGAAGTGGGCGGTCTCACCCCGGATCACCGCGCCGAGGACGGCCACCGCGTCCAGGTCCCGGGCCAGCCGCTGCGCGAACCGCGTCCAGGTCCCGGGCCAGCCGCTGCGCGACGACCGGGATCTCCAGGGCGCCCGCCACCCGGACGACCACCGGCTCGGCGACGCCGCACGCCTCGGCCGCCGCGCGCGCCCGTTCCAGCAGCCGGTCGGTGATCTCGGCGTTCCACCGGGTGCAGACGATGCCGAGGGTCAGCCCGGACGCGTCGACGGTGGTGTCCTCGGGACGTCCCTGGCCGCTCATGCGAGGTCTCCGATCCGGTGGCCGAGGCGGTCGCGCTTGGCCGCGAGGTAGCGGCGGTTGTGCTCGGTGACGGCGACCGGCATGGCCTCGCGTCCCCGCACGTCCAGCCCGAACCCGGACAGGCCGTCGAGTTTGGCCGGGTTGTTGGTGAGGACGCGGATCGACCGCACGCCGAGGTCGCGGAGCATGTGCGCGGCGTTGGAGTACTCGCGGGCGTCCACCGGGAGGCCGAGCTCCATGTTGGCGTCCACGGTGTCCGACCCGTCGTCCTGCAGGGAGTACGCCTGGAGCTTGGCGAGCAGGCCGATGCCCCGGCCCTCGTGGCCGCGCAGGTAGAGGACGACGCCGCGGCCCTCCTCGGCGATGCGGGCCATGGCGGCGTCGAGCTGGGCGCCGCAGTCGCAGCGCTCGGAGTGCAGGACGTCGCCGGTGAGGCACTCGGAGTGGGCGCGGACCAGCACGTCCTCGCCGTCCCCGATCTCGCCGAGGATGAGCGCGACGTGCTCGCCGCCGTCCACGGCGCTGGAGTAGCCGACGGCCCGCCAGGCGCCGAACCGGTTCGGCAGCCGGGTCTCGACCGCGCGGGTGACCATGGGCTCGGTGCGCCGCCGGTACTCGACCAGCTGCTCGATGGAGACCAGCTTGAGACCGTGCTCCTTGGCGAACACCTGCAGCTCGGGCAGCCGGGCCATGGTGCCGTCGTCGTTGACGATCTCGGCGAGGACGCCCGCCGGCGGCAGCCCGGCCAGGCGGGCCAGGTCCACGGCGGCCTCGGTGTGGCCGCGGCGGCGCAGCACGCCGCCCTCGTGGTAGCGCAGCGGGAAGATGTGGCCCGGCCGGACCAGCGCCTCGGGCTCGCTGCCCGGGTCGCACAGCACGTGCAGGGTGCGGGCCCGGTCGGCGGCGGAGATGCCGGTGGTCACGCCCTCGCGGGCGTCCACGGTGACGGTGAACGCGGTCCGCATGCGGTCCCGGTTCTGCGCCGTCATCAGCGGGATGTGGAGCCGGTCCAGGTCCGTGCCGAGCATCGGCGCGCAGATCACCCCGCTGGTGTGGCGGATGGTGAAGGCCAGCAGTTCGGGCGTGGCCTTGGCCGCGGCGAAGATGATGTCGCCCTCGTTCTCGCGGTCCTCGTCGTCCACCACGACCACCGGGCGGCCCGCCGCGATCGCCGCGACGGCCTCCTCCACCGGGTCGAAGACCCCGGCGGGGTCGTCGGCCCTCGGCAGGTCGCTGCCGGTCATCACCTCCTCGCCGCCGGGCACCACGCCGGGCACCGGCCCGCCGCCCCGCAGCAGCCTGTCGCCGCCGGTCAGCCGCTCCTCGCCGAGCCGCCCGGCGTCCTGTGTCCTGTCGTCGGCCGGCGTCTGGTCGGCCGGCCTCCTGTCGGCGGTCATCATGCCGTCACCGTCCCGTCCTCGCGGGTGGGGATTCGCGGGTTCCGCCTGGCCTCCTTGAGCCAGTTGCGGAATCCCGCCATGACCATGACGAAGAAGATCCCGTACACCGCCCCGGACACCCACAGGCCCGACTTCAGCGCCAGGGGCACGCCGACGAGGTCCACCAGCACCCAGATGATCCAGAAGTCCACCAGGGCGCGGCTCTGCGCGAAGGTCGCGGCGGCGCTGCCGACGAAGATGTAGGCGTTGGCCCACGGCGACCAGGCCACCTTCAGCCAGGTCATGTGCATGAACAGCTGCGCGACCAGGACGGTGCCGAGGGCGAGCGCCACCAGCAGGACGACCCGCTCGCGAGCGGTGGCCTTGCGGATCACCAGGGGGCCGCCGTCGCGGCGTCCGCGGGCCCACATGATCCAGCCGTAGGCGCCGAGGAAGACGAACAAGGCCTGCTTGAGGGCGTTTCCGGGGACGTGGGCGTGCAGCGACGCCGCGAGCAGCAGCAGCGCGCCGGTGATCTGGACGGGCCAGGTCCACAGCGTCTTGCGCATGGCGAGGTAGACCACGGCGAGGGAGAGCACGTTGCCGACCAGGTCGGTCCACAGCACGTGCTCCCCGAAGAGGGTGAAGCTCGAGTTCAGCCAGTTCACGACGCGTCCTCGCTGTTCGCGGCGGTGGTCGGGGAGGTGTGCGCGGGGGCGTCGGAGACGCCTGCGGGGGCGGGGACGACGGGGGCGTCGGG
>NZ_QURH01000052.1 GCF_003428695.1 Actinomadura logoneensis
CGGGAGGGGCGCCGGGCGCGCGGCCGGGCGCGCGGCCGGGCACGGGGCAGGGACCGGCCGGGAGCGCGAACGGGCCGGTGACACCCGCCATCGGCGCGTCGGCGCGGCTGCTGTCGGGGGCCGCCGGCGTCCGGACGGGACAGGTCTATCCGGCCAACGGGCACGCGGGCGTCTCCGCCCCGGAACTCCTGTTCGGCCTGGACCGCGCCACCGTGCCCGCCACGACCCCCACGACCTCCGCGACCCCCGCGAGCACTCCGGGCACCGTCCCGGGCGCCGCGAGCGCGCCGACCGTGCCGGTCAGGCTCGACTGGCGGGACGCGTGCGGGGCGCTCCACCACGGCGAGGTCCGGCTCGCGCCGGGCTGGCACACCGTACTGCTGACCTCTGACGGGTCGATCCGGGCTCGCGCCGGGCTGGCACACCGTACTGCTGACCTCTGACGGGTCGATCCGGGAGGCGGGACAGTGAGTTCCACGACCAGTTCCACCACGACCGGCGGCGTCCCCGCCGCGACGACCGCCGCCCGGCCCGCCAAGGACCCGCGCGTCATGGCGCTGCGCCGGTTCGCGCTCTCCATCTCGGCCTTCACCGTCCTCGGGCACGCCGTCCTCGGGTTCGAGCAGGCGTACGCGACCCCGGTCGTCGCGCTGGCCACGGCGTACGCGCTGGAGCTCGGCCTGGAGACCCTGGACGCGTGGGCCACCCGCCGGCCCGTCAAGTACGCGGGCGGGCCGCGCGCCCTGCTGGACTTCCTGCTGCCCGCGCACATCACGGCGCTGGCCTGCGCGATGCTGCTCTACGCCAACAGCCGGCTCGGGCCGGTGGTCTTCGCCGTGGCCATCGGCATCACCTCGAAGTACCTGGTCCGCGTCCGGGTGAACGGCCGCCCGCGGCACGTGCTGAACCCGTCCAACCTCGGCATCGCCGCCGTGCTGCTGATGTTCCCCTGGGTCGGGATCGCCCCGCCCTACCAGTTCACCGAGTGGATCGGCGGGCCGCTCGACTGGGTCGTCCCGGCGGTCATCCTCGCGTCCGGGACGATGCTGAACGGGATGCTCACCGGGAGGATGCCGCTGGTCGCCGGCTGGGTGGGCGGATTCCTGCTGCAGGCCGTGCTGCGCGCGCCGCTGACCGGCACGGCCCTGCTGAGCGCGCTGCTGCCGGTGACGGGCGTGGCGTTCGTCCTGTTCACCAACTACATGATCACCGACCCGGGGACGACGCCGACCAGGCCCCGCAACCAGGTCCTGTTCGGTCTGGCGACGGCGGCCGCCTACGGCGTCCTGGTCACCTTCCACGTGGTGTTCGGCCTGTTCTTCGCGCTGGTCGCGGTGTGCGTCCTGCGCGCGATCGGCCTGGCCGCCCTGGCGTTCCGGGACGCGCGCCGGGCCGGCGCGGCGGCCCCGGCCGTCCCCGCCCCCCGCCCCCCGGAC
>NZ_QURH01000053.1 GCF_003428695.1 Actinomadura logoneensis
GGGCCCGGGCCGTCCGGCCGGGGACGGCCCGGACCCGCGCGGCGGTCAGCGCCGCAGGCCGCGCTCGATCGCCTCGATGACGCGCGGACGCAGCTCGGCGGCGCCGACGATCGCGTCCACCGAACCGACCTCGACGGCCCGCTGGATGCTGTGCACCCGGTCGAACTCCGCGGCGACCTCGCCCAGCTTCTCGGCGCGGACGGCGGCGCGGACCTCGGCCAGCCGCGCCCGCAGCTCCACCGCCTCGGCCCCCATCGCCGTCGACGCCTCCGCCTGCAGCGCCGTCACCCGCGGGTCGTTGGCCGTCCGCGCGTCGACGTCGCGGGAGAACACCACCGCCGCCGCCGGAGCGCCGCCCAGCACCGACGCGAACGACCCTTCCAGCGCCACGCCCAGCACCGACGCGAACGACCCTTCCAGCGCCAGCACCGTCATGTTCGGGTTCAGCGCCTTGGAGAACACCACGAACGCGCCGCCGTGGTACCGGGAGATCACGCAGAACACGATCGGGCCGTCGAAGTTCACGATCGCGCGGCCGATCTCCGCGCCGTACTCCAGCTGGAGCTTGCGCATCGACTCGGGCGACCCGTCGAACCCCGACAGGTTCGCCAGCACCACCAGCGGCCGGTTCCCGGACGCGGCGTTGATCGCCCGCGCGGTCTTCTTCGACGACTGCGGGAACAGCGTCCCGGCCGTGTAGGCGTCCGGGCCGTCGGTGGGCGGGAAACCGCGCCGGGGCACCGCCCGCGACTCGATCCCGACCAGGCAGACGGGCCGCCCGCCGATGTGGACGTCCTGGACCACCGAGGTCTCGGCGTCGGCCATCCCCGCCCAGCGCTCCAGCACCGGGTGGTCCTGGTCCGACAGCGCCCGCATCACCGTGCGGATGTCGAACGGCTTCTTGCGGTCCGGGTTGTGCTCGGCGGAGAAGATGTCGCCGACCCGGGTGAAGTCGCTGCCCTCGACCACGTGCGGGAAGTCCCGGATGTCGCGGTCGGCCGGGTCGGACGTCCCGGCCGGCCGGGGACCGGACTCGCCCGGCACGACGTAGGTGTGGTCGTAGTGCGCCATCAGCACGTCCCGCGCGGACGGCAGGTCCGGCGCCCAGTACTGCGCCTGCCCGTTCGGGCCCATCACCCGGTCGTAGCCGCCGATGCCGAGGTTGTCCTCGGCCGACACGCCGCCGGAGAAGTCCAGCGACTGCTTGCCGGTCAGCACCATCGCCGAGTCCGGCGTCATGACCAGCACGCCCTTGGTGTGCATCAGCATCGTCGCCTCGGCGTTCCAGTACGGCTGCGCGCCGACGTTGATGCCCGCGACCACGACGTTGATCTCGCCGCCGTCCTGGGTGAACTCGACGATCCGCTTGAGCGCCGCCGCCACCCAGTCCATGTTCTCGGTGCCGGACCCCATGGAGATCCGGGCGCCCGCCGACAGCGCGTACCACTCCAGCGGCACCCGCATCGCGGCCGCCAGGTCCAGCGCGGCGATCACGCGGCGGCACTCCGGCTCCGACAGCGCGCCGAGCGCCTTGGTCGGGTCGCCCAGCAGGACGACCCGGGTGACGCCCTCGGGGTGCCGGGCGGTCGGCGTGGTCACCACGCCCGCCACGATCGCGGCGCTGTTGCGGCCCTTCGGCCGGTCGACCGGGACGAGCCGGTTCGCCTCGTCCAGGTCGTGCTCGACGAAGTCGCCCAGCAGGCCGGTCAGCTCGTAGGGGTACACGGTGTTGCGGGAGCGGGCGCGCAGCACCTTCTGCCGGTAGTCGTCCAGCGGCTCGACCGGCTCCACCGGCGGCTCGCCGATGGTCAGCTCGGCGCCGCCCGCCGCGTCGAACCGGACCCGGACGGCGATCTTGCGCAGCTCGCCGGTCTCCTCGTCGCGCCGGCGGCCGATGAGCAGGATCTCCTCCAGGCCCGCCGCCTCGGCGGTCGGCAGCACCCGTTCGAAGATCTGCTCCAGCTCGGCGCGGGTCAGGTCGCTCGGCGGCCAGACGTAGACCACGATCCGGTTGGTCGCGAACCGCCGGCCGGACGGGAGCTGCGCCTGCGCCCGCCGGATCGAGTCCAGGCAGGTCGCGATCGTGTACTCGGCCATCGGCAGCGCGACGTGCTCGCCGTCCTGGTCGCGCAGCGCGGTCAGGTCCCGGACCTGCGCGAACGCCACGAGCCGTTCGTCGGACGGGTTCTCCCGCGCGACGCACCGGAACAGGTAGACCTCCTCGTCCGAGGACGGCAGCCGGGTGAGGTCGAACGCGCTCAGCCGCTCCAGCTGCATGCGCTGGGCGATGTAGGGGTGCAGGCCGCGGATCAGCCGCTCCTCGGCCATCCCGTCGGCGGACGGCCGGAACGTGAAGTGGTGGTGCATCACCGCGCCGCCGCTGCCCGCGACGGTCGCGGTCAGCCGCCGCACCCGGCGCGGCAGCGGGTGCAGCGTCAGCACCCGCCGCAGCGCCTCGGCCATGGCGTCGAAGTCCTCGGGCTGCTTCTCCCAGGACAGGTAGATGTCGGCGTCGATCGGGTCGGCGTCGGTCGCGTCCGCGTCGGCGTCGGTGGCGTCCGCCCCGCCGCCCGCGCGGGCGAGTTCGGCGAGGCCGTCCAGCGCGCCGCCGAGCCGTTCGAAGCCGACCGCCGCCGACACCACCGACGACCCGGCGCGCCGCGCGACCACGAACGAGCAGCCCGAGGCGGTCGCGGTCCGGACGTCCAGCAGCTCCTTGTTGCCGTAGTAGCGGCGGGTCAGCACCTCGAGCATGACCGAGTTGTCCAGCCCGCCGGCCTCCGCGGCGGTCCCGGGACCACCGGTACCGGGACCACCGGCGCCGGCGCCCGCCCGGGCGCTCCGGATCAGCCGCTGCCCGAGCAGCCGCACCAGCGGCTCGGTGCTGCGCACCATCTCCGCGATGCGCTCGGCGCGGTCCGGCGAGTCGGGCATCGCGTCCAGGTGCCGCAGGTGGCGGCGGACCCCGGCGTACACCCGGGCGCGGTTGCGGCGCAGCAGCGGCTGCCCGAACCAGGCGAACACCACGCCGCGCGCCAGGTCCGACACCGCCGGGAAGCGCACCTGCGTCGCGGAGATCAGCCGCTCCAGCGCCAGCGCGGCGGGCTCGGCCAGGTCGCCGCCGGGCGGCTGCTCCTCCAGCCAGGCGCGCAGCAGCGCGGTGACGGCCGAGGCGTGCCCGGACGCCCGCTGCTGCGCCAGGAAGATCCGGAACACCGCCGCCTCGAGCTCGGGCGAGCGCTCCAGGTCGGTGACGCCGTAGTGGGCGAACGCCCGGCGCAGCCGCTCCTGGAACTCGTCCGGCAGCCCGGCCCGCTCGACGTCCAGGCTCTGCAGGTAGGTGTGGAAGTACTCGCGCGGGCTGTGCACGTGCCCGTCCCGGCCGACGGCCGCGTCCGCGCCGCCGCCGAAGCCCGCCCCGGCCGGGCGGTTGCCGCCCAGCTCCGCCAGGTCGGCGAACGCCGTGAGCAGGTCCAGCTCGGCGGCCAGCGGACGGTCGCCGTTCCGCACGGCCGCCCGCCGGGCCGCGAGGTAGTCCTCCAGCGTCCGGGTCTCGTCGTAGGGGTCGGCGTCGAAGCCGAGCAGCAGGCCGCGCAGGTCGCCCCGGACGCGGACGGCCCGCTCGTGCGGCGGGACCGAGCCGGGTCCGGCGGGCAGGTCCAGGTCGGCCGCGGCGGTGCCCGCCGAGTCCTCCGCCGCGGTGTCGCCGAGCGGTTCCAGGCGCAGCAGCGGCGCGCCCGTCTCGACCTGGCCGCCGACCGAGACCAGGCACTCCTTCAGCCGGGCCCGGAACGGCGCGCGCAGCACCGTCTCCATCTTCATGGACTCCAGCACCAGCACCGGCGCCCCGGCCTCGACCTCCGCGCCGACCTCCAGCGGCGTGGCGACCACCAGCGCGGGCGCGGGGGAGCGGACGACGCCGCCCTCGTCCCGGCTGATCCGGTGCGCGACGCCGTCCACCTCGACCAGGTGGACGGGCCCGTGCGTGCCGGTCAGCAGCCGGTGCCGGACGCCGTTCACCAGGATCTGCCCGGCGTGCCGGTCGAACCGGTCGAGCTCCACGTCGGCGGTGCGGACCTGGTCGCCCGCCTCCAGCCCGACCCGGAACCGCTGCGCGCCGACCCGCGCGACCCGCACGCGGTACCCGACGCCGCGCAGCTTCAGCTCCAGCGGGCGCCCCGACTCGTGCCGCGCCTGGGGCCGTCCGCCGGCGGCGGTCGCCAGCAGCCGCTCGCGCTCGGCGCGCTCCTGCTCCTCGTACGCCTCGATCGCGGCGGCGGCGAGCGCCACGGCCGCGTGCCGGTGCGCGACCAGCCCGCCCTCGGCGCGGACGCGGTCGATCCAGCCGGTGTCGGCGGACGCGTCGACCACCTCGGGCCGGTCCAGCAGGTCCAGCACGAAGCTCTTGTTGGTCGCGCCGCCCTCGATCACCACGGTGGTCTCGGCCATCGCCCGGCGCAGCCGGCCGAGCGCCTGCTCCCGGTCCCGCCCGAACGCGATGATCTTGGCGATCATGGAGTCGAAGTCGGCCGGGATGCGGTCGCCCTCGCCGACCCCGGTGTCCACCCGGACGCCCGGGCCCGCGGGCAGCACCAGCCGCGCGATGCGGCCGGGCGCGGGCGCGAAGTCGCGGTCGGGGTCCTCGGCGTTGAGCCGGGCCTCGACGGCGTGCCCGGACTCGGCCGGGCGCTCGCCCTCCAGCCGCCCGCCGGCCGCGACGTGCAGCTGCAGCCGCACCAGGTCGGTGCCGGTGGTGATCTCGGTGATCGGGTGCTCGACCTGCAGCCGGGTGTTGACCTCCAGGAACGCGAACAGCCGCTCGCCCGGGTGGTACAGGAACTCCACCGTGCAGGCGCCCCGGTAGCCGACCGCGAGGGCCAGCCGCTCCGCCGACGCCTTCAGCTCGGCGACCTGGGCGGGGTCCAGCACCGGCGACGCCGACTCCTCGATGATCTTCTGGTTGCGGCGCTGCACCGAGCAGTCCCGCACGCCGAGCGCCCAGGCGGTGCCCTGGCCGTCCGCGATGACCTGCACCTCGACGTGCCGCGCGCCGGTGACCAGGCGCTCCAGGAACACCACGCCGGAGCCGAACGCGCGCAGCGCCTCCTGGCTCGTCCGCTCGTAGGCGTCGGCCAGCTCGGCGCGCGAGGACACCTTCCGGATGCCGCGTCCGCCGCCGCCCGCCGTCGCCTTCAGCATCAGCGGGTAGCCGATCTCGTCCCCGGCGCGCAGCGCGTCCTCCAGGGTCTCGACCGCGCCCCGGCTCCACGGCGCGACCGGGACGCCGACCTCCTCGGCGATCAGCTTCGCGCCGATCTTGTCGCCGAGCCGCCGCATCGCCTCGGCCGACGGCCCGACGAACGTGACGCCGATCCGGTCGCACAGCTCGGCGAACGCCGGGTCCTCGGCGACGAAGCCCCAGCCGACCCACGCCGCGTCCGCGCCGGTCTCCACCAGCGCGCGCTCCAGCACCGCGAGGTCCAGGTAGGGCCGGTCCGCCGCCGCGCCGAGCGGGTAGGCGACGTCGGCCTCCCGGACGAACGTCGCGCCGCGGTCGGCGTCGGTGTACAGCGCGACGGTCTCGACGCGCGCCCCCGTCTCCGCCACGAGGTCACGGACCGCGTGGATGAGCCGCATCGCGGCCTCTCCCCGGTTGACGATCGCGATACGCCTGAACACCGGCCGAACCTCCAAACACCCGCAAACACGAGGGCGACACCCGGCACCGGGGTGTCGCCACGTCCGCCCTCCAGCCTGTCCGATCCGCGCCCGGCACACCAATGCGCGCGTCCACACGTGCCGGGCCCTCAGCCTTGTGGGAACCCCACAAATCCACCGCCGACGACCGGTGACGCGGCGCTCACCGAGCGCCATCCCCGGGCCCGGCGGAGGCGCCGGGGCGCAGTGCCCGGGCGGCTACCAGGGGGCGGGGGTGTAGATCGCGCCGAGGACGACGTGCAGCAGGGTCTCCACCAGAAGGTCCTCGCCGACGGCGGGCTCCCGGCCGGTGAACAGCGCGATCATGGAGCGCTCGACCATGAGGCTGAGGGCGGTGGCGAGCTCGCGGGCGGGCGGGCCGTCCGGCGCCGCCCCGGCGGCGCGCTCGGCCTCGATGACCGCGGCGTCGCGTTCCACCCAGCCGGTCATCAGCCGGGACCAGAGGGCGGCGATCTCCGGATCGTCCGCGCGGGCCGCGTCGGCCGCGGCGCTGACCGCCCGGTGCGCGCCGAAGGCCGCGAAGAACGCGGTGAGGACGTCCCGCCAGAACGCCGCCCGGTCGGCGATGGGGGAGGGCGGCCGGGGCACGATCGCGCGGTCGGCCTCCTCGGCCACCCGGTCGAGCAGCGAGAGCAGGACGTCCTTCTTGGACGAGAAGTAGAAGTAGAACGTCGGGCGGGAGATGCCCGCGCCCGCGGCGAGGTCCTCGATGGAGATGTCGGCCAGGGGGCGCTCGGCCAGCAGCCGTTCGGCCGTGGTGAGGATCGCCGCCTCGCGCTCGTCGCCCGAGGGGCGGGACGAGCGGCGGCTGCGGGAGGCCCGGGACGTCGCCATGCCTTGATCGTAACAGCGTCGAGTCTCTCGACACGGTGTCGAGATCTACGACACGTCGGGAACATCGACACCGTGTCGAGAGTTGGAGGGAGTAAAGGGACAAAACAGAACTTCCGTCGCGAAACCCCTGGTGCGGCGGGTACAGGAGGCGACCATGCTGGCCGGACGGCTGCACTTCACCGCGGACGGCGGACGCGAACTGCGGATGGACGAGGTACCGACCCCCGAGCCGGGCCCGGACCACGTCCTGGTCAAGGTCGGGGCGGCCGGCGTCTGCCTCTCCGACGTCCACCTCATCGACGGCACGCTCACCCCGTTCCTGCTGAAGGACGACGCCGTCACGCTCGGCCACGAGGTCGCCGGCACCGTCCACGCCCTCGGCCCCGGCGTCACCGGCGCCCGGGTCGGCGACCGGGTGCTGCTCCAGGCGGGCGAGGAGCGCGGCGGCACCACCTTCACGCGGGGCGTCGACTACGACGGCGGATGGGCCGAGTACGCCCTCGCCCGCGTCGACACCCTCGTCCCGATCCCCGACGACCTGCCGTTCGAGCAGGCGTGCTTCGTCCCCGACGCCGTCTCCACGCCCTGGGCCGCGATCACCGCGACCGCCCAGGTCCGCGCCGCCGAGGCGGTCGGCGTCTGGGGCGTCGGCGGCCTCGGCGCGCACGGCGTCCAGCTGCTCCGGATGGCGGGCGCCGCGCCGATCGTCGCCGTCGACCCGC
>NZ_QURH01000054.1 GCF_003428695.1 Actinomadura logoneensis
GGCGCTGCGGCCTCGGCCGCCGACGGGCCCGCCGCGCTCGGCGTGCTGGCCCTGACCGGCGCCGGGACCGTCGGCGCCTACATGGCCGGCCGCCAACGCCTGGGCCGGTGGGGCCGCGCGTACGCTGCGGTCGCCTGCACCGCGAGCCTGTCGTGGCAGACCGTGGCCGCGGCCGTCGGGCCGGGCGCCGTGCAGGCCGCTCTGTGGCTGGGAGGGGCGGCGCTCGCGCTGCCCTGGTGGGTCCGCCACAGCGAGGCCACTCCGGACATCACCGCAGAGCAGGCGCTCCAGGACGCTCGCCCCGAGCCCGCCGAGCCGACCGGCCCGGACTGGCGCGCCGTCCGCTGGGAGGAGTACATGGGCGCCCAGCGCGGCGCGCTCGCCGGATCGACGCTGACCGACATCACCGAGATCGCCTATGGGTGGACCGCCACCGTCGACCTGGGCCGTGGTGAGCACTGGAACACCGTCACCGGCTGCCTGGCCACCATCGCCTCGGTCTACGACCTGCCCGACGGGCGGGTCCTGGCCGAGCCGATCCAGGGACAGCCGGTCCACAAGGCCCGCCTGACCGTCCTGACGATCAACCCGCTGGAGGACGTGCGCCGCTGGACCGGGCCCGGCCTGGACAACGCCACCGGGACGTTCCCGCTGGCGGTCACCGCCGACGGGCAAATGCTGCACTGGCGGCTGTGGTGGCCGGGCGCGGGCATGTGCCACGGCCTGGTGGCCGGCACCACCGGATCGGGCAAGTCCGCCGCGCTCGACCTGATCCTGTCGGAGGTCGGCATGTCCGACCGGCTCATCCCGATCGTCATCGACGGGTCCGGCGGCATGTCCGTGCCGGACTGGATCCCCCACGTCCCCTACACCGCCACCACGGTGGACGACACCCTTGAGCTGCTGGACCGGATCATCGCCCTGATGGACGCGCGATTCGCCGCCCTCACCACGGTGGCGTGGCGCGACAAGCAGGGCCGGGCCCGGACCGGACGCCACTCGATCGACCCCACCCCCGACATGCCGGGCCTGGTGATCGTCATCGATGAGGCGCACCGGCTGCTGATGGACGGCGACCACGGCAAGGAGATCCGCCGCCGGGTCGAGATCATCACCCAGATGGGCCGCAAGGTCGCGATCTGCGTCGTCCTGGCGACCCAGCAGGCCAGCGTGACCCAGCTCGGCGGCTCCAGCGTGATCCGCGACATGTGCAAGAGCGGCAACGTCGTCGCGCTGCGCACCGGTGAGCGGGTGTCGGGCGGCATGGTCGGCTCGGTGGCGCTGCCCGAGCCGCTGCACACCCTGCCGCTGGAGTGGCCGGACGGGTCGCCCACCCAGGGCCTGTGCTACGTCACCACCGCCCGGCCGATCCGCTCCCGCACGCTGTGGGTCCACGACCCCTACGCCGTGGCCACCGCTCAGACCCCCGTCCGACTGGACGACCTC
>NZ_QURH01000059.1 GCF_003428695.1 Actinomadura logoneensis
CCGCTGCCCGCCGCCCGCGAGCGCGCGCTCGCGCTCGGCGCCGACCTCGCCCTGGACCCCGCCGACCCCGCGTTCCGCGACCGGGTCCTCGCCGCGACCGGCGGCGCCGGGGTGGCCGCCGCCTTCGACTTCGCCGGCGTCCCCGCCGTCCGCGAGCAGGCCGTCGCGGTCCTCGCCCCGGGCGGGCGGCTCACCCTGGTCGGCCTCACCGACCGGCCCATCACGATCACCGACGGCACCCTGTTCAGCTACTTCCAGAAGAAGCTGCTCGGCCACTACGGCTCCACGGCGGAGCACGTCGTCGAGCTGGTCAGGCTGCTGGGCGCGCACCGGCTGGACTTCTCCGGCTCGGTCAGCGCCGTGATGCCGCTCGCCGACGCGCCGAAGGCCGTCCACGCGCTGGAGGCCAAGGAGGGCAACCCGATCCGGATCGTCCTCAAGCCCTGACCCGTACCCCACGCCGTTCTAAGGGGCGTCCGACCGCGTATAACGACGCGGGCGGACGCCCCCTTTCTTGCTCAGTTCCGCGCCGGGGTCACTCCTGCCCGAGGCGGCGCCTGATCTTGTCCGGGTCGCCGAACAAGGGGGCGTCGCGCTGCTCCCGCAGCCGCTCCAGCTCCCGCCGGTCGCGCTTGGTCGGACGTCCCGCGCCCCGGTCCCGCAGGCCGACCGGCATCGTCAGCTCGCGCGGCGGCGGGGGCGGGCTGTGGTCGACGAGGCACTCCTGGGCCACCGGCGCCCCGACCCGCTTGCGGATCACCTTCTTCACGACGACCACGCGCTCGCGTCCCTCGACGCGCACCCGCACCTCGTCCCCGGCCTTCACGGCCGTGGCGGGCTTCGCGCGCTCGTCGTTGACCCGCACGTGCCCGGCCCGGCAGGCCGCCGTCGCCTGCGACCGGGTCTTCAGCAGCCGGACCGACCAGATCCACAGGTCGACCCGTACCGTCTCCTCGCCTGCCATGATCCGCACCCTAGCGCCGCCCCCCGACGGACCCCGCCCCATTTTCCCGCGCCCGTTTCCCCGGTCACGCGCCCGTCCGGTGGTCGGCGGCCTCCCCGCACAGGAAACGGGCCCCGGTGACGAGGTCCTCGGTCACGCGGACGCCGGTGAGGCGCTCGGCCAGGGCGAACGCCCCCGACGTCGTCGGCCCGACCTCCTCCCGGTCCGAGTCGAGGTCGAAGCCGATCCCGCGCATGTCGTCGAGCAGCGCGTCCGGGGTGCGGCCCTCGCGGACGTCGGCGAACAGCGGCTCGAACTCGACCCGGACGTCGCCGTCCTCGACCCACATGAAGTACCCGTGGGCGTTGCCCTCGTTGTAGCTGTGCGAGACCAGGCGCGTCCCCGCGGACGCGGGCACCACCAGCTCGTGGGTCACGCCCAGGTGGCCGTTCACCTCGAAGGCGAGCGTCCAGTCGCCGCCTTCGCCGGGCACGCTCGTCGCGCCGATGAACTGGGTGTTCCCGTAGTGCGGCGCCTCCCAGCGGTCGAAGGAGGACTCGAAGTACTGCTCGTCCAGCGGCAGCGCCTCGTGCAGGATCCGCGCGCCGATCCGCCGCAGGAACTCGTCCGGCCCGATCCCGCGCACCAGCGTGAGGCAGTACGCCGCGAACAGGCCCCCGTCATCGTCCTCGGTCCAGGAGTAATCAGCGGCGACGGCCCGCGCCCCTTTGCTGCCAGATGACATCTGCCCAACCTAGAACGTCCGCCCCCGCCGGAGAAAGGAGCCGAGTGCCGACATATCTGAAATCGGACTCCCTTCTTGACGGAATTGACGGTTGGTGTCGAGTTGATCCTGCTATATGTGTAGCCCTCCGCTTGGTACCCCCCGACCGTCCGGATGTGGTGGCATGCCCGAACCCGTGGCCCGACCTGGCCTTCTGCCCACGTCGGACCCGCCGCCGGCGCACCCGCCGGGCTGGTGGCGCCATCCCGTGCGGCACTGGCGCGGCCGGCGGCCCCCGGGCCTGCGTCTGCTTCTCGCGTTGATGCTCGTCCTCCTGGCGGTGTCCACGGCGGTGGCCGTGTGGGAGGCGCGACCCCGTCCGGACTGGAAGCTGGACGGGCCGCACGGAGCCTTCCCGACCGCGGTGGCGGCCGAGGCGCCACACCGGCCGGAGAAGACGGTGGCGACCTTTCCCTACCTCCCGATGATCTATGGCGGAGTCGCCCTCCGGGCGGTCCCGGAGGCGGACGCGATCACCGCCGCCGACCTGCGTTCGGGGCGCGTGTACTGGACCTTCACCCGTCGCCGCGGTCACCTCGTCGCCGCGTCCGTCGACTGGAAGCGCGGGCGGCTCCTGACGGTGTGGGCGCGTGCCGACGCGGAGGCGGGTTCGACCTCCGTGCCTTTGCGGGTCACCACGTTGGACATCCGCAAGGGAAGGGTCGCCTGGGAGCGGACGATCGACGGAAGCGGCCCGTACCCCTCCACCGGTTTCTGGGAGCCGCGCGTTAGAACCGCGGCGGTGATCCCGTTCTCCCGGGCGGTGGTCGCCCTCGATCCCGGAACCGGGCGCACCCGCTGGCAGGTCCCCGACCCGTGCGACCACACGGCGGTGCTCCTCACCGAGAGCACGGTGGTCCTCCACCACCAGTGCCACGGCGACGAGACGGTGGACGGCCGCGACGCCGCCACCGGGCGGCTGCTGTGGAGCAGGACGTTCGCGAGCTGGTGGCCGGGGCGGGACCTGGCCCGCAAGCTGCCGGTGAAGGTGGCCGACCTGGGCCGCGACCGGGTGGTGGTCTGGACGGTCGAACGGGAGGCCGTCTACGACGCCCGAACCGGCTCTGCGATCGCTGAGCGCCCCGCTGCGGGAAAGCCGACGGACACGGTTTCCAGGGGCGACGACCTGGTCTTTCGCGACGGGGTGCGCTACGGCACCTGCTACCTGCGCCTGGCCCGCGGCGCCCGCCATGGGATCTGCGCGAACGACGAGGTCTCCGGCCGCACGCTGTGGACGTCTCCGTTGCCGGGGAGGCACGACTGGCCCGCCCTGAATCCCTCGGTGGCCGTCGCGGACGGCCGCGTCTACTCGCTGAGCAGCGTTCACGGCGGGGAGTTCGCCGACCGGCTGACCGTCAACGACGCCCGCACGGGCGCGGTGCTCGCCCGCGTCCCGTTGTCGTTGCCCTCCCAGGGCGACCTCTACCGGCTGGCGGGAGCGTCCGACGGGGTCGTCGCGTTCATGAACGACATGGTCACGTCCTTGCCGCGGAAGTACCCGACCGTCCTCCTCGGCGACAGGTGAGGCGGAGGCGGCCGGCGGACGGGATCCGTCCGCAGACGGGACGGTCCGCGATGGTTACGGTGGGGCGGTGGAGCTGATCCGGGGGCTGCGGGTGTCGCGGGCGGACGTGGTGTTCGCGGCGGTGGCGGCCTCGGTGGTGCTGGGCGTCACGCTCCTGCGGGCGTCGGCGGGGGAGCGGTCGCCGTGGCCCGGGGGCGTCCTGCTGATCCTGGTGGCCGCGGCGGCGCTGGCGGTGCGCCGGCGGTTCCCGGTGACGGTCCTGGTCGTGGTCACCTCGGCGGTGCTGCTGTACTACCCGCTCGGGTATCCGGGCGGCGCGATCGCGCTCCTGTTCCCGCTCGCGCTGTTCACGGTGGCGGTCGAGCGGCGGCTGTGGGTGGCGCTGGCCGTCGCCGGGTTCGTGGAGGCCGTGGCCGTGGGGGCGGGACCCGTGCGCGGCCGGCCGCTCATGGACGGCAACGCGCTGGCGTGGCTGGCCCTGGGGCTGCTCATCACGGTCTGGCTCGGCCACTACGTGCGCGGACGGCGGGCCAGGACGGACGAGGCTGAGCGGCGCGCGGCGGAGGCCGAGGCCACCCGCGAGCAGGAGGCGGCGCGGCGGGCCGTCGAGGAACGGCTGCGGATCGCGCGGGAGCTGCACGACGTCCTCGCCCACCAGCTCTCGCTGATCAACGTGCAGGCGGGCGCGGCGCTGCACCGGCGGGAGGAGCCGTACGCGGCGCTGGAGGCGATCAAGCAGGCCAGCCGCGAGACGCTGCGGGAGCTGCGGACGGCGCTCGGGGTGCTGCGGCAGGTGGACGAGCAGGCGGCGGTCGCGCCCGCCCCGTCGCTGGAACGCGTCGGGGAGCTGCTGGACCAGGCCGCCGCAGCGGGCCTCGCGGTCCGGCTGGACGGCCGGGACGCGGCGGCCGGGCTGCCCGTCGAGATCGACCTGGCGGGATACCGGATCGTCCAGGAGGCGGTGACGAACGCGGTGAAGCACGCGCGGGCGCGGACGGTTACGGTGCGGATCGAACGGACGGACGGGGCACTGGTGGTGCAGGTGGACGACGACGGACGGGGCCCGGCGGAGGGGCTGGGCGCGGGGAGCGGGCCGATGGGCGGCGGCCACGGGCTGCGCGGGATGCGGGAGCGGGCGGCGTCGATGGGCGGCGAGGCGACGGCGGGGCCGGGACCGGACGGCGGGTTCCGGGTGCGGGCGCGGCTGCCGCTGCCCGAGGGGGAGTCCGCGTGATCAGGGTGCTGCTGGCGGACGACCAGACGCTGGTGCGGGCGGGGTTCCGGTCGATCCTCGCGGGCGAGCCGGACATCGAGGTCCTCGGCGAGGCCGAGGACGGCGCGCGGGCGGTGCGGCTGGCCGCCGAGCTGCGTCCGGACGTGGTGCTCATGGACGTCCGGATGCCGGTGCTGGACGGGCTGGAGGCGACCCGGCGGATCGTCGGGGACGCGCGCCTGGCGGGCGTCCGGGTGGTGATCCTGACGACGTTCGACCTGGACGAGTACGTGTACGGCGCGATTCGCGCGGGCGCGAGCGGCTTCCTGGTGAAGGACACCGAGCCCGCCGAGCTGGTCCACGGGGTGCGGGTCGTGGCGCGCGGGGACGCGCTGCTCGCCCCGGCGGTGACCCGGCGGCTGATCGCCGAGTTCGCGCAGCGGCTCGCCGAGCCGCCGCCGGACGGGACGCTGGACGCGCTGACCGTCCGGGAGCGGGAGGTGCTGGAGCTGGTCGCGGCCGGGATGTCGAACGACGAGATCGCGCGGCGGCTGGTGCTGAGCACCGCGACCGCGAAGACGCACGTCAGCCGCATCCTCGCGAAGGTCGGCGCGCGCGACCGGGCGCAGCTGGTGGTGCTGGCATCCTCGCGAAGGTCGGCGCGCGCGACCGGGCGCAGCTGGTGGTGCTGGCGTACGAGTCGGGCGTCGTGCGCCCCGGCTGGCTGTCCTGACCGCGGTCCCGGCCTGATTACGGTCACGGCCTGACCGCCGGGATCCGCTCCGGCGCGGGGAGCGGATCCCGGCGGACGTCGGCGGACGTCGGCGCACGTCAGGTGAGCGGTTCCAGCGGTTCGAGGGTTCCGCCGCGCCGCGGGGCGGACGCGGGCGCGGCGGCGAGCCGTCCGGGCAGCCAGACGCGCCGGCCGAGGTCGTAGGCCAGCGCGGGCAGCAGCAGCGACCGGACGACGACGGTGTCGAGCAGCACCCCGAAGGCCACCGCGAAGCCCATCTGCACCATGGCCACCAGGGGCAGCGCCGCCAGGGCGGCGAACGTGGCGGCCAGCACCAGGCCCGCGGAGGTGATCACACCGCCGGTGACGGTCAGGCCGCGCACGATCCCGCGCCGCGTCCCGGCCCGCTGCGCCTCCTCCCGGACGCGGTGCATCAGGAAGATGGTGTAGTCCACGCCCAGGGCGACCAGGAAGATGAACGTGAGCAGCGGGAACGACGCGTCGCTGCCGCCGAAGCCGAACCCGTGCCGGAACACCAGGGCGCTCACGCCGAGCGAGGCCAGGAACGACAGCACGACCGTGGCCGTCATCAGCAGCGGCGCCACCAGCGCGCGCAGCAGGACGGCGAGGATGAGGAACACCACGGCCAGCACGGCCGGGATGACGACCCGGTCGTCGTGCGCGGCGGCGCGGCGGGTGTCCAGGGCGGTCGCGGTCGGGCCGCCGACCCGCGCGGTGCCCCCGACGGCCTTGCGCAGCCGGTCCACGGTGTCCTGGGCGGCGCGTCCGTCGGCGGGGTCGCGCAGCGTCGCCTCGTACCGCACGTACCCCTGCGCGACGGCCGGACGCCCGACCTCCGCGACGCCGTCGGTCGCGCGCAGGGTGTCCGCCAGCCGCGCGGCCCCGGACGCCGGCCCGATGACCACGGCCGGAGCGCCGGACCCGGCGGGGAAGTGCCGCGCCACGACCGCGGCGCCGGTCACCGAGTCGGGCGTGGTGACGAACTGGTCCCTGTTCGCGAGGCCGTCCGCCGACAGCGACCCGAGCCCGGACGCCATCGCGACCAGCAGCAGCGACGTCCCCACCCACAGCGCGCGCGGACGCGTCGCGACGAGCCGTCCGACCCGTCCCCACACCCCGTCCACGCCACCCGCCGCCCGGTGGCCCGCGCCTCCGCCCGCGTGCGCGTTCGCGGCGGTGGGCTCGTACCGCGGGACGAGCGGCCAGAAGATCCACCGGCCGAGCGCCACCAGCAGCGCGGGCAGCAATGTCGTCATCGCGGCGAGCGCGGCGACGACACCGGCGGCGGCGACGGGGCCGAGGCCGCGGTTGGCGTTCATCGTGGCCGCGAGCAGGCACAGCAGGCCGGCGGCGACCGTCCCGGCCGAGGCCAGGACCGCCGGGCCCGCGCGGTGCAGCGCGGCGGCCATCGCCTCGTGCCGGTCGGCGTGCCGCCGAAGCTCCTCGCGGTACCGGGCGACCAGCAGCAGCGCGTAGTCCGTCGCCACGCCGAACACCAGGACGGTCAGGATGCCCGACGTCTGCCCGTTGAAGGTCAGCCCCGCGTACCGCGCGAGCAGGTACACCGCCGACTGCGACAGCCCGAGCGCGAACACCGCGCCGACCAGCGGGACCAGCCACAGCAGCGGGCTGCGGTAGATGAGGAGCAGCAGCACGACCACGACGCCCGCCGCGACCGCCAGCAGCAGCCCGTCCATCGCCCCGAACACCGCGCCCAGGTCCGCGACGCCGCCCGCGGGGCCGGTGACGTGCGTCTCCAGCCCGGTCCCGCCGCGCGCGGCGATGTCACGCGCCGCCTTCACGGCGTCGGCCGCGTCGTCCTTGCGGATCGGGACGAGCGTCCGCAGCGCCCGGCCGTCCTCCGACACGAACGGCCCCTGCGGGGTCCCGGCTCCGGGCAGCCGTCCGAACGCGGCGGCGTCGGCCCGCGCCTTGGCCCGGTCCGCCGGGGTGACGCCGGACGTCCGGGAGTACACGACCACGGCGGTGACCTGCTCCCCGGAGTGGAAGCGCTCGTCGAGCTTCACCACCTGCGTCGACTGCGCCCCGGCCGGGAGCCAGCTCGCGGCGTCGTCCTTCTGCACGTCCTTGAGCCGTCCCGACAGCGGCCCGAGCGCGACCAGGAGGACGACCCAGAACGCCAGCACGATCCATTTGGCGCGCCTGCCCGAAACGACGGCCGCCAGGCGGCGTCCGGACCCTCTCCAGATTCCGTTCACGATGCTGCCTCCTCGATTCACGATCAGGCACTCATCGTGAATCCGGTCCTTTCCGCGCCGCGTCTGGCGGAGGAACGCACCCCGTCTGCAACCCGAGCCGTAACGCCGCCGCGCCGCGTACATCTCAAGATGTACGCGGCGCGGACATGAATGACGGACGCGAGGCCGGAAAAACGCCGTGCCCGGCCGCCTGAAAGACGGCCGGCACGACGCTCTAAAGCGTGTCAGGAAATGCGGGTGAAGGGGTTGGGAGTGGCGCCGGTGAAACGGTGGAGCCGGGCGCGGGCGGTCTGCTTGGCCACCCCGCCCTCGGTGATCTTGCCGCTCTCCACGACGTAGTACAGGCCCTTTCCGACCGCGACCAGGCCGTACTGGCCGGACGAGTCGGACCAGCCGCGGACGCCCGTGGCGGAGTCCCGCTCACCGCGCGCGGACAGCGGGATGACCTTGCCCTTCTCGGGCGTGGCCTGGCCCTTGAGGGGCTGGAGCCGCGGCTTGGCGGTGGCGTCCACGGCGAACAGCGCGTAGTTCGGGAAGCCGGATTTGGCGCCCTTGTAGGCGGCCATCAGCCAGGTGCCGTCGTAAGGGTCGTATTCGAGGTTCTGAACACCGTAAGTGGTGTTCCCGGTGTAGACGAAGTACTTGCCATTGGCCCTGGACGGTCCGCTGGTGTGCGGGGCCTGCTGGGTGAGCGGCTTCTCGTAGCTCTTCCAGCGCTTGGTGTCGTACTGGAGGACGACCTGGTAGTCGTTGTCGCTCCGACCGGTGTTGGAATAGATGCCGTAGGCCACGGAAAGGCGCTGCGGGCCGCCGCGCCTGCCGAAGGCCGGACCGAACGCGACGCCGTCGATGCCGCTGCAGCCGTAGCGGTGGTCGGGGGTGGCGCCGATGTTGCCGTCGAAGACGCCGTCGCCGTTCATGTCGGCCGAGTAGTCGTCGACGACCTCCTTGAGGTAGACCGTCGACACGACGTCGGAGTCCTCGGCGTTCATGCCCATCCGGTCGATCTTGTCCACGTCGAAGATCGCGATGTAGAAGGACCTGGCCTCCTTGTACTCCAGCGAGCCGTAGACGCGGCCGTCCTCGCTGTTGAAGTCGAGGTCGCCGAGGTGGCCGGTGAAGCCGACGACCGAGCCGACCGGCCGGCCCGACAGGTCGGTCTTGACCAGCAGGTCGGTGAACGAGAAGTACATGAAGCCGCGGCGCTCGTCCACGGCGATGCCCTGGACGTGCGGCGACTGCCACGCGCCGCCGTAGACCTCCTTCGGCAGGCCCGCGGGGTGGGAGGGGGAGTCGGCGAACGCGGCGGCGGGGCCGGCGACGGCGAGGGCCGCGCCCAGGACGGAACTCAGCAGCAGGGTGCGCATGAGGATTTTCGGTCTCCGGTGTGAGGGGTTTCCGGGCAGGGGCGAACCCGGCCCGACGATGGCCGCGAGGGCGTCCCCCCGCACGATGATCATCGTTTGGCCCGGAAACGTACCCCGGCTGTCAAGCCCCTCACGGCGCGGTGGACATCAGGCGCCGCCGGCTGAACCCGTCCGTTCCGGCGGGTGAACGCGCAGGTCAGCGCTCCGCGGGCGCGGGCCACGACGGCAGTCCGTCGCGCCCGGCCACGTGCAGCCGGACGCCGCGCGCCCGCAGCGCCCCGACCTCCGCCTCGGGCGTGCCCGCGTCCACGATGACCAGGTCGAAGTCGGTCAGCGGGGCGAGCTGGAAGAGACCGTTCTTGTCGAATTTCGTGTGGTCGGCCAGCAGCACGCGCCGGTCGGCGGACTCCATCAGCGCCCGCTTCACCGCGACGGTCTCCTGCGACTGGTGGTAGCACTGGCCGTTGGTGATCGCCGTCGTGGACATGAACAGCAGGTCCGCGCGGAGCGACCGGATCGCCTCGGACGTGCGCAGGCCGAGGAAGGCGTCGTAGGCGGGGTAGTACGCGCCGCCGAGCGCGATCAGGTCGATGCCGGTCTCGCCGGTCAGCGCGTTCACGGCGGCGAGGAAGTTGGTGATCACCGTGAGCGGGCCGCGCGCGGGCAGCAGCCCGGCCAGCTCCAGCGCGGTGGTGCTCTCGTCGATCATCACGGTGGCGCCCGCGCCGACCAGGCTCGCGGCGGCCTCGGCCAGGGCGTGCTTCTCGGCGGCCATCGCCTGCCGGCGGTGCCGGACGTCGCCGTGGTAGCTGGCCGACGGCTCGGCGGTCGCGCCGCCGCGCACCTTGCGCAGCCAGCCGGTGCTCTGCAGTTCGTCCAGGTCGCGGTGGATGGTCATGGTGCTGACCGCGTGCGCCGCGGCCAGGTCCTTGATCCGGACGAAGCCCTCGTCGGTCACCTGCCTGCGGATGGCCTCGCGGCGGCGGCGGGTGCCGCCGCCGTCGGCGTCCGGTCCGGTCGTGCTCGGAGGTGCGTCGGTCACCGGGTTCCCTTCTGAGGGTCGCCGCGGGAGGGGTGCGGCAGGGCTGCGATGTGACGTTCGTGTGGAAAGTAACGTACTACGTACCGCGGCTGTCCGAGGCCGGATCCTCCAGGAGATACCGGAGAAGTCCGGGGCTGCCAGCCGCTCGACGGCTCAGCGACGGACGTCCAAGTGACGATCTTCACGTCGGGACCGGTATAAATCACAGTTATCGATGTGAAGTTCACGGACTCATGTTGACATTCCCGCGTCGGCGGGTGTTGTCTTCACATCCGCAGCGGCACCCCGCGCGGTGCTGTACCACCCCCAAGCAGGCCGCCCCTGTCGTTCACGGGCGGGACACCGAGGAGAAGACCCAAGTGAGGAAGCTGTCCTTCCGAGCGGCCGCAGCGGCGGCCGCGGCGCTGGCCGTGCTGGCGCCGGCCACCGCCTGCTCGTCCAAGGCGTCCGGATCCGGCGGAGGCGGCGGGGACCACGCCAAGGTCGCGTTCCTGATGCCCGACATCGCCTCGACCCGCTACGAGCAGTACGACGCACCGCTGTTCAAGGCCAAGATGAAGGAGCTGTGCGGCGGCTGCGAGGTGCTCTACCAGAACGCCAACGCCGACGCCGCCAAGCAGCAGCAGCAGGCCACCTCCGCGCTCGCCCAGGGCGCCAAGGTGCTCGTCATCGACCCGGTCGACTCGGCCGCCGCCGCCTCGATCGTCCGGATGGCGCAGGCGCGCAAGGCCGCGGTCATCGCCTACGACCGTCCGATCCCCAAGGCCAAGGCCGACTTCTACGTGTCGTTCGACAACGAGAAGCTCGGCCAGATGATCGGCCAGTCGCTGGTCGACCGCCTCAAGGAGACCAAGGCGCAGGGCGGCATGCTCCAGGTCAACGGCTCGCCGACCGACGCCGCCGCGGGCCTGATCAAGAAGGGCATGCACAGCGCGGTCGACCCGAGCGGCTTCAAGCTGCTCGCCGAGTACGACACCCCGAACTGGGAGCCGTCCAAGGCCCAGGAGTGGGTGTCCGGCCAGATCAGCAAGTTCCACACCCAGATCGCGGGCGTGGTGGCCGCCAACGACGGCACCGGCGGCGGCTCGATCGCCGCCTTCAAGGCCGCCGGCGCGAAGGTCCCGCCGGTCACGGGCAACGACGCCGAGCTCGCCGCGATCCAGCGGGTCGTCTCCGGCGACCAGTACAACACCATCTCCAAGCCGATCAAGATCGTGGCCGAGGCCGCGGCGGTCGCCGCCCACGACTTCACCCAGGGCAAGAAGCCGCAGGGCAACACCACCCTGTTCGACACGCCGTCGCAGCTGTTCGTCCCGACCGTGGTGACGCAGCAGAACATCAAGGACGTCGTGAAGCCGGGCGGCGTGCTGGAGCCCGCCAAGGTCTGCACCGGCGTGTACGCCCAGGCGTGCGCCAAGCTCGGCATCCAGTGACCGCCGCCGGACGCCCGGCGACCGCCCGCGGCGACCGGCACCGCGCCGGAACCGCGGCGGCGCCGGGCC
>NZ_QURH01000062.1 GCF_003428695.1 Actinomadura logoneensis
CGGGGGCGCGGGCGGCTCGGGGGCGGACCCGCCGTTCCGGCCGCCGGTGAACCCCTGCTCGATCGCCGCGGGCTCGGGCGTGGGGGAGGGCGTGCCCTCCAGCGGGACGGCCGGCCGCCGCCGCCCGTCCGGCTCGGCGTAGTGCGCGGGCAGGTACAGCGTGAACTCGCTGCCCTTGCCCGGCTCGCTGCGGACCTGCACCTCCCCGCCCAGCAGCCGCGCGATGTTCCGGCTGATCGACAGGCCGAGCCCAGTGCCGCCGTAGCGCCGGTTGGTGTTGCCGTCCGCCTGCGTGAACGGCTCGAAGATCACCTGCAGCTTGTCGGCGCTCACCCCGATGCCGGTGTCGATGACCCGGAACGCCAGCACGTCCGGGGTCTGCCACAGCGAGGCCAGGGCGAAGTCGGTGTCCCCGGCGGGCTCGATGAGCAGCTTCACCTGGCCCTCGGCGGTGAACTTCACCGCGTTCGACAGCAGGTTGCGCAGGACCTGCTGGAGCCGCTGCTCGTCGGTGAACAGCGTCGCGGGGACGCCCTCGGCGACCTCGACGCCGAACTCCAGCCCCTTGTCGACCGCCAGCGGCCGGAACGTCGCCTCCACGTAGTCGACCAGCGCCGACACCGGCAGCCGCTGCGCGTGCAGCTCCATCTTGCCCGCTTCGACCTTGGCCAGGTCGAGGATGTCGTTGATCAGCTCCAGCAGGTCCGTGCCCGAGTTGTGGATCGTGCGGGCGAACTCCACCTGCTTGTCGGTGAGGTTGCCGCCAGGGTTCTCCGACAGCAGCTTGGCCAGCACCAGCAGGCTGTTCAACGGCGTGCGCAGCTCGTGCGACATGTTCGCCAGGAACTCCGACTTGTACTGCGAGGACACCGCCAGCTGCTCGGCGCGCTCCTCCAGCGTCCTGCGGGCCTGCTCGATCTGGAAGTTCTGGATCTCGATCGCCCGGTTCTGCTGCGCCAGCAGCGCCGCCTTCTCCTCCAGCTCGGTGTTGGAGTGCCGCAGCTCGCCCTGCTGCCGCTGCAGCTCGTCCGAGCGCTCCTGCAGCTCCTGCGCGAGCCGCTGCGACTCGGTCAGCAGCGCCTCGGTCCTGGTGTTGGCCCGGATCGCGTTCAGCGTCACCCCGATCGTCTCGATCAGCTGGGTGAAGAACGCCAGGTGGACGTCCGTGAACCGGGAGAACGAGGCCAGCTCGATCGCGCCCAGCACCTCGTCCTCGAACACGATCGGCAGCACGATCACGTTCACCGGGGACGCCTCGCCCAGCCCGGAGCCGATCTTGACGTAGTCGGCCGGGGCGCCGGTGATCAGCACCGTCCGGCGCTCCAGCGCGGCCTGCCCGACCAGCCCCTCGCCGGGCTGGAAGCGCACCCCGCGCAACCGGTCCCGGGAGATGCCGTAGCCCGCGATCAGCACCAGCTCCCGCTCGCCCGGCTGCCCCTCGGCCAGGTAGAACGCGCCGTACTGGGCGCTGGCGGTGGGGGTCAGCTCGCTCATGATCAGGTTCGCGACCTGGTAGAGGTCGCGGTGGCCCTGCATGAGCCCGCCGATCCGGGCCAGGTTGGTCTTGAGCCAGTCCTGCTCCTCGTTCGCGCGGGTCGTCTCGCGCAGCGTGGTGACCATCAGGTTCACGTTGTCCGACAGCTCGGCGACCTCGCCGCGCGCCTCCACCGTGATCGTCCGGGTCAGGTCGCCGCGCGCCACCGCGCTCGCCACCTCGCCGATCGCCCGCACCTGCGTCGTCAGGTTGGACGCCAGCTCGTTCACGCTCTCGGTCAGCCGCTTCCAGGTGCCCGACACGCCCTCGACCTCGGCCTGCCCGCCGAGCCGTCCCTCGGTGCCGACCTCCCGGGCCACCCGGGTGACCTCGGAGGCGAACGACGACAGCGTGTCCACCATCGTGTTCAGCGTGGTCTTCAGGGACAGGATCTCGCCCTGCGCGTCCACGTCGATCCGCTTGGTCAGGTCGCCGTCGGCCACGGCCGTCGCCACCTGCGCGATGTTGCGGACCTGGTAGGTCAGGTTGGACGCCATCCCGTTGACGTTGTCGGTGAGGTCCTTCCACATGCCGCCCGCGCCGGGCACGCTCGCCTGGCCGCCGAGGCGGCCCTCGGTGCCGACCTCGCGGGCCACGCGGGTCACCTCGTTGGCGAAGGCCGACAGGGTGTCGACCATGGTGTTGATGGTGTCCTTGAGCTGCAGGATCTCGCCCTGCGCGTCCACGCCGATCTTCTTGGTCAGGTCGCCGTGCGCGACCGCCGTCGTGACCTGAGCGATCCCCCGCACCTGGACGGTCAGGTTGTTCGCCATGCCGTTGACGTTGTCGGTGAGGTCCTTCCAGATGCCCGACACGCCGTGCACCTTCGCCTGGCCGCCGAGGCGGCCCTCGGTGCCGACCTCGCGGGCCACGCGGGAGACCTCGTTGGCGAAGGCCGACAGGGTGTCGACCATGGTGTTGATGGTGTCCTTGAGCTGCAGGATCTCGCCCTGCGCGTCCACCGTGATCTTCTTCGTCAGGTCGCCGCCCGCGACCGCCGTGGTCACCTGCGCGATGTTGCGGACCTGGTAGGTCAGGTTGGACGCCATGCCGTTGACGTTGTTGGTCAGGTCCTTCCAGACGCCGCTCACGCCCGGCACCCGCGCCTGGCCGCCGAGCCGTCCCTCGGTGCCGACCTCGCGGGCCACGCGGGTCACCTCGTCGGCGAACGCCGACAGCGTGTCCACCATCTGGTTCACCGTGGACTTCAGCTGAAGGATCTCGCCCTGCGCGCCGACGGTGATCTTCTTGGTCAGGTCGCCGTCCGCGACCGCCGTCGTGACCTGCGCGATGTTGCGCACCTGGCTGGTCAGGTTGTTCGCCATCGCGTTGACGTTGTCGGTGAGGTCCTTCCAGACCCCCGACACCCCGTGCACCTTCGCCTGCCCGCCCAGCTGGCCCTCCGTCCCCACCTCGCGGGCGACGCGGGTGACCTCGTCGGCGAACGCCGACAGGGTGTCGACCATCTGGTTCACCGTGAGCTTCAGCTCCTGCAGCTCGCCCGCGGCCTCGACGGTCACCTTGCGGGCCAGGTCGCCGCGCGCCACCGCCGTGGTCACCTCGGCGATGTCGCGGACCTGGCTGGTGAGCCGGTCGGCCATGACGTTCACCGCCGCCGTCACGTCCCGCCAGCGGCCGGTCATGCCGCGCGCGGACGCCTTGCCGCCGAGCCGTCCCTCGGTGCCGACCTCGCGGGCGAACTGGGTGACCTCCCAGGTGAACTGGTCGAGCAGCTCGACCATCCCGTTCACCGACTTGGCCATCCGCAGCAGCTCGCCCCGCATCGGACGGCCGCCGACGCGCAGCTCGACGCGCTGGGTCAGGTCGCCCTTCGCGACCGCCTCCACCACCTGGTACATGCCGGTGGCCAGGTCGGTCAGCTTGTCCAGGATGGCGTTGGAGTCCTCCACGGCGCCGGCCCACGAGCCGCGCAGCGTGCCGGGGGTGAGCCGGCCGCGCATCTGGCCGTCGCGGCCGATCTCCCGGCGCACCCGGGCCAGCCCTGACGCGACCTGGTGGCCGTTGTCGCGGATCTGGTCCAGCACGGTCAGTGCCTCGGCGACGGCGCCGTCGCCGGTCACCTCGACGGGGGTGCGCAGCCTGCCGTCCCGGACGGCCGTCAGGGCGCGCAGCAGCGGCTCCAGATCGGCGTCGCTGTACCGCGGGGTGGTGTCCTTGGAGACACCGTCGCCCGCTCGGGATCGCGTGGCGCTACGGGGCATCAGATCCATCCTCCTGGCCGACGGGCGCCCGTTGGCTCGGGCTCCTCGCCGGCCCGCATCTGTACTTTACGTCGCCACTGGCCCGGCGGCCGGTCCTCGGGCCTACCAACACGGCGGCCGGAAGCCGCGTCCGGAAGCCGCTGCGCGGTCGCCCGCGCGGCCCCCGGGGGCCTTCCCCCGACACCGGGAGGCGATGCCGCCCTGGATGACCTCACCCACCCCCACGGGCTTCGTGTTACGGTCTGTCCCGGCGTGAGCACGGTGGACGGTACCGGCGCCTGGCTGGTTGACCAGTCTGTCACGGCGACCGGGCCCGCAGGTTCGGCCGGACTCAGATGTGACGACGAGCAAGGGACGACAGTTGGATCGGCAGACGGCGTCGGCCACCTTCCCGTCCGCTGCGGCCTCCGTGGCGGACGCGCGCCGGTTCGTCCAGCGGACCCTGCGCGACTGGGGCCTCACCGAGGCCGCCGACGACGCGGTGCTCGCGACCAGCGAGCTGGCGACCAACGCGGTGGCCTACGCCGGCACCGCCTTCGACGTGGTGTGCAGCGTCACCGACGACGAGATCCAGATCGAGGTCCGCGACCGGCACCCCACCCGGACCCCGGTGATGCCCGGGGTGACCGCCGCCAGCGGCCGGGGCCTGCCGTCGATCGCCCGGCTCGCGGCGTCCTGGGGCGTCGACTACGACCACGAGAGCAAGGGCATTTGGTTCCGCCTGGCCCGGCCGGGGACCGCGCCCGAGGAGCCCCCGACCGACGACTTCGCCCGCCGCCCCGGCTATCCGGCCCGTCCGGACGCCGCCGGGGAGGCGGCTCCGGGCGCCCCGGCGGCCGGACGCGCCGCCCGCACCGCCGCCGACCCCGGCTGGGGAGCCCCCGAACCCGATTCGC
>NZ_QURH01000055.1 GCF_003428695.1 Actinomadura logoneensis
CGCGACGGGAGCGACCGGTGGGACGGTCGGCGGTGCCGCGGGTGGGACGGTCGGCGGCGCCGCGGGTGGGACGGTCGGCGAGGCGGCCGGCCGGACCGCGGCCGGCGTCGGAACCGCCACCAAGAGCGGCGGCGCGCCCGGATCGTCCGGACTCGGCGACGCCTACTTCCCGGCGGCGGGCAACGGCGGCTACGACGTCGAGCACTACGACGTGAAGCTGGCGTATGCGGGCCGCGCCTCCGGCGACGTGGACGCGACCGTCACCATCACCGCCAGGGCGGAGCAGCCGCTCCCCGGGTTCGACCTGGACTTCCGCGGCCCGAAGATCACCGAGCTCAGCGTGGACGGGCGGCCCGCCACCTTCACCCGCGACGGCCAGGAACTGGTCGTGACGCCGGCCGCCGGCATCGCCGAGGGCGCGCGCTTCACCACCGTCGTCCACTACGCGGGACGTCCCGGCCCGCTGAAGGGCGACGCGCTCGGCACCTACGGCTGGATCCCGTCCAAGGACGGCGCGGTCGCGCTCGGCGAGCCGGACGGCACGCCGACCTGGCTGCCCGTCAACGACCATCCGCGCGACCGGGCCACCTACGACTTCCACATCACCGTCCCGTCCGAGCTCCAGGTGGTCGCGAACGGCACGCCCGGAGCGGTGGCGAAGCACGGCGCGACGACCACCTACGACTGGTCCGAGACCGCCCCGATGGCCACCTATCTGGCGATGGTCGCGATCGGGAAGTTCGACGTCAGGCGGACGGAGACGGGCGGCGTCCCGGTGATCACGGCGGTCGATCCCCGGTACGCGGGGGCCGCGCGGAAGCTGGAGCGGACGACCGTCGCCGCGATGCGGTGGGGCGTGGAGACCTTCGGCCCGTACCCGTTCCCGACGGCGGGCGGTGTGATCGACGATCCGCCGCTCGACTACGCGCTGGAGAGCCAGGAGCGTCCGGTCTACGGCGGTTTCTCGCCCGGCGAGCGCTTCATCGTGCACGAGCTCGCCCACCAGTGGTTCGGTGACAGCGTGGGCCTGCGCGACTGGAAGGACATCTGGCTCAACGAGGGCCTCGCGACCTACGCCGAGTGGATGTGGACCGAGCACAAGGGCGGGGAGTCCGCCAAGAGCGTCTTCAAGCGGTACTACACCCAGCCCGGCGCGTCCCCGGTGTTCGCCCCGCCGCCGGGCTCCCCCGCGCGCGCCGACCTGTTCGGCTTCTCGGTCTACACACGCGGCGCGATGTGCGTCGAGGCGCTGCGTGAACGCGTCGGCGACAAGACGTTCGTCCGGGTGCTGAAGGCGTGGGCGGCGCAGGGACGCGCCGCGCCCGTCACCACCGCCGACTTCGTCGCCGTGGCGGAGAAGGTCTCCGGACGACGGCTGCACAGGCTGTTCAACGCCTGGCTCTACCAGAAGGGCAAACCAAAGAAGTGGTGACCAAACGGGCGGCGACGGCGTTGCTGCTGTCTCCCATCATGGCCTGCACACCGATCGCCGGGGCGGGGGCCTGGGCGCCCGCCGGCCTCACCGCCGCAGGTCCCTACCCCGCCGCCGGGATGGCCCCGTACCCCGGCGTCCAGGCGAGGACCGGCGGCGGCGCCGTGTACACGCCCGGCGCGCCCGGCAGTGGCGACCCGTACTTCCCCGAGGCGGGGAACGGCGGCTTCCACGCGACCCACTACGACATCGACCTCGCCTACGAGCCCGCCGGACGGCGGATGCGCGCGACGACCAGGGTCAACGCGACCGCGACGCAGAACCTGTCCCGGTTCGACCTGGACTTCGTCGGCAACACCATCTCCGACCTGCGGGTGGACGGCAGGCCCGCCACGTACGAGCGGCGCGGGCAGGAGCTGGTGATCACCCCGGCGGCCGGCATCCCCCGGGGCGCGAGGTTCACCGTCACGGTGACGTACGCGGGCCGGCCGCGCGTCCTCGAGGACCCGATCCTCGGCCGGACGGGCTGGCTGCCGACGAGGGGCGGCGTGATCACGCTGTCCCAGCCGACCGGGTCGCAGACCTGGTTCCCGCTGAACGACCACCCGTCCGACAAGGCCACCTACGCGTTCCGCGTGACGGTCCCGAAGGGGCTGGCCGTGCTGGCGAACGGCGAGCCGCACGGCGTCGTCCGGCACGGCTCGACCCGGACGTACCGGTGGTCGTCGAAGCGTCCGATGGCGAACTACCTGGCCATGATCGCGATCGGGCGGTTCGTCACCCGCGACGGCAGGACGCCCGGCGGGGTGCGCTCGATCAGCGCGGTCGCCCGGTCCCTCGCCGCCAAGGACGCCAGGAAGGCCGACCGGCTGCAGCGCACCACCGCGCGCGTCACCGACTGGGAGGCGTCGGTCTTCGGCCGGTTCCCGTTCGACTCGACCGGCGGCATCGTGGAGGACCTCCAGATCAACTACTCGCTGGAGACCCAGGACCGGCCCGTCTACCACGGCGACGCCGACGCCCCGCTGATCGTCCACGAACTGGCGCACCAGTGGTTCGGCGACAGCGTCAGCCTCGCCCGCTGGAAGGACATCTGGCTGAACGAGGGGTTCGCGACCTACGCCGAGTGGCTCTGGCAGGAGCAGCACGGCGGCCCGAGCGCGGCGCGGGCCTTCGCCGACGCCTACAAGCGGCCCGCGTCCGACCCGGCGTGGCAGCGCCGCACCGGCGACCCCGGACGGGACAGGCTCTTCTCCTACTTCCCCGTCTACACGCGCGGCGCGATGACGCTGCACCGGCTCCGGACGACGGTCGGCGACCGCGCCTTCTTCCGGATCCTGCGGACGTGGGCGTCCGAACGCGCCGGGCGGACGGGCAGCACGCCCGAGTTCGTCGCGCTCGCCGAGCGGATCTCGCACCGGAGGCTGGGCCCGCTGTTCCAGACCTGGCTCTACACGCCCGGCAAACCGAAGATTTGAGATCAAAACGCGCTTGAGCCGCGGTGACGGCGAGGAAATTCTGGGGCGGACGATATTCCTCGCAAGGATGAGGCGCATGAGCAGAGTCTCCAGAGTGCTCACGACCACCGCCGTCACCGCGGGCCTCGCGCTGGCCGCCACCACGGCCGCCGCGCTGCCCTCGGACGCCGCCCCGGCCCGGTTCACGCCGGGCGCGGCCGGCGCGGGCGACCCCTACTTCCCCGAGATGGGCAACGGCGGCTACACCCCGACCCACTACGAGATCGCGCTGAAGTACGACCCGGCGACCAGGGCGATCGACGCCGTCACGACCGTCCAGGCGCGCGCCACCCAGAACCTCTCCCGCTTCGACCTGGACTTCCAGGGCCTCACCATCAGGTCGCTCACGGTGGACGGGCGGCGCGCGTCCTACCGGCGGGAGGGAACCCAGGAACTGGTCATCACGCCGCCGAAGGGACTGCGGAAGGGGAAGAGGTTCGCGGTCACCGTCGCGTACTCGGGCGTCCCGCAGACCATCGACGACCCCGCGCTCGGCGTCTCCGGCTGGGTCCCGACGGCCGACGGCGCGCTCATGCTGAACCAGCCGATCGGCGCGGCCACCGTCTACCCCGTCGACGACCACCCCACCGAGAAGGCCACCTACGGCTTCACCCTCACCGCGCCGAGTACCCTGACCACCGTCGCGAACGGCGACCTCGCCGGCCGGCGCTCGCACGGCGGCTGGACGACCAGCCGCTGGGTGATGGACCGTCCGATGGCGAGCGAGCTCGCGATGATCGCGATCGGCCGGTACGACGAGATCCGGGGCCGGACGGCGCGCGGCCTGCCGAACCTCACCTACACCGACGTCAACATGAAGATCCCGGCGGACAAGGCGCGGCAGTTCAACACCCAGACCGCGCAGGTCGTGGACTGGGAGGCGTCGCTCTACGGCCGCTACCCGTGGTCGTCCACGGGCGGCGTCACGGTCGCCGGGAAGGTCGGCTACGCGCTGGAGACCCAGGGCCGTCCGGTCTACGACCTGTACCGGCATCCGGGGAACATCCCGTCCGGCGGCCTGCTCGCGCACGAGCTCGGCCACCAGTGGTTCGGCGACAGCGTCTCCCCGCGCCGCTGGTCCGACATCTGGCTGAACGAGGGCTTCGCCACCTACTCGGAGTGGCTCTGGGCGGAGAAGTTCGCCGACACGCCGATCGCGACGAGCTTCCAGGACGTCTACTCCAAGCCCGCGACCGACGACCTGTGGAAGGGCGTCGTCTCCGACCCGGGCCGCGACCACATCTTCGACGCCCTCGTCTACGACCGCGCCGCCGCCGCCATCCACGTCCTGCGCGGACGCATCGGCGACGCGTCCTTCTTCCGGCTGCTGCGCGTCTGGCAGAGCGCCCACCGCGGCGGCACCGGCTCCACCGCCGAGTTCGTCCGGACGGCCCGGGAGGTCTCCCACAAGGACATCTCCAAGTGGGCCCACGACTGGATCTACAGCCCCGGCAAGCCCACCCTCTGACCCCCGTCCCGGTGGGGTGCCCCAACAGGCCACCCCACCGCCCGGGGCCGATGGTCCCCACCGGGCGCGGCTGAGGCTTCGAACCGGCCGCGGCCGACCGTTCCCACCGGGCGCGGTCGACGGTTCTGGACGCGGATGCGCTCAAGGCCGCGACCGCGCCGGCCGGGTGCGCGTGACCGGGGTCAGTTGCCGATGGTGAGGGTGTAGCCGCGTTCGCGGAGGCGGCGGGTGACCTCTTCGCTGTGCTCCGTGCCGCGCGTCTCGAGCTGGAGCAGCACCTCGGCCTCCTCGACGGGCAGGCGCGCGGCGATGCGCTCGTGCACCACGTCCAGCACGTTCACCCCGAACCCGGCGAGCTCGCCGAGCAGCGTGACGAGCGCGCCCGGACGGTCCTTGAGGCGGCAGCGGACGACCAGGTACCGGCCCGCGCCCGCGAGACCGTGCCGCAGCACCTTCGCCATCAGCAGCGGGTCGATGTTGCCGCCGGACAGGACCGCCACGACCGGCGTCCGGACCGCGTAGGAGTGCTCCAGCAGCGCCGCGACGCCCGCCGCGCCCGCCGGCTCCACGACCTGCTTGGCACGCTCCAGGCAGAGCAGCAGGGCCTGCGAGATCGACTCCTCGGTCACCGTGACCACGGCGTCCAGCAGCTCGCTGACCAGCTCGTACGTCAGCTCGCCGGGGCGTCCGACGGAGATGCCGTCGGCCATCGTCGGCTGCACGTCGATCCTGACCGGGTACCCGGCGGCCAGCGAGGCGGGGAACGCGGCGGCGCGCTTGGCCTGCGCGCCCACGATCTTGACGGGGTGCCCGGCGGCCTGCTTGATCGCCGTCGCGATGCCGGACATCAGCCCGCCGCCGCCGACCGCGCCGACCACCGTCCGCACGTCCGGGCACTGGTCCAGGATCTCCAGGCCGATCGTGCCCTGGCCCGCGACGACGTCCGGATGGTCGAACGGGTGGATGAAGACCGCGCCGCGTTCCTCGGCGTACTCGGCGGCGGCCTCCAGGCAGGCGTCCACGGTCGGGCCGGGGAACACCACCTCGGCGCCGTAGCCGCGGGTCGCGGCGACCTTCGGCAGCGGCGCGCCCTCCGGCATGAAGACCGTGGCCTTCGCGCCGAGCATGGACGCGGCGAGCGCGACGCCCTGCGCGTGGTTGCCCGCGCTGGCCGCCACGACGCCCCGCGCCCGCTCCTCCTCGGAGAGCCGCGCGATCCGGACGTACGCGCCGCGGATCTTGAACGACCCGGTCCGCTGGAGGTTCTCGCACTTGAACAGCACCGGCCCGCCGATCGCCTCCGACAGAACGCGGGAGGGGATCAGCGGCGTCGGAACGGCGACGGCGGAGAGCAGCTCGCGCGCGTCCTGGACGTCTTCGATCGGGACGGAGACCACCCCCGCATCCTGCCACGCACCCGGCCCGCCCCATCACCCCGCCCGCTCGCCCGCCTGCCCGCCCTGGCGCGGGCGGCACCCGGCCGCCGCGCAGCGGACGTTCCGCGGAGGCGCGGCGGGGTGACCGCCGCGACAAGAGGCGGTCGGGGAGTGGAGGCGGATGAGGGACGGATGAGGGGGCGGGCGAGGAGCGGAGGCGGACGAGAGGTGACGGTGGACGGGAAGAGGAGGCGGACAAGGTGGAGGTGGGGTCAGTCGGCGGACCAGTATTTGTCGGCTTCGTAGATCAGGGCGGCGGCGCCGACCAGGCCGGCGGTCTGGCCGAGGGCGGCGGGGACGACGCTGAGGCGGCGGGCGTAGTCCATGCGGGCGTGGGCGCGGAGGGTCTCCTCCAGGGGGTCGAACAGCAGCGCGCCCGCCTGGGAGATGCCGCCACCGATCGACACGACCTCCAGGTCGCACAGGTGGGTCGCGGACGCGATGGCCAGGCCGAGGGCGCGGCCGGCGCGGCGCATCGCCGCCTGCGCGACGGGGTGGCCGCGGCGGGCGTCGTCGGCGAGCGCGACAC
>NZ_QURH01000004.1 GCF_003428695.1 Actinomadura logoneensis
CCCACCCGCGCCGAGCCCCCACGCCCGCGCCGACCCCCCGCAACTGCCCCACCGGCGACCACGCCGACAAGCCGCGCGCCCAGCACCCGCGAGAACAACCGCGCACGTAGAGGACCGGTCCACCAAGCCGCAGCCCGAGAGCCGCCTCCATATCGAGGGCTCCGCCTGCACCCCAGGCACGGAGACGAGTCCCGTGGCCGCGTCCTCTGCGCCACCAGACGCAGCCGCAGCGCCGCGTCGAGCCCGAGGGCTCTGCCTGTGAGCAGGCACGGAGAGGGGTCCTGTGGACGCGGCCTTCGCGCGTGAAGTGGCCCTCGTGTCACCAGGCGCAGCCGCAGCGCCGCGCCCAGACCGAGAAGCCTGCTTATGAGCAGGCGTGGAGACGAGCCATGGACGCGGCCCCTCGGCGCAAAGTGGCCGCTGCTCCGCCTAGCGCAGCCCCTCAGCGGGGTCTATACCGAGGGTTCCGCCTGTAACCAGGCGCGGAGACGAGTTCGGTGGATGCTTCCTTCGTGCGCGAAGTGGCGGCCGTGCCACCAGGCGCAGCGGCAGCGCCGTGTTCATACCGAGAGGCCTGCCTGCGAGCAGGCGTGGAGAGGTGTCCTGTGGACGCCGCTTCCGCGCGGAATCGGCCGTCGTGTCACCAAGCGCAGGCGCAGCGCCGCGTCTATACCGGGCGCCCATGAGTGCGTGGGGTGGGGGAAGACTCGCGACGCGTGAGGTTGGGTGATCTTGGGCGAGGTGGGATTGAGGTTGGGCTTGGGTGGGGCTGGTGGAGGGGTGGGGGTCGGCGGGGGCTAGTGGGGTGGGGGCTGGCGGAGGGTCAGGCGCATGCAGGTGCCGGGGCCGTGGGTGGCGGGGAGGGCGGTGATGGTGCCGTTCTGGGCTTCGGTCAGGCGTTTGACGATGTAGAGGCCCAGGCCGATGCCGCCGAAGCGGCGGCGGTCGCCGGCTTCGCCCTGGACGAAGCGTTCGAAGATGCGCTCGTGGTCGCCGGGGGCGATGCCGATGCCCTCGTCGGTGACGGTCACGACCAGGTGGGGGCCCTCGGCGTGGGCGCGGACGCGGACGACGCCGCCGTCCGGTGAGTACTTGAAGGCGTTCTCCAGGAGCTGGCCGAGGACGATGTCGGTCGCGAGCGGGTCGCCGTGGCAGAGGGGCAGGTCGGGCGGGAGCTCCAGCTCCACGTGGTGCAGCGGGGACAGGGACCGGAATCCCGCGACCACGCCGCTGACCACGTGCGCCAGGTCGAACGCGTCGATGGTGACGGCGAGTTCGTCGGCTCCGGCGCGGGAGCCGAGCAGCAGGTGCTCCACCAGGCGGGCCAGGGACTCCGCGCGGTCGGCGATGGTGGCGACGGCCGTGCGGCGGTCCGGGTCGGGCAGCTCGTCCCAGCGGTTGACGAGCGTGCTGGCGAAGCCGCGCACGACGGTGATCGGGGTGCGCAGCTCGTGGCTGGTGGTGGCGAGGAAGAGGTCCTTCGCCTCCTCCAGCGCCTTGGCCTCGGAGACGTCGCGGAAGTCGACGACCAGCTCGTCGGTCTCGGCGACCTCGGCGGCCAGCACCTCCAGCCACACCCCGGACGGCAGCCGCAGCGTGCGGGTGCTGCCGGGCGCGGGCGGCTCGAACGGCAGCCGACGGCCGAGGACCTGGTCCGTCGGGACGCCCGTGAGCCGGGTCGCGGCCGGGTTCCACTGGCAGACCAGGCCGTCCCGGTCGAGGACGGCGATCCCGTCCGCGCTCGCGTCGATCACCGCGCGCTCGTGCGCCCGCTGCCGGACGGCCTCGGCGAAGGCCACGGCGTTGCCGACGGCCACGCCGGCGTGCCCGGCGAGCAGTTCCAGCAGCTCCAGCTCGGTGTGGCCGGGCCGGCGGCCGGAGAACAGGGCGTACAGGGCGCCGTACGGCCGGTTCTGGAGGTAGGACAGGCCGAGCGTGATGGTGTGCAGCCCGGGCAGCTCGGACCAGATCAGGTCGCCGAGCCTACGCTCGCCGCCCGCCATCTTGATCGTCTTGCCCGTCCGCAGCAGCTCCCCGACGAGGCTGGACCGCAGGTCGGCGGTGGCGCCGCGCATCCGCTCGGGCAGTCCGGTGAGGCTGACCAGCCGCAGCCGCTCGCCCTCGATCCGGACGAACCCGGCCGCGTCCGCGCCGGTCAGTTCGATCAGCGCGGCGGTGATCCGGTCGAGCACGGTGGCGAGGTCGAGCTCGGCGTTCAGGTCGGCGACGATGTCGTTCAGCCGCCGGACGAGCCGGGCCCGCTCGGCCATGTGGTGCTGGGCGACCTCGTCCTCCTCCACCGGGTGGTAGACGCCGACCCAGCCGAGCGGTTCGCCGTGCGCGTCTCTGAGGAGGCTGGTGTCGATCCGGACGTCGATCAGCGTCCCGTTGCGGCAGAACCGGCGGGTCGCGATCGAGATGCGGCCGGTGTCGCCCTCGCCGGGCCGGCGGGTGAGCAGCCGCTCCTGCACCGCGTTGTGCTCGGCGGTCAGCTCGTCCGGGACGATCGGCGGCACCCGCCCGGTCATCTCCGCCGCCGTCCAGCCGAACATCCGCTCGGCCGCCGGGTTCCAGACCGTGACGCGGTGCTCGTGGTCCACGGCGACGATCGCATCGGCGGCGCTCTCGATGACGGCGCGCGCGATCGGATCGTGGACCTGGAGTTGCACGCCCTCATGCTGCCACCGCATCACCTCCTCCTGCCGGGCAACCGCCGCTGAAAGGTCTCTCCGCACCGACCCCGCGGGCCGAAAACTCTCGCCTCTTGGCGCACAGCCACCTCCCCCGTCGCGTCCAGTCTCCGCCACCCCGCCCGCCCCGCGAAAGCCGGTCACCGAGCTGTGGACAACCGGCATCAACGCAGCTCAGGCCCCCTCCCCGGAGCAGGGAGGGGGCCTGAGACCCGCGAACGATCAGGCGGCGGCGTCGGAGCGGGGGCCGGAAGCGGAGCCGGAACCGGAGCCGGAACGCCGGCCGAGCGGCTTCAGCAGCAGCGCGGCGGCAGCGGCGGCCAGGAAGGAGAAGAGGGACGCGCTCATCCACGAGGCCGGGGTGAAGTGCAGGCTCCGCTGGACGTCCTGCCAGAGGTCGGTCCAGTGGGCGACGGTGCCCGGGTTGATGAGCTGGTAGACGGCGATGCCGACGAGCCAGGCGACGATCATGTTCCAGCGGGCGGGGGCGGAGCGGCCGGTGTCCCAGCCGCGGCGCCCGCTGCCGAGGAAGAAGTCGGCGGCCAGGACTCCCAGCATGGGGACGAACACCGACCCGATCAGTGACAGGAAACTGGCGTAGTCGTTGATGTCCAGGGCCAGCGCGAGGACGGTGATCAGCACGCCGAGCGCGACCGACAGGACGCGGCGGTCCGCGCGCGGCACGAGGTTCTGGATGGAGACGGCCGTCGAGTAGACGTTCGCGAACGACTGGTCGGCCTCCCGCAGGACGAAGACCGCGAAGACCAGGGCGCCCAGCGTCACGTGCAGGAACGGGTCGTAGATCCGGGACGAGTCGCCCGCGACCAGGGCCAGCGCGAACAGTCCGAGCACGTAGGCGATGATCTGCGTGACCGAGTAGCCGACCGCGGCCGAGCCGAAGGCGGCCCGCTGCGTCCGGGAGTGCCGGGTGTAGTCGGCGGCGACCGGGACCCACGAGATCGACACCGCGAGCGCCGCGTCCGCGCCGATCCAGAAACCGCCCCAGGACCCCTGGTTCAGGTCGGGCAGCGGTTCACGCAGCAGCTGGATGTAGAAGTAGACCAGCGCGAGGCAGACCGCGACCGTGACGTGCAGCAGCTGGATGTAGAAGTAGACCAGCGCGAGGCAGACCGCGACCGTGACGTACCGGCGCAGCAGCCGGACCGATCCGAGCGGCCAGATCGTCAGCACGGTCGTGATCACACCCGCCGCGACCACGTACGCCCAGCGCGGCACGCCGTCGTACAGGGCCCGCGCGGCGCCCGCGATCGTGATCAGCTCGAAGGTGCCCCAGCCGACCAGCTGCGCGATGTTCAGCACGGTCGGCAGGTAGGACGGCCGGGCCCCGAACAGCCCGCGCAGCAGCACCATCGCGGGCTGGCCGGTGCGCGCGCCGGGCACGGCGGCCAGGCCCAGCATGAGGCCGCCGATCAGCGTGCCGACGATCATCGCGGTGATGCCCGCGGTGATCGAGATGGTCGGACGGCCGTCCTCGGTCGGCGCGAGCACGGTGTACGCGCCGGAGAACGCCAGCAGGCTGACGCCGAGGTTGGCCCAGAAGGCGGACTGGTCCCAGAAGCCCAGCACCCTGGGCGCGGGCTGGTCGAGGGTGTACGGGGCCTCGTCGCGAGGCGCGCGGACGGACTCCTCCTGCACAGCGGACACTGCACGCTCCCTACGCCGGCATTACCCGGACAGGTTCATGCGGTCGGCGGCGCCGCTTCGTGCCGCCCTCTCAGCCCGGTTGGCCCGAGCTCCCGCGGTATTCAGTAAGACTGGGCGAATCGTACATCGAACGTTCCAGGGAGCGGAACGCCCAATCCTCCGCCCCGCATTCCCCGGACGCGCCTCCCGCCACCCCGCGTCCGCGCCCGCCGCCACCAGTCGGCCTCCAAGCGGACACGCGGTGCCTGGACGTCGGGTCTCGGCGGCGGTGGCCTCCCGCGGGTGCTGGTCAGGCGACGTGCGGCGGGGCGTCCGTGTGGCCGTCGAGGGGACGGCCCGCCTCGGCCCAGCGCTTCATGCCGCCGTCCACGTTCCGGGCCATCCAGCCCGCCTGGTTCAGCGCGATCGTGACCTGCGCCGACCGCATCCCGGACCGGCAGACGACGAAGATCTCGCGGTCCTGGGGGATCTCGGCGGCGCGGTCGCTCAGCTCGCCCATCGGGATGTGGACCGCCTCCGGCGCGTGCCCGGCGTCCCACTCGTACTGTTCGCGGACGTCCAGAAGGTACGCGTCCTGCGGTACCTCGGCGGCGTCCACGGCCGGGACGTCGTTCCCGAAGTTCATCCGAACCTCCCCACGGGCCCCCGCGCGGCACGGGGACACTCGAAACCTACAGATCCGAGCATGAATCCCATCATGCTCCAGGCACTTCCCCGACCGGTCGCCCACCCGCGGCCGGCGGTCACCCGCCTGTGCCGTCGGCTCAAGGACCTGGTCAGAGGCCGGGTCGGCGGAACCGGTCGAACGGTGTGGAACCGTACCGGGCTCCGCGACGTCGAATCGTCTATGCGGTATCGGATGCTCCTTTTCACGCCCGCCGCCCTGGCACTGGTGATGTCGGCCGCCTCGTGCGGTTCGGAGAACGCCAAGTCCGGGCCGACGGGCGCCCCGCCGAAGGACAACGTCGCGCCCGGCTCCCCCGCCGACCACCTGACGGTCAGCGTCCGGGCCTCCGCCCAGGCACCCGCCAAGACCTGGACCCTGACCTGCGATCCCGCCGGTGGCGACCACCCCAAGGCGGCCCAGGCGTGCGCGGCCCTCGCCAAGGCGCCGGACGCCTTCAAGCCCGTACCGGCGGACATGATGTGCACCAAGATCTACGGCGGCCCGGAGGTCGCCACGGTCAAGGGCACCTGGCACGGGCAGGCGATCGACACCAGGTTCACCCGGACGGACGGCTGCCAGCTCGCCCGCTGGAGCAAGGCCGCCCCCCTGTTCGGCGACGTCCCGCCCGTCCGCTGACCGTCCCCCACGTCCACCGCCCGTGAGCCGAGGCCGCCGCGGCGGGCGCGTTCCGCCTGGTCACTTGAGGAGGCGGGAGAGGCGCCGGTCGGCCAGGGGCTTGCCGCCCGTCTGGCAGGTGGGGCAGTACTGGAGCGAGGAGTCGGCGAACGACACCTCGCGGATCGTGTCGCCGCAGACGGGGCACTTCTCGCCGGTGCGGCCGTGGACGCGGAGGCCGGTCCTCTTCTCGGCCTTGAGGTCCTGGGCGGCGAGGCCGCCGGAGCGCGCGACGGCGTCGCGCAGGGTGTCGACGATCGCGTCGTAGAGGGTCTGGACCTCCTCCTCGGTGAGCGAGCCGGCGATCTTGAACGGCGACATGCGGGCGACGTGCAGGACCTCGTCGGAGTAGGCGTTGCCGATGCCCGCGACGATCCGCTGGTCGCGTAGCAGGCCCTTGATCTGGGTGCGCTTGCCGCCGACGATCCCGGCGAGCGTCCCGACCGTGAAGGACGGGTCGAGCGGGTCGGGGCCGAGGGAGGCGACGCCCTCGACGTCGGACGGATCGCGCACGACGTAGACGGCGAGGCCCTTCTTGGTGCCCGCCTCGGTGAGGTCGAAGCCGGAGCCGTCGTCGAGGTGGACGCGCACGGCGAGCGGGTTCCTGCCGCCGGGACGGACGGGCTTGACCGGCATCTCGTCGCGCCAGCGCAGCCACCCGGCGCGGGCCAGGTGGACGACCAGGTGCAGCCCGTCCACGTCGATGTCGAGGAACTTGCCGTGCCGGGCCACGCCCGTGACCGTGAGGCCGCCGAGGGACGTGATCGGCGGGTCGTAGGTCTTCAGTGCGGAGATGGCGAGAACATCGACGCGGGCGACGGCGTGGCCCACCGCGCGCTCGCGCAGGAACGCGGCGAGCGACTCGACCTCGGGAAGCTCGGGCATGCTTCACATTATCCGAGGTCCGGCCGCTGTCCACAGCGCTGTGGAAAGCTGTGGAAAACCCTGTGCATGACGCCGGCCACCCCCGTGCGAGCGACGTTCGCGCCGGATATACCTTGGCAAATGACCCCGATACGGCGGCCCCGCTCGATCGGCCGCGGCATCGGCACGTGTGGATAACCGCCCGCCCCAGGGCCGCCGAAGACCGATGCCACGCCCCGGCGTGAGGCCGCCACGTCCAGTGCCAGACGGCCACGTGCGGCCTCCAGTGCGCGTCGTCGCGCGGCGCGCCGCGCTGGAGCTGCCCGGATCCGCCGGGCGCGGAGGGGTACGGCTCCGCCGCGTATCACCAGATATCGCCCATGGTGATGCGAGTCACGCAATAACCCCTAGGGGGTAGGGGTTGCAGCCCGGTGAGAGGTTATGGCACCATGAGGGCACGAGATACCCCCCAGGGGTACCCCGGAAGACAGCGACACGAGACCGAGGAGTCAGGGACATGAGCACCGCCACCTACACCGTCACCGGAATGACCTGCGGCCACTGCGTCGGCTCGGTCAAGCAGGAGGTCGGCTCGATCAGCGGCGTCACCGACGTCCAGGTGGAGCTGGCGAGCGGCAAGGTCACCGTCACCAGCGAGGGACCGCTGGACGACGCCGCCTTCCGCTCGGCGATCGACGAGGCCGGATACGAGGTCGCCTGACCCGGTCGGGAGGTGCCGCGGCGGACCGCCGCAGGACGACGGGACGCCGCGGCACCCGATGCCGCCGGGAACGGGCCGAAGGGACGGATGGCTATGAGGACGACGACAAGAGTTGGCGCGTACGTGCTGGGCCTGGCGGCCGTCTTCGGCGGCGCGCTGGGGATCGGCACGGTGACCGGACCCGTGGGAGCGAAGGCGGAGACGGGGCACCACATGTCCGGCGGGCACAAGGGTGAGAGCGGAGAAGGCGACATGAACGGCGAGCACGGCGGCGAGCACGGCGGACAGGGCGGCGGACAGGGCGGCGCGCACGCCGGCCACGGCGGCGGCGGTACCCCCGGGGGGCTCCAGATCTCCGCCGAGGGCTACACCCTGGCCCTGCAGAACGCCACGGTCGCCCCCGGTACCAAGACCGACTTCAGGTTCAGCATCACCGGGCCGGACGGTCAGCCCGTCACCCGCTACCAGCCGCTGCACGGCAAGGACCTGCACCTGATCCTGGCCCGCCGCGACCTGTCGGGCTTCCAGCACCTGCACCCGACCCCGGTCGGCGGCGGCGTCTGGTCCGTCCCGATCACGCTGACGGACGCGGGCGCCTACCGGGTCTTCACCGACGTCAAGCCGGTCGGGGCCGAGAACCAGCTCACCCTCGGCGCGGACATCTTCGCCCCGGGCGACTTCCAGCCCAAGGCCGTCCCGCAGCCGGAGCAGGTCGCCAAGGTCGACGGCTACGAGGTCACGCTGAAGGGCTCCCTGACCGCGGGCAAGCCGAGCACGCTCACGCTGAGCGTCAGCAAGGACGGCCGGCCGGTCACGAACCTGGACCCGTACCTGGAGGCGTACGGCCACCTGGTCGCGCTCCGCGCCGGTGACCTCGCCTACCTGCACGTCCACCCGGACGGCGAGCCCGGCGACGGCAAGACCAAGCCCGGCCCCGACGTCACCTTCGAGGCGGACGTCCCGAGCGCCGGCACCTACCGCCTCTACCTGGACTTCAGCCACGCGGGGACCGTTCACACGGCCGAGTTCACCGCGGTCGCCAAGTAACTCCGCAGACTTCCCCTCCACCCCCCACCCCCCGGAACCACCCCAGACGCGTAGCAGCGGAAGCGCAGACGCGCCGGAACGCGAAAGGAGCAGCGATGGCCGCGCAAGCACCTCCCACAGGCCACATCGAGCTGGCGATCGGCGGGATGACCTGCGCTTCCTGCGCCGCCCGCATCGAGAAGAAGCTCAACCGGATGGACGGCGTCACCGCCACGGTCAACTACGCGACCGAGAAGGCGACGGTCCAGTTCCCCGAGGGGGTGACCCCCGATGACCTGATCGCCACCGTCGTGAAGACCGGCTACACCGCCGAGCTCCCCAAGCCGCCGAAGAGCGCCGAGTCCGGCGAGCCGGCCGAGCCCGCGGACGAGCTGAAGCCGCTGCGGCAGCGGCTGGTCACGGCGCTGGTGCTGTCCGTCCCGGTGATCGCGCTCGCGATGGTCCCGGCCCTGCAGTTCAAGAACTGGCAGTGGATGTCGCTGATGCTGGCCGCGCCCGTCGTGGTCTACGCCGGCTGGCCGTTCCACCGCGCCGCCTGGACGAACCTGCGGCACGGCGCCGCGACGATGGACACGCTGGTCAGCCTGGGCACGCTCGCCGCGTTCGGCTGGTCGCTGTGGGCGCTGTTCCTCGGCAACGCGGGCACGCCGGGCATGAAGCACGGCTTCGAGTTCTCGATGACGCGCTCGGACGGCTCGTCCAACATCTACCTGGAGGCGGCGGCCGGGGTCATCGCCTTCATCCTGGCCGGACGGTACTTCGAGGCGCGCTCCAAGCGGCGCGCCGGCGCGGCCCTGCGGACCCTGCTCGAACTGGGGGCCAAGGAGGTCGCGGTGATGCGCGGCGGCACCGAGCAGCGCATCCCGATCGAGCAGCTCAACGTGGGCGACGTGTTCGTCGTCCGGCCGGGCGAGAAGATCGCCACCGACGGCGTCGTGGAGGAGGGCACCTCCGCCGTGGACGCCTCGCTGCTCACCGGCGAGTCGGTGCCCGTGGAGGTCGCGCCCGGCGACTCGGTGGTCGGCGCGACGGTCAACGCCGGCGGGCGGCTGCTCGTCCGCGCCTCCCGGGTCGGCTCCGACACCCAGCTCGCGCAGATGGCGAAGCTGGTCGAGGACGCGCAGACCGGCAAGGCCAAGGTGCAGCGCCTCGCGGACCGGATCTCCGGGGTGTTCGTGCCGATCGTCATCGCGCTCGCCATCGCGACGCTCGGCTTCTGGCTCGGCACCGGCGACGGCGCCGCCGCCGCGTTCACCGCGGCCGTGGCCGTCCTGATCATCGCCTGCCCGTGCGCCCTGGGCCTGGCCACGCCGACCGCGCTGCTGGTCGGGACGGGCCGCGGCGCCCAGATGGGCATCCTGATCAAGGGCCCCGAGGTGCTCGAGTCGACCCGCCGGGTGGACACCGTCGTCCTGGACAAGACCGGCACCGTGACCAGCGGGAAGATGGCGCTCGTCAAGGTCGTCGTCGACCCGGCCGCCGAGACCGGCGAGGAGCAGGTGCTGCGGCTGGCCGGAGCGCTGGAGGACGCGTCGGAGCACCCGATCGCCCAGGCGATCGCCAAGGGCGCGACCGAGCGCGTGGGCGAACTGCCCAAGGTGGACGACTTCGGCAACATCGAGGGCCTGGGCGTCCAGGGCGTGGTGGACGGGCACGGCGTGCTCGTCGGCCGGCCGAAGCTGCTCGCCGAGTGGGAGCAGCACCTGACCCCCGAGCTCGAGCGGGCGATGGCCGAGGCCGCCGCCCGCGGCGAGACCGCCGTGGCGGTCGGCTGGGACGGGAAGGCCCGCGCGGTCCTCACCGTCGCGGACCAGATCAAGCCGACCTCCGCGGAGGCGATCACGCAGCTGCGGGCGCTGGGCCTGCGGCCGGTGCTGCTCACCGGCGACAACGAGGCGGTGGCCCGGACGGTCGCCGACCAGGTCGGCATCGACGAGGTGATCGCCGAGGTCATGCCCACCGACAAGGTGGACGTGGTCAAGCGGCTGCAGGCCGAGGGCCGGACGGTCGCGATGGTCGGCGACGGCGTCAACGACGCCGCGGCGCTCGCCCAGGCCGACCTGGGCCTGGCGATGGGCACCGGCACGGACGCGGCGATCGAGGCGTCCGACCTGACCCTGGTCCGCGGCGACCTGCGGTCGGCGGCCGACGCGATCCGGCTCTCCCGCAAGACGCTCGGCACCATCAAGGGCAACCTGTTCTGGGCCTTCGCCTACAACGTGGCGGCGCTGCCGCTGGCGGCGACCGGCCTGCTCAACCCGATGATCGCGGGTGGCGCGATGGCCTTCTCGTCGGTCTTCGTGGTGAGCAACAGCCTCCGCCTCCGGCGGTTCCGCCCCCTCACCGAGAACGCCTGACCCGACCCGCTCCGACGGACCGCTCGCCCCTCGCTTCACGGGGGGGGCGAGCGGCTCCGTCCAAGGGGAGGCGTCCTTCCAGGGACGAGATGCCCCGGACTCCGGTGGACGAGCCGGACCCCGCTTCGGCGGGGGTGAGGCCCGCTCGATGGGGAGGTGTGGGGCCGGTTCGACGGGACGAGCGAAACCGGTCCGACGGGGCACTCCGCATCGGGCGCGCGAGGAGGTCCGGTCCTTCGGGGCCGGGCCTCCTCGGTTTTTTGCGCGAGGTGTTTCGCGAGCCGCTCGCGGACGGCGGATCCGTGCGGGCGGGACGGCGCGGATATGCCGTTCCGGGCCATTTCCGGAGAGGCATTCGATCAACCCGTAGGTCGTCTTATTCCGGTGTCGGTCACTATCTGTGGCCGCTTGTGGTCATACCCGTGGCGAACGAAAGATCGCTGGTCATGCTGGGGTCGTTCGTCGGGGACGAGGCGCCGGGGCCGAGCGGGGACCGGGCGCACGGGGGTGGCATGTGAACGATCCGAGCAGCGGTGTGGCCGGGTGCCGCCTCTGCGGCGCGAAGGACCTGGCGAGCGTCGTGGACCTCGGGGCCACCCCGCCGTGCGAGCTGTTCCTCACCGCCGACCGGCTGGACGCGCCGGAGCTGACGTACCCGCTGCACCTGCGGGTCTGCCGGGAGTGCCGGCTGGCGCAGCTCCCGCCGCTGATCACGCCGGAGGAGACGTTCACCGAGTACGCGTACTTCTCGTCCTACTCCGACTCGTGGGTGCGGCACGCGAAGGCGTTCGTGGACGCGGCCGTCGAGCGCGTCGCGCCCGGCTTCGTGGTGGAGGTCGCGAGCAACGACGGATACCTGCTGCGGCATGTCGTGGAAAAGGGCGTCCGTTGCCTGGGAATCGAGCCGTCCGCGAATGTCGGGGATGCGGCGCGGGAGAAGGGCGTCCCCACGCTGACGGAGTTCCTGACGGAGGAGACCGGGCAACGGGTCAGGGACGAGCACGGCCCCGCCGATCTCGTCGTGGCGAACAACGTTTATGCCCATATTCCGGACGTCGTCGGCTTCACCAAGGGCCTGCGCGCGCTGGTCGCGGACGACGGGTGGGTGTCGATCGAGGTCCAGTACCTCGCGACGCTCATGGAGTTCGGCCAGTACGACACGATCTACCACGAGCACTTCCAGTACTACACGGTCGCGTCCGCACAGCGCGCGCTCGCGAGCGGCGGCCTGGTCCTGGTGGACGTCGAGCTGCTGCCCACGCACGGCGGCTCGATCCGTCTCTGGGCCCGTCCGGAGGGCGCTGCCGACGCTGCGGCACCCGAATCCGGCGCGCCCACGGGCGCGCCTAGCGCGGGTGGCCATGAGCCCAGCGCGGAGTTGCGCGGGCCCAGTGCGGAGTTGCGCGGGCCCAGTGCGGAGTTGCGCGGGCCCAGTGCGGAGTTGCGCGGGCCCAGTGCGCGGGTGCAGGAGCTCCTGGATCGCGAACGTGAACAGGGACTGCACAGCGACGACGGGTACACGGCGTTCGCGCAGCGCGTCGCCAAGGTCCGCCGTGACCTGCTGAAGTTCCTCATACGCGCGGCCGAGGAAGGCAAGACGGTCGTGGGATACGGCGCCCCGGGCAAGGGCAACACGCTGCTGAACCACTGCGGCATCCGTTCTGACCTTCTCGCCTACACGGTCGACCGGAATCCCTACAAGCACGGCCGCTACACACCGGGTACGCGTATCCCGATCCTTCCGCCCGAACAGATCGCGGAGGACCGTCCGGACTACGTGCTCGTGCTCCCGTGGAACCTGCGGGACGAGCTGTCCGAGCAGCTCGCCTACGTGCACGGATGGGGCGGACGGCTCGTCTTCCCGATCCCGGAGCTGGACGTCGTGGAGGTCGGCCGGTGAAGGTCGTCCTGTTCTGCGGCGGCCTCGGGATGCGGATGCGCACCGGTACGGTCGGCGACGTCCCCAAGCCGATGCAGCTCGTCGGGCCCCGCCCGCTGCTGTGGCACGTGATGCGGTACTACGCGCACTTCGGGCACACCGAGTTCATCCTGTGCCTCGGGCACGCGCCGCACCACATCAAGGACTTCTTCGTCCACTACTCCGAGACGCACTCCAACGACTTCCGGCTGCACGGCGGACGGGTCGAGCTGCTGTCCCACGACATCTCCGACTGGCGGATCACGTTCGTGGACACCGGCGTGGACTCGCCGATCGGCGAACGGCTCCGGCGCGTCCGGCCCTACCTCGACGGCGACGAGATGTTCCTCGCCAACTACGCCGACGTGCTCACCGACGCGCCGCTGCCGGACATGATCGACCGGTTCGCCGGGACGGACGCGAGCGCGTCGATGATGGTGGTGCCGCCGACCGACACCTTCCACTGCATCGAGCTCGGCTCGGACGGCCGCGCGTCCGGCATCACCCCGGTCACCGAGATGCCGGTGTGGATCAACGGCGGCTACTTCGTCCTGCGCCAGGACGTCTTCGACCACATCCCGCCGGGCGGCGACCTGGTCGCGGACGCGTGCGCGGCGCTCGCCAAGACCGGCGGCCTGCTCACCTACCCCTACCGGGGCTACTGGCGTCCCACCGACACCGTCAAGGAACGCCTCGCGCTGGACGAGTCGTACTCGCGCGGCGTCCGCCCGTGGGCGGTCTGGGAGCGGTGACGCGGGACCTGGTCGCCCGAAGCGGCGCACGAGGCCGTGAGGGCGGTGGCGGACCGCGTGGTGAGGCGGACCTCCGGCCCGGCGAGCGCCGGGCCGGGGGGAGGGAACCGCGGCCCGGGCGGGCCGCGGAGGGTGCAGGAACCGGACGGGCCCGGGGCG
>NZ_QURH01000058.1 GCF_003428695.1 Actinomadura logoneensis
GCGGTGGCGGGCGCCGCGCCGGTGGGCGGGACGCCGGTCCGGCCTCCGGGGTGCGCGGTCCCGGGCGGCCGACGGGCGGGTCGTGGTCCCCTCGGCCGTGCCGAGCGCCGCAAGCCCTTGAGCTCCCAATCGACGTCCTTCCCAGGAACGGAGAGGCCAGGCCCGGTGAGCCGTCCGCGCGTGGCGGCACGCACCCGGACGACGGGGTTGTCCGGGTGGTCCGCGCGTCGAAAGCGGGTGCCTTTTCCGGTAAATTCGCGGCGGCATCGCGGATACATCAGCGAACAAGACTTTCCGGGCACGGCGGGAAGCTCGATACTCCGGGGCGTCCACTTTTGTTCGGGTTCACGAACCGCCGGCGCGCCTCATCCGCGCTGCCACGACGACACGAACGCCGTCACCACTTCCGGCGACTCATCCGCGCTGCCACGACGACACGAACGCCGTCACCACTTCCGGCGAATGCCAGGGGGACGGCGGAACGGCTTCGACCGGTGCGGAAAACAACCCGGACAAAGGGAACGGGCCAGGGGCGAGCCGAACTCGCCCCCGGCCCGGTAAAGGCCCTAGATCAGTGACGGTACCCGTCCCAGACCGGACCGTGGCCGTAGTAGCCGTGGCCGTGGCCGCGCTCGACGTGGGCGTAGGTCGCCGTCGAGCCGTTGTCGCAGTTGCCGTGCTCGTCGTCCTGGGCCAGGACGTTGTGGAGGATCACGCCGATGACGGCGCCGACCTCAACGGAGCGGCAGGTCTCGACGCCGATGCCCTGAGCGTTCGACGAGTGCGAGGAGTGGATGTTCGACGGGACCGGCTCCTCCCAGGCCATAGCCGGGGAGGCGCTCATCATCACGCCACCCGCCGTCAGGGCCATGAACCCTGTCGCCACCAGTCGCTTCATACCGAAGCCCCTTCTGTGCACAGTGGAATTTCGACCGAGTGCCCTTCTTGCAGGCCGGGCACTCACGGACACTCAACACGTTGATCTCGCCGAGTTCCACCTCTGCCCGAACGATTAGCGGGTTGCTCGCCATTTCTTGACCTGCCAATGACACACGCCCCGGGGGCAAATCATCACCACTCGCCACCAACCCCACCGACACGTTTTCGCGTCGTCTCTTCCCGCGAACGGCCGTGCCGCACTCGGAATTCGCTCCACCTGTCCGGGATGGGCCCACAAGACGCATTCCGCTTTCGTGACGGGAAGGAACGGCTGTCATGCCATATGCCGGAAATCCTTCCGGCACCGCAGGCGGGGGCGCGGGCCGTCCCTGCTGGCACCCCCCCAGCCCCGCGGGCCGGTCACGCGTCCGCAGAAGCGCGGGCACCCACTCGCTCATCCCACAGGTCCTGCGGGCGACCGCTCGCTCCTCCGCAAGAGCGCGGGCGACCACACTTGCTCGTCCACGGCCCGTGACACGCCTCTCTAGCCCCTGGCCGCACCGGACGGGCCCGCGAGGCCGTCCCTGAGGCGCTCAGCGCCTCCACAGACCCACGAACGCCGCCCTGGGAGCCTGTTCTCCCTGGCCACCCGGGGAGGGACATGTCGCCGCCCAGGAAGGGACGAAGGCGCAACCGGCCCTCACCTCGCCCCTTCGCTCCCGGCTCGCTCCCGCCTCGGCCGGCCTCGCCCATTCGCTCCCGCCTCGGCCGATCTCGGCAGCCTCGGCCGGGGCGTCTTCGGGCAGCAAAAAGCCCCGGGGCCGGAAGCGTGTCGCTTCCG
>NZ_QURH01000061.1 GCF_003428695.1 Actinomadura logoneensis
GTGAGGCTCCGCGCGCGGGAGGCCGGAGCTGGGAGGACCCGGCGCGCCCGGCGTGAGGCTCCGCGCGCGGGAGGCCGGAGCTGGGAGGACCCGGCGCCCTGGCATGAGGCGGCGCGCATCGGAGGCCCCGTGAGGCTCTGCGCACCGAGGACGGGCCTGCGCGCCAGGGGTGGGCCAGCGCGGCGCGCCCAGGGTGGGGCCCTGCGCGCCGGGGGCTAGAGCCAAGAGAAGACAGCGCGCGCGGCGTGGGGTCCGCTGCGCGCCTGAGGCTTCGAGTGGAGGCAACAGGGGCCATGGGGTGAAGAATCCCGGCGCGCGGAGGATGAGGCTCCCCGCGCCGGGGGTCTCCGAGTGGGGCAGCCGCGGGTGGAGCGGGGAAGTGTTGGCGCGCCGGGGTGGGTCGGCGCGCCCGGGTGTGGGGTTCAGGGGGTTGGGGTGGGAACCTTTGGGTGGAGCGGGGAAGTGTTGGCGCGCCGGGGTGGGTCGGCGCGCCCGGGTGTGGGGTTCAGGGGGTTGGGGTGGGAACCTTTGGGGCCGCGGTGGGGTGGGGGGTCTGGGTCGTGGTGGGGTGGGGTGCGCGGGGGATGGCGAGGGTGGAGATCGCCGCTGCGGTGAGGACGGCGGCGGCGGTCCAGAGGACGGTGGTGACGCCGGTGGCGAAGTGGTGCGGGGTCGTCATGTCGCCGGTGGCGGAGAAGACGGCTCCGAGGGCCGCGACGCCGAGGACGGTGCCGAGTTGGCGGCTGATGTTGAGGACGCCGGACGCCACGCCGGTCTGGGTGGACGGGGCGAACGCCAGGACGAGGCGGGTGGTCGGCGGGAAGAAGAGGCCCATGCCGATGCCCGCCAGGACGAAGGCCGGGACGAGGTCGGCGTAGGCGAGGTCCGGGCTCAGGCGGACGGCCAGCCAGGCGAGGCCCGACGCCTGGAAGAGCAGGGCCAGGGTGACCACCGGACGGGTGCCCAGGCGGGACGTCAGCGGGGCGGTGAGCGGGGCCACCAGCAGGGGCATGGCCGTCCAGGGAAGGGTGCGGACGCCGGCCTCCAGCGGGGACATGTGGCCGATCATCTGGAGGAACTGGATCAGCAGGAAGGTCACGCCGAACATCCCGAAGCTCATCGCGAGGCTGACCAGATTCACCAGGGTGAACCCGCGGGAGCGGAACAGGGTCAGCGGGAGCATCGGGTGCCGGGTGCGGGCCTGGTGGACGACGAACGCGACCAGCAGGGCGAGTCCCGCGAGGCCGGAGCCGAGGACCTGGGGGCTCGTCCAGCCGTGCTCGTTGCCGCGGACCAGGCCGAGGACGACGCCGAGCAGCCCGAGGGTGACCAGGACGGCGCCGACGGGGTCGAGGCGCTGGGCGGGACCGCGGCTCTCGGTGAGGAAGCGCGGCGCGAGGGCGAGCACGAGCAGACCGGCGGGGACGTTGATCCAGAAGATCCACTCCCAGGCGGCGTACTCGGTGACGGCGCCGCCCACGACCGGGCCCAGGGCGACGCCGAGGCCGCTCATCACGCTCCAGGCGGCCAGCGCGACGGCGCGGCGGGCGGGCGGGACGGCGTGGGCGAGCAGGGTGAGGGTGAGCGGGGCGACGATCGCGCCGCCGACGCCCTGGACGGCGCGGGCGGCGACGAGGGCGCCGATGCCGGGGGCGAGCGCCGC
>NZ_QURH01000063.1 GCF_003428695.1 Actinomadura logoneensis
GAGGGCCCCGGCGATGGCCCCGGCCCGGCGGCGCCCGCCGCGCGGCTCACCGGCGGGCTGGCGCCGGGCACGTACCGGATGCGGTTCGGGTCGGGCCGGTACTACGCGGCCCGGGACGTCCGGTCGTACTACCCGGAGATCACCGTGATCTTCCTCGTGACGGAGGCGGGCCAGCCGCACCACATCCCGCTGGCGCTGGGCCCGTTCGGCTACTCGACCTACCGCGGGGCATGACCGGCTCGCACCGCGCTCACCACCACCGCACCGGCCACCATGGCAGAGCGACGGCCCCCCCCCCCCCCCCCCCCCCCCCCCCCCCCCCCCCCCCCCCCCCCCCCCCCCCCCCCCCCCCCCCCCCCCCCCCCCCCCCCCCGGGCCACCGGCCCTCACCACCGTCCTGACCAGGAGGAATCCGGCGCGGAACCGGGCTGTCAAGGGGACGGTCCGGTAACCTGCACGTAACACCGGTATGGCTAATCTGTGCAGGCCACAGGCGCTGTTCTGTGCGCACCGAAATCCGTCCAGCCCCGATCCCCGCACCGGAGCACGCCTGATGTCCCACGCCACCCTCCACGACACCCCGCCGCCCGGCCCGCGCGGCTTCCTGGACCGCCGTTTCGACCTGACCGGACGCGGCTCGACGGTCGCCCGCGAGCTGCGCGGCGGCGTCACCACGTTCTTCGCGATGGCCTACATCATCCTGCTCAACCCGATCATCCTGGGCGGGGCGAAGGACGTCACGGGCGCGCAGCTGTCGATCCCGCAGCTCACCACCATGACCGCGCTGTCGGCGACGATCGCGACGATCATCATGGGCCTGGTCGGGAACGCCCCGATGGCGGTGGCCTCCGGGCTCGGCATCAACGCGGTGGTGGCGTTCCAGGCCGCCCCGGTGATGACCTGGCCGCAGGCGATGGGCCTGGTGGTGATCGAGGGCATCGTGATCGTGCTGCTCGCGCTCACCGGCGTCCGGGAGCGGATCATGAACGCGATCCCGCTCGCGCTCAAGCACTCCATCGCGGTCGGCATCGGCGCGTTCATCGCCCTGGTCGGCCTCTACGACGCCAAGTTCATCAGCTCCAGCGCGATGAGCCCGCCGCTGGCGCTCGGCACCGGCGGCAAGCTCATGGGCTGGCCCGCGCTGGTGTTCGCGGTCGCGCTCGTCCTCATGATCGTCCTTTACGTGCGGCGGGTGCCCGGCGCGATCCTCATCGGCATCGTCGCCGCCACCGTCCTCGCCGTGATCGTCCAGGCCAACGCCAACGTGCCCGCCGAGGGCTGGGGCGTGGTCGTCCCGGACGTCCCGGAGAAGCTGGTCGCCTCCCCGGACTTCGGACTGCTGTTCAACGTGGACGTGTTCGGCGGCTTCGGCCGCGCCGGGTTCATCACCGCGCTGGTCGTGCTGTTCACCCTGGTGCTGTCCGGGTTCTTCGACGCGATGGGCACCATCCTCGGCCTGTCGGACGAGGCGGGCCTGGTCAACGAGAGGGGCGAGGTCCCCGGCCTCGGCCGGATCCTCACCATGGACGGCCTGTCCGCCGCGCTCGGCGGCCTGACCAGCTCGTCCGCCAACACCGTGTTCGTGGAGTCGGCGGCGGGCATCGGCGAGGGCGCCCGCACCGGCCTGGCCAACATCGCCACCGGCGCGCTGTTCGCGGTCACGCTGTTCCTCACGCCGCTCGCCGCGGTCGTCCCCGCGCAGGCCGCCGCGCCCGCCCTGGTGCTGGTCGGCGCGCTGATGATGACGCAGGTCGCAAAGGTCACCTGGGAGGACCTGGACATCGCGATCCCGGCGTTCCTCACCATCGTGTTCATGCCGTTCACCTACTCCATCACCAACGGCATCGGCGCGGGCGTGGTCGCCTACACCCTGATCAAGCTGGCCCGCGGCAGGATCCGCGAGACGCACTGGCTGATCTGGGTCATCGCGCTGGTCTTCCTCCTCTACTTCGGTCTGCACCCGATCGAGGAGCTGCTGGGTGTCAAATAGTGGCGTCCTGACGTGAGCAGGGGGTAGGGAACCTACCGAAGCGCTGACCCCCGGCGTGAAAGGCGTGGCTGCCCGTGTCCCTGCCCGAGCCCCCCGGCGAGCCTCCCCCGCGCGGCCACGTGCTGCTCGCGCCCGACCGGTTCCGGGGGGGGCTCGACGCCGTCGAGGTGGCCCGGCGGCTCGCCGCCGGGCTGCACCTGGCCCGCCCGGACGTGCCGGTGGTCGAGCTGCCGGTCTCCGGCGGCGGCGACGGTACCGCCGAGGCCGCGGTCGCGGCCGGGTTCCGCCGGATCGAGCTGAAGGTCTGCGGCCCGGCGGGCCGCCCGGTCACCGCGGTGCTGGCGTTCGACGGCCGGTG
>NZ_QURH01000060.1 GCF_003428695.1 Actinomadura logoneensis
CGCGAGGCTCCGCGGAACGCGCGCGGGCGGCGGTCGCGGGCCGCGCTGCTGCGGGCGGTCCGCGAGATCGTGGAGACCGAGGGCGTCCCGGCCGCCACGATGGCGGCCGTCGCCGAGCGCGCCGGGGTGTCGCGGCGCGCGGTCTACCTGCACTTCGCGTCCCGGGCGGACCTCATCACGGCGCTGTTCGACCACGTCAACGAGGAGGAGGACCTCGAAGGACGGTTCGCCCCCGTCGCCGAGGCCCCGGACGCCCGGACGGCTCTCACGGTCTTCGCCCACCGGCACGCCGAGTTCACGGCCCGGACCCTCGCGGTCTCCCGCGCGGTCGAGCGCGTCGCGCACACCGATCCCGACGCGGCCCGGCACTGGGAGACCGTCCTGTACTGGCGGCGCGAGAGCAACCGGGCGCTGGTCCGGCGGCTCTCCGACGAGGGCGCGCTCGCCCCCCACTGGACGGTCGAGACCGCCACCGACATGCTGCTCGCCCTGATCTCCAACGGCGTCGGCGAGACCCTGCTCGTCGAGCGCGGCTGGCCGGTCGAGCGGGTCGGCGAGCACATGGCCGCCGTCCTCACCTCGGCCTTCCTCACCCGCTGAGAATCCGTCCGGGCCGTGACTACCCCCGTTCGGGGGTGGCGCCGGTCACAGGGACTGGGAACGATCCTGGTGAGACGAGGAGGTTCGATGCAGGCGGTCGAGTTCCGGGCGGCGCGTGATTTTCTGCTGGCCCACCGTGAGGACTACGAGGCGGCGCGGGAGGGGTTCCGCTGGCCGGTGCTGACCGGGTTCAACTGGGCGCTGGACTGGTTCGACCACATCGCCGACGACAACGACCGCACCGCGCTGTGGATCGTCGAGGAGGACGGCTCGGAGGCGAAGTACACCTTCGCCGAGATGGCCGAGCGGTCCGCGCGCGTCGCGAACTGGCTGCGCGGCGCGGGCGTCCGGCGCGGCGACCGGGTGGTCGTGATGCTCGGCAACCAGGTCGAGCTGTGGGAGACCGTCCTCGCGACGATGAAGCTCGGCGCGGTGATGATCCCCTGCACGCCGCTGCTCGGCACCGACGACCTGCGCGACCGCGTCGAGCGCGGCCGGGCGGGGCACGTGGTCGTCTCGTCCGCGAGCGCCGCCAAGTTCGACGGCGTCCCCGGCGACTTCACGCGGATCGCGGTCGGCGAGCCCGTGGACGGCTGGCTGCGCTACGCCGACGCCTACGACGCCGACCCGCACTTCACCCCGTACGGGACGACCCGCGCCGACGACACGCTGCTGCTGTACTTCACGTCCGGGACGACCGCGAAGCCGAAGCTCGTCGAGCACACGCACGCGTCCTACCCGGTGGGCCACCTGTCCACGATGTACTGGATCGGCCTGCGGCCCGGCGACGTCCACCTGAACATCTCCTCGCCCGGGTGGGCCAAGCACGCGTGGAGCAACGTCTTCGCGCCGTGGAACGCCGAGGCGACCGTCTTCGTCTTCAACTACACCCGCTTCGACGCCGGAAGGCTGCTGGACGCGATCGACCGGTGCGGCGTCACGTCGTTCTGCGCGCCGCCGACCGTGTGGCGGATGCTGATCCAGGCCGACCTCGGTGCGCTGCGGAACCCGCCGCGCGAGGTCGTCGCCGCCGGGGAGCCGCTGAACCCGGAGGTCATCGAGCGGGTCCGGGACGCGTGGGGCATCACGATCCGGGACGGCTTCGGGCAGACCGAGACGACCGTGCAGATCGCGAACACGCCCGGCCAGCCGGTGAAGCCCGGCTCGATGGGGCGGCCGGTGCCCGGCTACGAGGTGGTGCTGGTCGACCCGGTCACCGGGGAGCGCGGCGACGAGGGCGAGATCTGCCTCGACCTCGCCGAACGCCCGCTCGGCCTGACCACCGGCTACCACGGCGACGAGGAGCGCACCGCCGAGGCGATGGCGGGCGGCGTCTACCACACCGGCGACATCGGGGCCCGCGACGAGGACGGCTACATCACCTACGTGGGCCGCGCCGACGACGTGTTCAAGGCGTCGGACTACAAGATCTCCCCGTTCGAGCTGGAGAGCGTGCTGATCGAGCACGAGGCGGTCGCGGAGGCGGCGGTCGTGCCCTCCCCGGACCCGGTGCGGCTGGCCGTCCCCAAGGCGTACGTGACGCTCGCGGCCGGGGTCGAGCCGTCCGACGCCACCGCCAAGTCGATCTTCGAGCACTGCGCGGCGCGGCTGTCCCCGTACAAGCGGGTGCGGCTGCTGGAGTTCACCGCGGAGCTGCCCAAGACCATCTCCGGCAAGATCCGCCGGGTGGAGCTGCGCGGCGCCGAGACCGCCAAGCACACCCGCCCCGACGCCCGCCCGGCGGGCGAGTACCGCGAGGACGACCTCCGATGACCGCATCACCCCTGACCGCCTCCCCCTCCCCCGCCTCCCCTTCGGCCAAGGCACTCTCGTACGCGTCGGGCACGTCCGCCCTGCCGCTGCTCGGCGACACCATCGGCGCGAACCTCGAACGGACCGTCGCGTCCTTCCCCGACCGGGAGGCGCTGGTCGAGTGCGAGACCGGCCGCCGCTGGACGTACGCGCAGCTCAACGACGAGGTGGACGTCGTCGCGCGCGGCCTGGCCGCGCTCGGCGTCCGCAAGGGCGACCGGGTCGGGATCTGGGCCCCGAACGTCGCCGAGTGGGTGTTCGTCCAGTACGCGACCGCCAAGCTCGGCGCGATCCTGGTGAACATCAACCCCGCCTACCGGACGCACGAGCTGGAGTTCGTGCTGAAGCAGGCCGGCATCCGGACGCTGGTCGCCGCGCCGTCGTTCAAGACGTCCGACTACGCCGCGATGATCGAGCAGGCCCGGCCGAACTGCCCGGACCTGCGGGACGTCCTGCTCCTCGGCCGCGAGTCCTGGACCGACCTGCTGGAGGCCGGGCGCGACGGCGTCCTCCCGGACGCGGCCCTGTCCGCCGACGACCCGATCAACATCCAGTACACGAGCGGGACGACCGGCTTCCCCAAGGGCGCGACGCTCTCGCACCACAACATCCTCAACAACGGCTTCTTCGTCGGCGAGATCTGCGGCTACGACGAGGAGGACCGGATCTGCGTCCCGGTGCCCTTCTACCACTGCTTCGGCATGGTGATGTGCAACCTGGCGGCGACCTCGCACGGCGCGTGCGTCGTCATCCCCGCGCCCGGCTTCGACCCGGCGAAGACCCTCGCGGCCGTCTCCGCCGAACGCTGCACGTCCCTCTACGGTGTCCCGACGATGTTCATCGCCGAGCTCAACGACCCGTCGTTCGCCTCGCACGACCTGTCCTCGCTGCGCACCGGGATCATGGCGGGCTCGCCCTGCCCGGTGGAGGTGATGAAGCAGGTCATCGACCGGATGGGCATGACCGAGGTGACGATCTGCTACGGCATGACCGAGACGTCCCCGGTGTCCACGCAGACCCGCGCGGGCGACTCCCTGGAGCGCCGCGTCGGGACGGTCGGGACCGTCCACCCGCACCTGGAGGTCAAGGTCGTCGACCCGGAGACCGGCGCGCCGGTGCCGCGCGGCGTCCACGGCGAGCTGTGCACCCGCGGCTACTCGGTGATGCTCGGCTACTGGGACCAGCCCGAGCAGACCGCCCAGGTGATCGACGCCGCCCGCTGGATGCACACCGGCGACCTCGCCGCGATGGACGACGACGGCTACGTCACGATCACCGGCCGGATCAAGGACATGGTCATCCGGGGCGGCGAGAACATCTACCCGCGCGAGGTGGAGGAGTTCCTGTTCACCCACCCCGACATCGTGGAGGCGCAGGTCATCGGCGTCCCGGACGAGAAGTACGGCGAGGAGCTGATGGCCTGGGTCCGGCTCCGCCCCGGCGCGTCCGCCCTCACCCCCGAGTCCCTGCGCGAGTACTGCACGGGCCGCCTCGCCCACTACAAGATCCCCCGGTACGTGCACGTGGTGGACGACTTCCCGATGACGGTGACGGGCAAGGTCCGCAAGGTCCAGATGCGGGCGGAGGCGGTGGACATCCTGGGCCTCGCCTGACCCTCCGGTTGGCGTTCGCCGCCGTTCCGGGCATGCTGACGTGCATGGACGAGCAGGACGCCGGAACCGCGCGCACCGCCGTCCTGCCCTCCCACCCGGGCTGGGAGGAGGTGCGGGCGGTCCACGCCGAGCTGCTGGAACTCGCGGAGCGCGTCGCGGACCACGAGGTCCGCGACCGCCTCCGCGCCGCGTCCCGCCGCTTGGCCGCCGCGGGCACGCCCCCGCCGCGCCGGCCGCACCGGCCGCG
>NZ_QURH01000066.1 GCF_003428695.1 Actinomadura logoneensis
CGTCCTCGCCGCGGCGCTCGCCGTCCCGTGCCTGGCGGTCCGGGCCCTCGGCGCGCACACCGCCGCGCGCCGGAGATGCCGGGACGCCGCCGACGCCCGGGACCGCGACGAACTCGAACGACGGATCACCGCCGCCGCCGCGGCGGAACGCCGGAGGGTCGCCGACGGCCTGCGCCGCACCGCGCGACGGCACACGCGGAATGCGGCCGACGCCGCCGACGCCGGACGCCTCGACACCGTCCTCACCGAAGCGCGGGCGGGACTGGCGGCGCTCCGGCAGTTGCTCGCCGACCTGCGGGAACAGGACGACGGCGGCGACCCGCCGCCCACCGTCGACGGCCTCGCCGCCCTGGCGGCCCGGCGCGGCGCGTCCGTCCGGTTCACCGGCGCGCGCAGGCCGCTGCCGCCAGCCCTCGAGGTCGCGGCCCACCGCCTGGCGGGGGAACTGCTCACCGGCGCTGCCGCCAGCCCTCGAGGTCGCGGCCCACCGCCTGGCGGGGGAACTGCTCACCGGCGGGGAGACCGTCACCGTGGCGTTCTCGGACGGGGGCGTCGCCGTCCGCGGACGGGCGCCCGGCGGCCCGGACGCCGAGCGGCGGCTGCGCGCGCTGGCGGACGCCTGCGGCGGTACGCTCGTGATCGCCGACGACCGCGCGGCGCGGGGATGGCTGCCGGAGGTGTCCCGCCCTTGACCGAGACGATCCGGGTGGTCGTCGCCGACGACCAGGCCGTGGTGCGCGCCGGGATCGCCGCCATGGTCGCCGCCGAGCCCGACATGACGGTCGTCGGCCAGGCGGGCGACAGCGAGACGGCCGTGGCGCTCGCCGCCTCGCTCCGGCCCGACGTCGCGCTGATGGACGTCCGGATGCCCGGCGCCGGGGGCCTGGCCGCGACGACGCGGATCACGGCCGAGGTCCCGGGGACGCGCGTGGTCGTCCTGACGACGTTCGACCTCGACGAGTACGTGTTCGCCGCCCTGCGCGCGGGCGCGGCGGGCTTCCTGTTGAAGGACGCCGACCCGGAGCGGCTGATCGACGCGGTCCGGCTCGTCGCGCGGGGCGACGCGCTGCTCGACCCGGCCGTGACCGGGCGGCTGATCGGCCGCTTCGCGGGCGGCCCCGGCCCGGCCGAGGCCGAACGTCTCGCGTCGCTCACCCCCCGCGAGACGGAGGTGCTCCGCCTGGTGGCGCGCGGCCTGACCAACGTGGAGGCCGCCGCGGCGCTCGGGATCGGCCCGGCGACGGTGAAGGACCACGTCGCGGCCGTCCTCGGGAAGCTCGGTGTCCGCGACCGCGTCCAGGCGACGATCTTCGCCTACGAGAGCGGCCTCGTCCGTCCCGGCATCCGCTGACCCTCACAGCGCGTCCGCACGCGTCCGCGCGCATCCGCGCACGTCCATCCGAACTCGTTGGTCGGGCGCGACGGTCTTCCCCGCCGGACGGCGGGGTGGCGCCCCACCCGTCCGGCGGGGACGCGACCAGCGGAAACGGGCCGGAAGGCGGACGAGAAGGGGCGTGGCGCGCTCCTAGCGTGGTCCGCATGTCACGTACCGCCCTGCGCCGGTCGTCCGGCGCGCTGCTCCTGCTCACCGCCGCGGTGGCCGCCCCGCTCGCGGGCGCCGCCGGCCTCGTCGGCGTCGCGGCCTTCACCGCCGACGTCCCGCTGCTCGCCGGCACCGGACTGCTGGTCGTGGCGGGCACCGGCGTGCTGCTCGGCCTCCCCGCGTTCGGGCTGCTCGGCGTGCGCCGCAGGCGCGGAGCGGCCCTGCTCCTCGGCGCGGGCCTCACCGCCGCCGTGGCCGCGCTCGCGTCCGTC
>NZ_QURH01000068.1 GCF_003428695.1 Actinomadura logoneensis
CAGAGAGGCATCACCATCATGACCCACATCAGCAGCGCCACGATCATCTCGTTCGGCTACGGGCACGGCCCCGCCCCGGCCGCCGACATCGTGGTTGACCTGCGCCACCGCTACAGGGACCCCCATGTGGACCCGGCCCTGCGGCACCTGACCGCCGAGGACGAGCGGGTGCGCCGGGCCGTGCTGACCACGCGGGGCGTGGGTGCGCTGATCGACCGGCTCGCGGACCTGACCGTGACCCTCGCCCGGCTCCCCCTGCCGGTCACGATCGCCCTGGGCTGCGTCGGGGGCCGCCACCGCGCCCCCGCCATCGCCCACGAGCTGCACGCGCAGCTCGACGGCGAGGGCCTGGCCGTGCAGCTCCAGCACCGGGACATGCACCGCGACGTCATCGCCCGGCCCGCCCGCCTCGGCGGCGACGGCGACACGGCGGGAGGCGCCATCACGGCCGAGCGGGGCGTCGGCCGGGGCTGGGGACCGCTGCCCGGTAGCCGCCAGGCGCTCGGCCACTCCTCGGCCCGCCGCACGCGCGGCGGCGAGGACGACCCGCGACGGATCGACTGGGCCGCCCGCCAGGCCGCCGCCGTGATTCCGTTCGCCGTGGTCGACGGTCGTCCGGTGAACCCGCTCGCGCCGACCGGCACCCCGAGGGGGCGCGGTGGCCTGTGGCACTTGGGCGAGGGCCTGGCCGCGGACGCGGCCGTCCTGGCGACCGGCCCGGACGGGGTCCGGCGGCTGCTGCTGGTCGAGCGTGGCGACGGCCACGGGTGGGCGCTGCCGGGCGGGCACATCGACCCGGGGGAGCAGGCCCTGGAGGCGGCGATCCGCGAGCTGGCCGAGGAGACCGGCCTGCGGCTCCCGGGCGCGGTCTGGACGGTGCTCCCGCCCCGGGTCGTGGACGACCCGCGCGCGACGGACGAGGCGTGGATGGTCACCACCCCGTGCGTGACCGACCTCGGCGAGGTCGCCGAGCTGCCGCGGGTGAGCGGCGACGACGACGCGGCCGACGCCGCATGGATCCGCGCCGACGACTACGCCACGCTGACCGCGGACCTGGCCGACCGCGACGGCGTCGTGTTCCCGGCCCACGTCGCTCTGATCCGCGAGGTGCTGGAGGGGAACGCCCGATGATGACGCCGACCACCCTGGAGCACACGGTTACCTTCGCGGCCGTTCTCCCGACATTGATCATCGGCCATCACCTGGGCGACTACTGGATCCAGACGGACCACCAGGCCAAAACCAAGGGCGCGCCGGGCGCGCCCGGCCGCCACGCCTGCGCGCAGCACGTCGCGACCCTGACCATGACCCTGACCCTCGCCCTGGTGGCGCTGGCGGGAGTGACCGGCCTCCACCTGCCCCACACCCAAGTGGCCATCGCGCTCATGGTCAACGCCGCCTCCCACTACTGGGCCGACCGGCGGACCACCCTCGCCGCCCTCGCCCGCCGCGCGGGCAAGGGCGCATGGATCGAATCCGACAAGGCCGCGCTGCCCCACCTCGACCAGGCGTGGCACCTGTACTGGCTCGGCATCACCGCTCTGATCATCGCAAGCTGACAGAGCACCTGCCCAGAAGGGAGGCACCCAGACGCAGGCGGGCCCCGGCCGTGTGGCTGCACAGCCGGAGCCCTTGATCACACACCTGACTACACCAGGAGATGACCATGCACATCATGGCGCAGACCGCCGTGAACAACGACACCACCCGCACCAGCTCCGGGGGCACCGCGACCTCCGGCGGCAACGGCCCCGGCGGCGGGATGTACGGCAAGGGCCTGCCGCACGGCGGCGAGCCGATGCGCGACGGCAAGGGCGGCAAGAAGTGAGCGGCGGCACGCCCTGCTGCCCGACGTGCGGCAGCGCGCAGCACGTGACCTACGCCGGACGGACGGGGGGCAAGGGCCCCAGCCGGGACGTGTGGCGGTGCGCGACGCACGGCGAGTTCACCACCCCCGCCCGATAGCCCGATAGCCACCGAGTAGCGCGGGCCGGGACCCACGACCAAGCGATGTCCCGGCCCGCCACCCCCCAACAGGAGGCATCACCATCATGACCCCCACAGCCACCCCCACAGCCACCCCCACAGCCACCCCCACGACCGTCACCGCGACCGCCGCCGGCGACCTGACCGCCGAGCGCATCTACGACCTGGAGCGCCGCGCGGGCCGGGTCCACCCGGACGAGCCTGTCGTCGCGGCGCGGGAGGTCTTGGCGCTGATCCGGATGCTCCGCGACCGTGAGGCGGGCGCCCTGGCGGCCGCGGCCCGGGACGCGCGGGTCCGGCACTTGGCCGCCGACTGGATGGCCTCGCCCGACATCCAGGTCGCCGCCGCCGGACGGCTCGTCCACCGGGCGCTGACCGGCGGTGACCCGCGGGGCCTGATCTGATGGGCGGGCGACGGTCATCCGCGCGGTTCTGGGACCCCGACGGCCGCCGCGAGGGGATCCCGACCTACCCGTGGCGCCTGGCCCCGCCGCACCTGGCCACCCGGCGGCAGCTCGCGGCGCGCGGGCTGCGGCCCGGCGGACAGGAGATCGTCGCCCAGGTCCGCTGGCACGGCGCTCACCGGCGCCACGCCGTCGCCTACCTGTACGACCCGGCGCTCGCGCTGCCGCGCCGCACCCCCACCCCCGCGCAGCTCGCCGCGCTGGACCGGGCGATGGCCGCCCGCCGGACCTGCCCGTCCTGCGGCCGGGACGTCGGATACGTCATCCCGCCCCGGCTCGGCGTCTGCAACGACTGCGACACCTGATCCGCTGACCAGCCCCCACCAAGGAGATCGTCATGGCGAACTGCCTCCACAACCGCAAGACCAGCCTGGAGACCGTGAAGGTCGGGAAGGACAAGATCGTCTACAAGCGGTGCCACGACTGCAACGCGGTCCTGCCGCTGTAGGTCCGCACTGCCCCGCCGGCCCCCCGATCCGGATCGGATCGGGGGGCCGTTCGTGTGTGCGTGGCCCGTTCGGCGGGACATGCCGAGCTGCCGGTGAGCTTCCTGGATTGCTGAGTTCCGTGATTCAGTAACGCCCATGCTGACCTCGATCGCGTTCGCGAACTTGAAGCCCGGCACGGGCAAAACGACGACGGCCGTCCTGACTGCCTACGCGCTGTACCTGCGGGGATGGCCGGTCACGCTGGCCGACTGCGACCCGGCCGGCTCGGCGCTGGCGTGGTCGGACGAGGTCGGCGGCTTCCCGTTCGATGTGGTCGGTCTGCCGACCAAGGACGCCGGGCGGCGCCTGCCGAAGATCGCCCGGGACACGATCGCGGTGGCCGACACCCCGCAGGCCGAGGACCACGGCGCGATCGTCCGCTCGGTGCTGCGGGAGGTGGACGAGACCACGATCACCGTCGCGCCGTCCACGATCGAGATCGAGCGCACGTCCGGGATCGCCGACCTGCTGGAAGAGGTCGCCGAGGTCCGGCGCGCTCCGGGCCGCGTGGCGGTCCTGCTGAACCGGGTCGTCGGCTCGGCCCGGTCCGGCCGGGACGCCCGGGAGGCCCTGGTGGGGCTCGGATACGAGGTGCTGGGGCCGGAGATTCCGCGTCGGGAGGTCTATGCGCTGGCCTACGGCGCGGTGCCACGGATCGCGCCGGGCGACCCGTTCGACCTGCTGGCCGAGGCGTACCTCAAGCGCGCGGGCCTGCCGATGACCGGACCGGCTGAGGTGAGCGCGTGACGCCGCCGCCCTCGGCGTCGTCGGGGTCGTCGTCCAGCAGGTTCGCGCGGGCCGCGCAGTCGCGGCGCAAGGACGCCGAGACGGGGCAGGTCCGCGAGCGCGGGACCACGGCCCGCCGTACCACCCCGGTCCGCATCACGATCGACCTGGCTCCGGAGGACTACCGCACGATGCGGCGCCTGGTGGACGAGATCGCCGCCGCCACCGACATCCCGACCCTGGCGCACAGCCGGATGTGGCGGGCGCTGCTGGCCGAGGCTGCCGACGATCCGGCCCTGTTGACCGCGGTCGCCGACCGTATCCGGGACGAGGCCGGTTGACGCCCCAGGCGCATTACTGAGTTACTGAACCACTGAAATCAGTAGTCATCCGGGCGGCGCCGCCCGGGCAGACGCGACAATGAGGGACCAAGGGCGGAACCGATCCGGCCCGCGGTCCGCGAGGGAGATTGTGGTGGCGAAGAGGACGCGGCACACGATGACCAAGGTCCGGTGGACCATGTGGGCACTCGGCGCATTGGTCGTGGCGCTGACGTTCGCGGCCAGCTCGGCCGTCACGGTGCAGATGACCGTCGCCATGGGCGTCGGACTCGGCGTCCTGGTGCTGGCGGCCAGTGAGTGGATCATCGCTCGCACCCGCAATCACCCTCAAGTCCGCATGGCCGAGTGGCGGGCGGGGATCGACCGCTGAGCACCGGCCGGTTCCAGAGCCCGCGCGCCGCGCGGGACCCAGTGGCGATCCCGGGACCACCGTGCGAGTGTGGCCCGGGGCAGCAGCGGATCAGGGAAGTAGGAACTTGATGTTGATGCAGACCGCGAACGCGCTCGCGGTACGGCTCATGCTGGCGGCGCCGTCGCCGTCCCCAGGCCCTGGGCAGGGCCCCGACACCCAGGGCCTGGCGAACTGGCTGAGGGACATCTTCGGCCCGCTGTTCCTGGTCGTCGTGTCGCTGGTCGCGCTGTTCTTCCTGTTCACCCGGGAGATCACGCGCTTCGTTCAGTTCATCGTGCTGGTCGTGGCGATCGCGGTGATCTTCTACTACCCGGGCATCATCGAGACGGTCGCGACCGGGGCCGCCAAGGCCCTCGGCGTCAAGGGCGGATAGCTGGTCAGGCGGTCGCGTTGAGCGCGACCGCCACCACGAACGCGGCGGCCACGAGCGCCAGGAGGACGGCGTCCAGGCGGCGCGCCAGGCCGAGCGCGAGCACCAGGGGCAGCGAGGGCCCGACCCGGACGCGATAGCCGCGGCGGCCCCGGCCCCGCCCGCCGCTACGTCCGCCGCGCAGCAGCGCGGGCAGGCCGGCCGCCACGGCCACCAGGACGACGACGGCCAGGATGAGCCCCCACGCGGCGCGGGGGAGATGGACGGTCGTCTCCGCGATCATCGGTCACCTCCGGCGCCCATCCTGGCGGCCGGGACGCATCACGACCAGCCCCGCCGCGCCCCTCCGCATTTTCGTCACGCACGCCGTGACGAAATTTCATTTGCGCCGGAGGTAGAGCCACCACAGCCCCAGGCCCGCCAGGACGACGGCGGCCAGGATGAGGATCGGTCGGGGGAGGTCCGGATCGGTGTGGCACTGCCAGTGCCCCGCCTGGACCATGCAGTGACGATGTTCGGTGTCTGCGATCGGCTGCATGGGCGGACGCTACCGGCCCGCCGTGGTCACCGATAGGCGAATACTCGTCACGGCACGTGGTCGACCTCTGGGAGCATCGGGGCTCATGAGTAGCGGCAGGGCGAGGGCGGCGAGTCTCCGCCTGATAGCGGCCTTCCTGGAGCGGGACGGCGCGGCGGTGGAGGAGATCCTGCGGGGCCGGGACGTGGCCGAGCTGGCGGACATGCTGGAGAGCCTGGCCGGGCTGGCGACCCTCACCACCCAGGCGATGGCCCTGGCCGGGGCCGCCGGGCCGGTGGCCGAGGGGGCCACCCAACGGCGGGTGGTGGACCTGGTGTCCGAGGTGGCCGGCCCGGTCGACGGCGCGACGGCGCACCTGCTGTGGACCGCGTTCGCGGCCGGGGAGGCGTCGGAGGCGATGGCGGACGTGCCCGCCGTGGCGGTGCAGCTCATGGCCGCCTGCGCCGCGGTGACGGGGGAGGACTGGAGCGGCTGGCCCCCGGCCGCCCTGGCTCGGCAGTACCGCGCGCTGGCGGACCGGACCGCCTGACGGCGTATTACATCACGCCCAATCGTCACGTGCGGCGCGACGAATGGTGGCGTAAATGATCTTCAATCGGCCAAAAAGTTGGGGAATCCAACCACATTCCCCCTGTTGTTGTCCACTTCCCTACGAGCAGGTGTGGAATTGTCGCCGTCCTGGTTTATCGTCTTGCTCGACACCCCGTGTCAGATCATCCGGGCCGCGCGCGCCGGATGAGCCGGCCGGGGGTTGACCCGGCCGCCCCCCCGTTGGCCGGGGAGAGGGGTTCGCTCGATGAGCGCACTCCGTAGGCGGGATGAGGCGTCCGGTCGCTACTGGCGGCTCAGGGCACGGCTGGAAGTGGTGAAGGCCGTGCTGTGGGTCGTCTTCGAGTGGTGGCACGACGGCTCGTCCGGTCCCCGGCTCTAAGCCGGGGCGGCGAGGCCCCCACTCAGAGAGTTGACGAGCTCCAGGCGAGTGGGGGCCTCTTCGCGTCCGGCCCGGCCCTCGGTGAGATCGCTTGAGGGATTTGGGGGAAATGCCGACTTTCGTCAGATTCCCGGGACCGGCTCATACATCATGCCCCAACCCTACGACGAATTGCGCGTTTAGCTGTCCCATTTTCGACCTCATCGCGCCTTCTGATGGCTTTTGTCTCCGACGATTCTTCGGAGGAGACGGCCGGAATACGGACGATTCCTACCGCGCTCCCTCGAATCTCCCCCGAAACGGCAGGTCAGACGGCGAGTCGTCGTAGTCGAGTTTCGGCCGTGGGACAGCGCTGCGGAGCCAGGGCCGGCAGGGCGCGACTTGCGAACGCGCGCCGTTGACCTGCGGCAATGCCCCCCGGGCCGGTCACCGGTCAGAGCCACGACGGTGCGTCTCGGACGCACTCCGGACGTAGTCCGGACGTACTTCGGACGACCTTCCGGAACGATGTACCGATGTCAGTACGCCTTGTTACGGTATCGGTACAGCGATCGGAAGGGGGTCCCATGACGGACCAACCGAGCATCACCCGTACCGGACCGCGCGGCACCGGCGGCGGCGCGGCGGCCGAGGAGCAACGCGCGCGGGCGGCGGCGACCCTCGCCGACGCCGCCGC
>NZ_QURH01000073.1 GCF_003428695.1 Actinomadura logoneensis
CGGCGCCGAACGGCTCGCGGACGGACCTGCCGGGGCTGCTGCCGCCGCAGGTCGCCGGGCCGGACACGGTCCAGCCGGGCGCCGCGCCCGTCCCGCAGACGCGGCTGGTGGCGCCGGTCGCGGCGTCCGAGCGGACCGAGGGCGACCGGATGCTGTGGGTGGCCGGGTCCGCGGCGGTCGTGGGCGCCGCCGCCGCGTTGAACATCAGCCACATCGGACGCCAGATGCGCCGCCGTCCGCGCCGCCGCTGACGCCCCCGCATCCGCTCGTCCGCCTGGACGCCCGCACGGACGACGAACGGCGGTGGCCCCGGTCGTCGGACCGGAGCCACCGCCGTTCTCGTGCGTGGGGCTGGGCGCGTCGTTTCCCGTGCGCCGCTACGCGGGAGGGGCGCCGACGGCGTGCAGGCCGCCGTCCACGTGCAGGATCTCGCCGGTGGTCGCCGGGAACCAGTCCGACAGCAGCGCCACGATCGCCTTCGCGGTGGGCTCGCTGTCCTTGATGTCCCAGCCGAGCGGCGCGGTGCGCGGCCACAGGTCGGTCATCGTCTGGAAGCCGGGGATGCTCTTGGCGGCCATGGTGCCGAGCGGCCCGGCCGCGACCAGGTTCACCCGGACGTTCTGCGGGCCGAGGTACTTGGCCAGGTAGCGGCAGGTGGACTCCAGGCCCGCCTTCGCCACGCCCATCCAGTCGTACACCGGCCACGCCTTGGTGGCGTCGAAGTCGAGCCCGACGACCGACCCGCCGTCCTTCATCAGCGGCAGGCAGGCCATGGTGAGCGACTTCAGCGAGTACGCCGAGGAGTGCACGGCGACCGCGACGTCCTCCCACGGGGTGTCGAGGAAGTTGCCGCCGAGCGCGGTCTGCGGCGCGAAGCCGATCGAGTGGACGACGCCGTCCAGCCGGTCGAAGCCGGCGTCGGCGAGGTTCCCGGCGAGCGCGTCGAGCTGCTCGGCGTTGGTGACGTCCAGCTCGATCACCGGGGGGACGTCGTCGGGGCCGGACGGCAGCCGCTTGGCGGTGCGGGCGGTCAGGGTCGGCCGCGGGTAGGCGGTCAGCGCGACCCGCGCGCCCTGCTCCTGCGCGACCCGCGCGACGTGGAACCCGATCGAGGCGTCCGTGAGGACACCGGTGACCAGGATGTTCTTGCCTTCGAGGATGCCCATCGCGCTCAGTGCCCCATTCCCAGGCCGCCGTCCACCGGGATGACCGCGCCGGTGATGTAGGCGGCGTCGTCGGACGCCAGGAACCCGACGGTCTTGGCGATCTCCTCCGGCCGCGCGGTGCGGCCCAGCGGGATCACGCTCTTGATGGTCTTCTGCTGCTCCTCGGTCAGCGCGGCGGTCATGTCGGTGTCGACGAAGCCGGGCGCGACGACGTTGACGGTGATCCCGCGCGAGCCCAGCTCGCGGGCGAGGGACCGGGCGAAGCCGACCATGCCCGCCTTGGACGCGGCGTAGTTGGCCTGCCCCGCCGAGCCGAGCAGCCCGACCACCGAGGAGACCAGGATGATCCGTCCCTTCCGGGCCCGCATCATGGCCTTCACCGACCGCTTGGCGACCCGGAACGCGCCGGTGAGGTTGGTGTCCACGACGGAGGTGAACGCCTCCTCGCTCATGATGGCCAGGAGGGTGTCCTTGGTGATGCCCGCGTTCGCCACCACCACCTCGACCGGGCCCTGCTCGGCCTCCACCTTCGCGAAGGCGGCGTCCACGTCCTCGGAGCTGGTCACGTCGCAGCGCACCCCGAACAGCCCCTCCGGGGGCTCGCCGGAGCGGTAGGTGACGGCGACCTTGTCACCGGCGGCGGCCAGCTCTCGCGCGATCGCCAGGCCGATGCCCCGGTTCCCGCCCGTCACCAGGACAGAGCGACTCATCTCATGCCTTCCGTTGTCCGCATCACATCGGGCTCGAGCGTATCGACCGCGGCCCCGCCCGCGAGATGTTCCTTCCCGACAAGATCCGGAGGCCGCCTTTGTTCCGGGAGCCGTCCGGAGGCCCCGCCGGACGGCCGGTTCCGGACCCGTCGCGGCACGCCGCGACACCGGTCGGTATCGGCATGATCGAGCAGGCCCCGGCCCGGTAGGTTGAGCAGGGTGCATGACATTGATCCCGCCTTCACCGCACTGCCGCTGCGGGCGCTCGCCGACGCCGCGCTGAGCCGCGCGCGCGAGCTCGGGGCCGAGCACGCCGACGTCCGGGTGGAGCGCGTCCGCACCCAGGACCTGCGGCTGCGCGACGCCGTCCTGGAGACCGCCGCCGACCACAGCGACCTCGGGCTCTCGGTCCGGGTCGTCGCCGGGGGGACGTGGGGCTTCGCCGCCGGAACCGACCTGACCACCGGCGGCGCCGCGGCGCTGGCCGAGCGGGCGGTCGAGGTCGCGCGCGTCGCCGCCCCGGTCAACCGGGAGCCGGTCGAGCTGGCGCCCGAGCCGTCGCACGGGGACGTGACGTGGGTGTCGTCCTACGAGATCGACCCGTTCACCGTCCCCACCCGCGACAAGATCGGGCTGCTGGCCGACTGGAGCCGCCGGCTGCTCGGCGACGCCCGGGTCGACCACGTGGACGCCGCGCTGCTGCAGGTGCGGGAGAACAAGTTCTACGCCGACCTCAACGGGACGGTCACCACCCAGCAGCGGGTCCGGCTGCACCCGGTGGTCGAGGCGACCGGCATCACCGACACCGCGTTCGACACGATGCGGTCGCTGGCGCCGCCCGCCGGACGCGGCTGGGAGTTCCTGGTCGGCGACGTCCACGACTGGGACGCCGAGCTGGCCCGCATCCCCGAGCTGCTGGCCGAGAAGCTGGCCGCGCCGTCGGTGGAGGCGGGCCGCTACGACCTGGTGGTCGACCCGTCCAACCTGTGGCTGACCATCCACGAGTCGATCGGGCACGCCACCGAGCTGGACCGGGCGCTCGGCTACGAGGCCGCCTACGCGGGCACGTCCTTCGCGACCCCCGACCAGCTCGGCACGCTCCGGTACGGGTCGGAGATCATGAACGTGACGGGCGACCGCACCGCCGAGCACGGCCTGGCCACGATCGGGTACGACGACGAGGGCGTGCAGTCACAGGCGTTCGACATCATCTCCGGCGGGGTGCTCACCGGCTACCAGCTGGACCGGCGCATCGCCCGGCTCACCGGCGCCGAGCGGTCCAACGGCTGCGCGTTCGCCGACTCGGCGCTCAGCACCCCCATCCAGCGGATGGCGAACGTGTCGCTGACGGCCGACCCGGACGGCCCCGACACCGAGGGACTGATCGCCGGGGTCGAGGACGGCGTCTACGTCGTCGGCGACAAGTCCTGGTCGATCGACATGCAGCGGTACAACTTCCAGTTCACCGGGCAGCGGTTCTACCGGATCCGCAACGGCCGGCTCGCCGGGCAGGTCCGCGACGTCGCCTACCAGGCCAGCACCACCGAGTTCTGGAACTCGATGGAGGCGGTGGGCGGGCCGTCCACCTACGTGCTGGGCGGCGCGTTCAACTGCGGCAAGGGCCAGCCGGGGCAGGTCGCGCCGGTCAGCCACGGCTGCCCCGCCGCGGTGTTCCGCGGCGTCAACATCCTCAACACGGTCAAGGAGGCGGGCCAGTGAGCGCACTCTCCCCGCAGGAGGCCGTGGAACGGGCCCTCGCCCTGTCCCGCGCCGACGACTGCGTCGTCATCGCCGACGCCACCAGCACCGCGAACCTGCGATGGGCGGGCAACACCCTGACCACCAACGGGGTGTCCCGCGCCGACCGGCTCACCGTGGTCGCGCTGCGCCGCTCCGGCGACGGCGTCGCGGCGGGCGTGGTCTCGCGGTCCGGGGTGGGCCGCGACGACGTCGAGGACGTCGTGCGCGCGGCCGAGGCCGCCGCCGCGTCCGGTGAGCCCGCCGAGGACGCCGCGCCCCTGCTGTCGGGGGAGTCCGGCGACTGGGCCGCGGCGCCCGCCGACACCGGCATCGGCGTCTACGGCGCCGTCGCGCCCGCGCTGGGCGCCGCGTTCGCGGAGGCCGCGGCGGCCGACCAGCGGCTGTACGGGTTCGCCAACCACGTGGTCACCTCGACGTTCGTCGGGTCGTCGGCGGGGCTGCGCGCCCGGCACGACCAGCCCGCCGGGATCCTGGAGCTGAACGCCAAGGGCGCGGGCGGGTCGGCGTGGAACGGCGTCAGCACCCGCGACTTCGCCGACGTGGACGTGTACGCGATGGCGTCGGACCTGACGCGGCGGCTGGCCTGGGGCGAGCGCCGGGTGGACCTGCCCGCCGGACGGTACGAGACGGTGCTGCCGCCGTCCGCGGTGGCCGACCTGATGATCTACCTGTACTGGTCGGCGGCGGCGCGGGACGCCGCCGACGGCGCGACGGTGTTCTCCGCGCCGGGCGGCGGCACCCGGATCGGGGAGAAGCTGGCGAGCCTGCCGGTCCGGCTGTTCAGCGACCCGGCCGCGGCCGGGATCCAGGCCGCGCCGTTCGTGGTGGCGCACGCCTCGGGCCGCACCCAGTCGGTGTTCGACAACGGGCTCCCGCTCGCGGCGACCGACTGGATCAGCGAGGGGACGCTGGCCGCGCTCACCCAGACCCGCCGGTCGGCGGAGGCCACCGGGCTGCCCGTCACGCCGCCGGTGGACAACCTGCTGATGGCCGGGCCGGACGGCGCGGACGCCACGCTGGACGACATGGTCGCCCGCACCGACCGGGGTCTGCTGCTCACGTGCCTGTGGTACATCCGCGAGGTCGAGCCGCAGTCGCTGCTGCTCACCGGCCTCACCCGCGACGGCGTCTACCTGGTGGAGGACGGCGAGGTCGTCGGGGCGGTGAACAACTTCCGGTTCAACGAGAGCCCGGTGGACCTGCTGGGCCGGCTCACCGAGGTGGGCGGGGCCGTCCGGACGCTCCCGCGCGAGTGGTCGGACTACTTCCAGCGGACGTCGATGCCGCCGGTGCGGGTGCCGGACTTCAACATGTCGACGGTCTCCCAGGCGTCCTGAACCGCCCCTCCGGCCCGGCGGCCGGCTCGGTGGCGGGGCTCGGTCGCGGGCTCGGTCGCGGGTCTGGCGGCGGCCTTGGCGCCGGTCGCTGGAACGGCCGGTGGACGGCCGCTGGGCGGTCTGTAGGAGTCGGACGGCAGTGGGTGGGCGGTTCCTTCGCAGGGCCGCCCACCGGTGCGTCCAGAGGGCCTTCGGGGCGTTGAGGTCACGCTTTCGGCGAGGATGAGGCTTTCTTCAGGAACCATTCAGAAACGTCGTCCCGATTTGGCGTGACCTGGTGTCGCCGTTCGCCCATAGGGGGACTAACGTTAAAACGTGAAGGTCAAGCACCAGCGTGTACCGCCGCAGGTCGTGTACACGGTCACCAACGCTCCCCGCCCGCTGTCGGAGGACATCGGCCGCCGCCAGAAGCGGTACCTGCTGTCCATGGGCATCCGCACCGTGTGCTTCCTCGGCGCGGTCTTCAGCGGCATGGCGGGCGCCCCGCTGTGGGTCGTGGGCCTGTTCGTGGTCGGCGCGCTCTTCCTGCCCTACATCAGCGTGGTGGTCGCCAACGGCGGGCGCGAGCCGGTCTCCCGGGCCAAGTTCGACGGCCCCGAAGACCACGGCCGCAATGAGGTTTCCGGACATCGACCAGAAATCGGGTCGTGACATTCCCTTGACTCGGACCAGGGGGTTTCGGTGTACGATTTGTACCGGCGCTCTGGTCCCCCGTCGGGGCGCCCGTGCCGGTGTTCCGGGCCCCCGTCGGAACACCGATGATGCGACGCCGGGTGGATTGCCCCCGTATCCACCCGGCGTCGCTTTTACTTTCTCCAGGCCCTGAACGGGCATCCCCGTGCCGTCCGGCCGGGACGGCCTTGGCCCCCGTGTGGGAGGCCCGGCGACCGTACGGGTGGCCCGGCGGCCGAGATGGGGCCTCACCAGGGACGGAACGCCTGCCGACCGGCACCGCACCCCGTACGGAACGCCTGCCGACCGGCACCGCACCCCGTCTAGCGGCCTCGGGTCCAGGTCGCAAGCACCGGCCCCGGCCGGATCAGGCCAGTGACCGAAACCCCCGGCGGCTGAACTTCCCCGGCGCCAGGCCCGTCTCGCCCGTCTCGTCCGTCCTCAGGGGCTGACGGCGAGGAACAGGAAGCCGGCGAAGACCACCAGGTGCAGTCCGGCCTGGAGCAGCGTCGCCCGGCCCGGCACGACGGTCAGGACGGACACCACGACCGCGACCGCCAGCAGCACCATGTGCACGGGCTCCAGGCCGAGCCTCAGCGGCCCGGACAGCCAGATCGACGCCACCGCGATCACCGGGATCGTCAGGCCGATGCTCGCCAGGGCCGAGCCGAGCGCGAGGTTCAGGCTGATCTGGAGGCGGTCCCGGGCGGCGGCCCGGACCGCCGCGATGGTCTCCGGCAGCAGCACCAGCAGCGCGATCACCACGCCGACCACGGCCTGCGGGAGATTCGCCGAGGCCACCACCGACTCGATCGTCGGGGACTCGACCTTCGCCAACCCGACCACCCCGACCAGGGCCATCAGCAGCAGCCCGAGACTGGTCAGGGTGGCCCGCCCGGACGGCCGCGCGGCGTGCTCCTTCTCCTCGACGGCCTCCCCGCTGCCCCGCGCCACCGGCAGGAAGTAGTCGCGGTGCCGGACGGTCTGGGTGAGCACGAACAGCCCGTACAGGACCACCGACGCCACCGCCGCGAAGGCCAGCTGCGGAGGGCTGAACTCGTTGCGGGCGCGGCTGGTGGTGAAGGTCGGCAGGACCAGGCTGAGGGTCGCCAGGGTGACGACGGTGGCGAGGGCGCCGCCCGCGCCCTCGGCGTTGAAGACCACCGTGTGCCGGCGGAGGACCCCGACCAGCAGCGAGATCCCGACGATCCCCGTCGTCGTGATCATCACCGCGGCGAACACGGTGTCCCGGGCGAGGGTGGCGGCCTTGCCGCCGGAGCCGGAGACCATCATGCTGACGATCAGCGCGACCTCGATGACGGTCACCGCGACGGCGAGCACCAGGGAGCCGAACGGCTCGCCGACCCGGTGCGCGACCACCTCCGCGTGGTGCACGGCGGCGAGCACCGCCCCGGCCATCAGCAGGCCCACCAGCCCCGCCACCGGGTACGACAGCGCGCGCCCCCAGGTGGCGAGGAGCGCCAGCAGCCCCAGCCACGGCATCACCCCCGTCCAGGTGATCCTTCGCCCTGCGACAGCGATCATGTACGCATCGTGCCCGCTCCTCCCTCGCGTGCACCCGTGTCCGCCCTGCTGGTCAGGGGTTTTACGGCTTTCGTCCAGTAAATTTTCCGGCTCGCCGACCGGCCCGCCCCCTCCCCGGACCCGCGTGCGCCGGCCGCCTCCGGCCGTTACTAGAATCCTGTTCGAGAAGTTCCGGCGTTCCGCCGGCAGACACCCAAGAGCCGCCGAGAGAGGGGCCGCGCAGTGCGCCGTACGCTGTTCAACGAGGACCACGAGGCGTTCCGGGAGACCATCCGGGCGTTCATCGACGCCGAGGTCGCGCCGCGCTACGAGGACTGGGAGGCCGCCGGCCACCCGCCGCGCGAGTTCTACAACCAGCTCGGCGAGCTGGGCGTGTTCGGCATCCAGGTCCCCGAGGAGTACGGCGGGGCGGGCGAGACCAGCTTCAAGTACCAGGCCGTCATCGCCGAGGAGTGCGCCCGCGCCGGGGTGAGCTTCGGCGGGTACAGCGTGCACGTCAACCTCTGCCTGCCCTACCTGCTGAAGTACGCCGACGAGGAGCAGAAGAAGCGGTGGCTGCCGCCGTTCGTCTCCGGCGACGCCATGTTCGCGATCGCGATGACCGAGCCCGGCACCGGCTCGGACCTGGCGGGCATCGCCACCACCGCCCGTCGCGACGGCGACCACTACATCCTGAACGGCGCCAAGACCTTCATCACCGGCGGCGTGCTCGCCGACCGCGTGCTGGTCGTCGCGCGCACCTCCCCCGCGTCCCCGGAGAACCGCCGGGCGGGCCTGTCGATCCTGGTCGTGGACACCAAGAGCGAGGGCTACTCGGTCGGACGGAAGCTGGAGAAGATCGGGCTGCGCTCGTCCGACACCGCCGAGCTGTCCTTCGTGGACGTCCGCGTGCCGGTGGAGGACCTGCTCGGCGAGGAGGGCCGGGGCTTCGAGTACCTGACCCACAACCTGGCCGAGGAGCGCCTCGGCATCGCGCTCAGCTCCTACGCCTCGGCCGCCGCCGCCGTGGACTTCGCCAAGGACTACGTCCAGCAGCGGCAGGTGTTCGGTAAGACCGTGTCGTCCTTCCAGAACACCAAGTTCGTGCTGGCCGAGTGCCAGACCGAGGTGGAGGCGGCCCGCTCGCTGGTGGACCGCTGCATCGAGGCCCTGGACGCCGGGGAGCTCACCCCCGCGGACGCGGCCGTCGCCAAGCTGTTCTGCACCGAGGTGCAGGCCCGCGTGGTGGACAAGTGCCTGCAGCTGCACGGCGGCTACGGCTACATCCTGGAGTACCCCATCGCCCGCCTGTACGCCGACGCGCGCGTCACGCGCATCTACGGCGGCACCAGCGAGGTCCTCAAGACGATCATCGCCAAGGACATGAAGGTCTGACCGGCCGAGCCCCTGGGAAAACGGAACCGGGCGCGTCCGGCAAGGGACGCGCCCGGGTCCTGAAGGCAGGTGGCGAGGAGAGCGAGAGGACTAGGGCATAAGAGGTGAGAAGGAAGCCCCCTCATGGCCTCACCGCGATCACGCTAACACTCAGACCGGGATGAGGTCACGCAGGTTTTCCGGCGTGATCGTCCGCGTCCCCTCCGGCAGGCCGTCGGGGCGTTCCAGGCCCAGGTAGGTGACCGGACGGCCGTCCCCGGCGACCGGCGACGAACCGTCCCAGCGGACGACCTCGGCGCCCCGGCCCGCCATCAGCTCCACCAGGTGCCCGACCGTGAGGTACTCGCGGTCCACGAAGGCGCGCAGCAGGGCCGTGACGCTGACGTGGCTGCTCTCGACCTGGTTGTAGGCGGGGCTGCCCGTCAGGTAGAGGTGCAGCCAGCGGGCCGTCCAGGTGCCGTCCTCGTTCCGTTGGAAGACCAGCGGCAGCGCGACCCGGCCGGGACCGCGCAGATCGGACTTCATGCGGACGGTGTGCGGCTCGTACGGACGGCCCTCCTGCTCGGGGTCGCGGGTCATGTAGCCGAAGAACGACTCCTCGACGTAGTCGAACCCCTCACCCCCGTAGATGTGCACCTGCGGCAGCACGTAGGTGCGCTCGAACCGTCCGAGACGGAGGTCGATGAACTCGCTCGCGCCCTCCGGGGCGTTGGTGATGTCGCCGGAGTGCGCGCCCGCCCCGTCCCTGAGGTTGGTGAACGAGATCCAGGCCGGGGAGTCGAAGCCGCTGGACAGCATGAGCGCGGAGAGGTCGTAGTCGGTCATCGCGCCGCGCTGCCGCCAGTACATGAAGAACCGCAGCACCTCGCCCTCGACGCGCGAGCGCGAGCCGCGCGGCAGGACGGCGAAGCCCCCGGCGGCGGCCCGGCCGCTGAGCGGGAGCGCCACGTCCAGCATGTCCGGGTCGACGAGCAGCCGGCCCTCGGCGGGCAGGCGGCGCGCGACCTCGGCGTCGAGCAGGGCGGTGAGGCGCTCGCGCACCGGCGCGGGGACGGGACCACGGGTCTCCGGGGCCGCCCAGGCGCGGCCGCGGCGGTTCACGAACACACGCTGCGGGCGGTTCCGCTCGGCCTTGCTCTTCCGCTTCGCCCTCCGGTCGTCCGGGGCGTCCTCGACGTCCGGGGCGGCGGGCTTCGCGCGGTTGGCCAGGTGCTCGCGGACGGACAGCAGCACGCGCCCGGACACGTCCTTCGCGGTGCGCTCGGCGGCGGTGAGGACGGCCTCCTGCTCGCCGGGGAGCAGCGGCATGCGCAGGAGCCGGTCCAGCGCGCGGAACAGGCGTCCGGGCATGGTGGCCAGCAGCTCGACCGCGCCGAGGACGTCGCCTGCCGCGAGCAGCGCCTCGATCCGGGCGTCCGGGGTCGGCGCGGGCTTGTCTCCGCGCGCGACGGCGAACACGTCGGCGGCGTGCGGCCAGCGCGGGTACTCGTGCGGGTGCAGCCGCTCGCCGAGGCGCTTCCAGCGCTCGGCGTGGACGCCGGTGTCGGCGAGCTTGGCGGGGTTCCCGGCGACGACCCGGTCCAGGCCGCCGAGCAGCGCGCGGCGGGTCCGGCGCGGGAAGGCGGGGAAGCGGGTCGGCTCCTGGAGGGTGACGTCGCCGCCCGCGAGCGCGCAGGCGAGGCGCAGCACGTCGGTGACGGTGTCGAGCAGCGGTTCGCCGCCCGCCTCGAGGCGCGCGCGGTTGATGACGGCGCGGATCTCCCGCACCGGGATCTGCTCCGGCTGCGGTCCGTGCACGCAGTGCTCGGCGAGGACGGCGAGGTCGCGGGCGTCGTCCTCGTTCAGCGGGGTGCCGCTCCCGCCGAGCGCGAGGTACAGGCGGGTGGCCTCGGTCTCCAGGTCGCCGCCGAGGTGCAGGACGGTCACCCGGTCGCGGGCGGACGCGACCAGTTCGCCGTGCCGGGCCAGCATCTGCTCGTAGGTGTGCTGGTAGGACCCGTAGGTGGGGAGCGTCAGCAGGTCGAGCGCGCCCTCGCTGAGCGCGGTCTCGGCCTTGTCCCGGTCGGCGGGGTCGGAGAACGCCGCGCGCACGCAGTCCATCCAGAACTCGAAGGTGTCCGGGACGTTGCGCGGGAAGTCGATGAAGTAGGCGTTGTGCCGGACGTGGTCGCCGACCATCTCCCGGACGGTCGCGAGCGTCCGCACGGCGAGGCTCACCACGGTCTGGGCGTCCAGCCGGGACAGGGCGGCGAGCAGGTCGCCGGACAGCTTGAACCCAGCGGCCATCAGCGCGGCGTCGAAGCGCCGCGCCATGCCCGCGCCGTCCCCGGACTGGCCGTCCCCGGACTGGCCGTCCCCGGCGGGACCGGGCGGGAGCGGGACGCGCCGGGTGTGGCGGACGACGAGGGCCTCCAGGTCGGTCTTCATCCGGACATGGTGGCAAACCGGGCCCGGCTAGACCATCGGGTTTTCCAGCTGCCCGCGCAGCACCCGCGGGGCCTCGGCGAGGGACGGCCCGTACCAGGTGAGGTGGCGTCCGCTGACGAGCGCGCAGGGGACGCCGGGGAACGCCTCGGGGCCGTCCTCGGCGGTGAAGGCGTACGGCTCGTCCGGCAGGACGACCAGATCCGGCCGCGCCGCGTTCAGCTCGCCGACCGGGACCTTCGGGTACCGCTCGGGATGGTCGGCGTAGAGGTTCTCCACGTCGAGGCGGCGCAGGACGTCGCCGGTGAAGGTGTCGCGTCCGACGACCATCCACGGCCGCCGCCACACCGGGATGACCGCGCGCAGCGGCGGCGACGCGGGCTCGACGGACGCCCAGGCCCGTTCGGCCTCATCCAGCCAGGCCGGGACGTCCAGCCCGCAGCCCTCGGTGAGCATCGCTCGGAGCTGGGTGAACGCGTCGTCCACGGTGCGGATGTCGGTGACCCAGACGCGCAGCCCGGCCGCGCGGAGCAGGTCGAGGTCGGGGGCGCGGTTCTCCTCGGCGTTGGCGAGCACGATGTCCGGCTTGAGCGCCCGGACGGCCTCCAGGTCGGGGTTCTTGGTGCCGCGCACCCGCGTGACGTCGAGGTCGGCGGGATGGCTGCACCAGTCGGTCGCCCCGACCAGGGCGCCGGGTGCCGTCGCCGCGACCGACTCGGTCAGCGACGGCACCAGCGACACGACCCGGATGTCGGCGGGCACGGCCGTCCCGTCCTCAGACGTTGCGGCGGTACTGGCCGCCGACCTCGAAGAACGCGTCGGTGATCTGCTGGAGGCTGCACACGCGCGCCGCGTCCATCAGCACCGCGAACACGTTCTCGCCGGACCGGGCCGCCCGCTTCAGCTCGGCGAGGGCCGCCTCGGACTCCGCGCGGTGGGCGTCCTGGAAGCCGCGGACGCGGTCGAGCTGCGAGCGCTTCTCCTCCTCGGTCGCGCGGGCGAGCTCCAGCGGCTTGCCGCCCTCCTGCGCACCGTCCGGCCCGCGGAAGGTGTTGACGCCGACGATGGGCAGCGACCCGTCGTGCTTGCGCTGCTCGTACAGCATCGACTCGTCCTGGATCCGGCCGCGCTGGTAGCCGGTCTCCATCGCGCCGAGCACGCCGCCGCGCTCGCTGATCCGGTCGAACTCGGCGAGGACGGCCTCCTCGACCAGGTCGGTCAGCTCGTCGATGACGAACGATCCCTGCAGCGGGTTCTCGTTCATCGCCAGGCCCCACTCCCGGTTGATGATGAGCTGGATCGCCAGGGCGCGGCGGACGGACTCGGCGGTCGGGGTGGTGACGGCCTCGTCGTAGGCGTTGGTGTGCAGGCTGTTGCAGTTGTCGTAGATCGCGATGAGGGCCTGCAGCGTCGTCCGGATGTCGTTGAAGTTCATCTCCTGCGCGTGCAGGGACCGGCCCGACGTCTGGACGTGGTACTTGAGCTTCTGGCTGCGCTCGTTGGCTCCGTAGCGCTCGCGCATGGCCACGGCCCAGATGCGGCGGGCGACGCGTCCGATGACGCTGTACTCGGGGTCCATGCCGTTGGAGAAGAAGAACGACAGGTTCGGCGCGAAGTCGTCGATGTCCATGCCCCGCGCCAGGTAGGACTCGACGTAGGTGAACCCGTTGGCCAGGGTGAACGCGAGCTGGCTGATGGGGTTCGCCCCGGCCTCGGCGATGTGGTAGCCGGAGATCGACACCGAGTAGAAGTTGCGGACGCCGTGGTCGATGAACCACTGCTGGATGTCGCCCATCATCCGCAGGCTGAACTCGGTGGAGAAGATGCAGGTGTTCTGACCCTGGTCCTCCTTGAGGATGTCGGCCTGAACGGTCCCGCGGACGGTCGTCAGCACCCGCGCGCGGATCTCGGCGGCCTCGTCCGGCGACGGCTCGCGGCCGTGCTCGGCGCGGAAGGCGTCGAGGCCCTGGTCGATCGCGGTGTTGAGGAAGAACGCCAGGATCGTCGGCGCCGGGCCGTTGATCGTCATCGACACCGAGGTGGTCGGCGAGGCGAGGTCGAAGCCGTCGTAGAGCGCCTTCATGTCGTCCAGCGTCGCGACCGACACCCCGGACGTGCCGACCTTGCCGTACACGTCGGGCCGCTCGTCGGGGTCGCGGCCGTACAGCGTCACCGAGTCGAACGCGGTGGACAGGCGGGTCGCGGGCTGGCCCTCGCTGAGCAGCTTGAACCGGCGGTTGGTGCGGAACGGGTCGCCCTCGCCCGCGAACATGCGGGCCGGGTCCTCGTTGTCGCGCTTGAACGGGAACACCCCGGCGGTGAACGGGAACCGGCCGGGCAGGTTCTCGCGGCGCAGGAAGCGCAGCAGCTCGCCGTGGTCCTCGTAGCGGGGCAGCGCGACGCGCGGGATGCGGTTGCCCGACAGCGACTCGCGGGTCAGCGCCGTGCGGATCTCCCGGTCCCGGACGCGGACGACCTGCTCGTCGCCGGAGTACGCCTCGACGGTCGCGGGCCACTGGGCGATCAGCTCGGCGGCCTCGGGGGCGACGGCGCGGCGCGCCTCCTCCGTCTTGGCGTCGATCTCGGCGGTGTCGGTGAGCTCGGCGCGGACCAGCTCGAACCGCTGCGCGCGCCGGACGGCCGCGACCTGCTTCTCGGTCTCGGCGTGGTAGCCGCGGACGGTGTCGGCGATGTCCGACAGGTAGCGGACGCGGCCCGGCGGGATGATCTGCGCGGCGCCGGTGGAGACCTTGGTGGCCGCCTCGGGCAGCGTCCCCTCCGCGAGCCGCAGGCCGTGCTCGGCGAGCCGTCCGGCCAGGTGCTGGTAGAGGGCCGTGACGCCGTCGTCGTTGAAGGTGGCGGCGCTGGTGCCGAACACCGGCATGTCCTCGGGCCGCGAGCCGAACGCCTCGCGGTTGCGGACGAGCTGCCGGGACACGTCGCGCAGCGCGTCCGCCGCGCCGCGCCGCTCGAACTTGTTGATCGCCACGACGTCCGCGAAGTCCAGCATGTCGATCTTCTCGAGCTGGGACGCGGCGCCGAACTCCGGCGTCATCACGTACAGCGAGACGTCGACCAGCGGCACGACCGCGGCGTCGCCCTGGCCGATGCCGGGCGTCTCCAGGATGACCAGGTCGTAGCCAGCGGCCTTGACCGCGGCGATCATGTCCTCGGCGTGCTCGGGCAGCTCGCGCGCGCCGCGGGTGGCCAGCGAGCGGAAGAACACGCGGTCGCCGTCCAGGGAGTTCATCCGGATGCGGTCGCCGAGCAGCGCGCCGCCGCCGCGCCGCCGGGTCGGGTCGACGGCGAGGACCGCGACGCGCAGCTTGTCCTGCTGGTCGGCGCGCAGCCGCCGGACCAGCTCGTCGGTGAGCGAGGACTTGCCGGAGCCTCCGGTGCCGGTGATGCCGAGCACCGGGACCTGCCGGGAGGCCGCCGCCTCGCGCAGCGCGCCGATGCCGTCGTAGCGGCCGGCCTGCAGGCAGGTGAGCGCGCGGGCAAGGGCGCGGCGGTCGCCGGCCAGCACCTCGTCCACCCCCGACGGCTCGGCCGCCAGGTCCACGTCGGCGTCCCGGACCAGCTCGTTGATCATTCCGGGCAGGCCGAGGCGCTGGCCGTCCTCGGGGGAGAAGATCCGCACGCCGGCGTCCGCCAGCCGCGCGATCTCCTCGTGGACGATCACTCCCCCGCCGCCGCCGAACACCCTCACGTGCTCGGCCCCGGCCTCCTTCAGGCTGCGCGCCAGGTACTCGAAGTACTCGACGTGGCCGCCCTGGTAGGAGCTGATCGCCACGCCCTGGGCGTCCTCCTCCAGGACGGCGTCCACGACCTCGCGCACCGACCGGTCGTGCCCGAGGTGCACGACCTCGGCGCCCTGCGCCTGCAGGATGCGCCGCATGATGTTGATGGCCGCGTCGTGCCCGTCGAACAGGGCGGCCGCCGTGACGAACCGCACCGGGTGCACCGGCACGTGCAGCGATCCCGACATCAGAACTCCTTGGACATCCAATATTTAGAAGTTAAAGTAATAACCGTGGGCGAATCAGTCAAGACCCGCGGAGTGCCGTACGGTGGCCCCGTGACCGGCACGGACTCCCTCGACCCCATCGCCGAGGCGCACCGCCAGTGGAGCGCCCGGTGGCCCGGCCACGCCGACCAGATGGCGGCCGTGACCTCGGTGATGCGCGCCCAGCAGCTGCTGCTCGGCCGGATCGAGGCGGTGCTGAAGCCGTTCGGGCTGACCTTCGCCGCCTACGAGGCGCTGCGCCTGCTCGCCTTCACCCGCACCGGCACGCTCCCGATGGGCAAGATGGGCCAGCGGCTCATGGTGCACGCCGCCTCGGTCACCAACGTGATCGGACGGCTCGAACGGCGCGGCCTGGTGGGCCGCGCCCCCTCCCCCGACGACCGCCGCGTGGTGCTCGCGACGATCACCGCCGACGGCCGCGAGCTGGCCGAGGCCGCCACCGCCGCGCTGCACGACGCCGACTTCGGGATGCCCGGCCTCTCCCCCGCCCAGGCGGCGGCGATCACCGCCGCGCTGCGCGCCGTCCGCGCGTCGGCGGGCGACCTCCCCGCCGAGGAGGTCCCGCTCGCGGAGGACACGCCCCTGGCCGACGACACGCCCCTGGCGGAGGACGCGCCGCTCCCCTGGCGCGCGACCACGGAACGGCGTCCGTGAGCGGAGGCGTCCGGGGACGGCTGCGTGCGGAGGCGGAGGCGGAGGCCGAGGCGGAGGCGGAGGCCGAGGCGGAGGCGTCCCGGGGTGGCGGAGGCGGCCGGGACGGCGGCTGAGGGGCGGCGGCACGTGTGGGGCGGCGGCTTCAAGGCGGCGTTCGGGCGGCGTCCCCGGAGGCCGTCAACGCGGAACGGCCGCGCCCCCGGAGCGGGGCACGGCCGTTCGGACGTGTGGAGGACGGTCGGGGCTCAGCCGTCCCAGCGGGCGCCGGTGAGGCGTTCGTACACCTCGACGTAGCGGGCGCGGGTGGCGTCCACGACCTCGGCCGGGATCTCCGGGCCGGGCGCGGTGCGGTCCCAGTCGAGGGTGGCCGACCAGTCGCGGACGAACTGCTTGTCGAGGGAGTCCTGCGTGCGGCCCGGCTCGTACCGGTCCGCCGGCCAGAACCGGGACGAGTCGGGCGTCAGCACCTCGTCGCCGAGGACGAGCGTCCCGTCGGCGGCGCGACCGAACTCCAGCTTGGTGTCGGCGATGATGATGCCCCGGTCGAGCGCGAGCGCCGCGCCGCGCCGGTACACCTCCAGGGTCGTCTCGCGCAGCTCGGCGGCGGTGTCCGCGCCGATCTCGGCGACCACGTCGGCGTAGGTGATGAACTCGTCGTGGCCCACGGTGGCCTTGGTGGTCGGGGTGAAGATCGGCTCGGGCAGCCGGTCCGACTCGACCAGGCCCGGCGGCAGCTCGACGCCCGAGACCGCGCCGTCCTTCTGGTACTGCTTCAGGCCGAGGCCGGTGAGGTAGCCGCGCGCGATCCACTCGACGGGCAGCATCGTGAGGCGCCGGACGCGGATGGCCCGGCCGGCGAACTCGGCGGGCACGTCGGTCGCGGAGATGACGTGGTTGGGCACGACGTCCGCGAGCTGCTCGAACCACCACAGCGAGAGCCGCGTGAGGATCTTCCCCTTGTCGGGGACCTCGGTCGGCAGCACCACGTCGTACACGCTCACCCGGTCGGTGGCGACCAGGACCAGGTCGTCCCCGTCGGCGTAGACGTCGCGGACCTTGCCCGAGTGGATCAGTTCCATGCGGATCGTTGCCTCAGCTCTCGTTTCCCCAGGTCGTCCGGCGGCCGGTGAGGGCCGTCCCGCGACCAGGAGTGTACTGGGACGCCCCGGACGCGGGCGCCCGGGGCGTCCCCGCGATCACTTCGGCCGGCTCTCGCCCGGCAGCGTGTCGGTCCACCCGGCGATGATCGAGACCGTGCGCCCTGGCTCCATGAAGAGCTGGGAGCCGTCGCTCGCGATGAAGGTGCCGGAGTCGCGCAGCCTGCCGGTGGCCGGGTCGAGCACCACGTCCATCCCCTTGGGGTCGAAGAGCACCGGCATGTTCAGCCGCACCCCGCCCGCGGTCCGGCCGAGGCTCCTCACCTCGGGGGCCTGCGCCAGGGCGCGGAAGGCCGCCGCGCGCACCTTCCCGGTGACCGGCGACTGCGTCGACAGCACGAACAGGTCGTTCAGCACCTCGATCCGCCGGCCCCCCGCGTCCAGCTCGCCCCCGCCCGTCCGGATGTGCGCGTCCTCGACGTACCGGGTCATCCGGGCGACCAGCGCCCCGGGGTCGGACGGCAGCGCGCGAAGCTCCTCGAACGTCAGCCTGGGCCCGCCGACGATGAAGCCGGACTCCTGCTTGGGAGCGAACCACGGCTTCCAGCCGCTCTTCAGACCGCTCGAGTAGTGGCGTCCGTCGCGCCGGAACCACTGGTCGTAACTGTCGTTCCTGACCACCACGCCCTGCGCGTCGTGGGTGATCACGCGGAGGTGCCAGTATTTGCCGATGCGTTCCGGCGCCTGGGACGCGCTGTCGGCGGCGGCGAGGAACACCTGGCGGGCGCTGACCGGGGCGGCCGCCGGGGACGGTCCTCCCCCGTGCGCGGACGGGCCGCCGTGCCGTGGGGACGCGCCGACCGAGCCGGTCGCGACGGCGATCGCGACGGCTGCGGCCGCCACTCCGGCCGTGAGGCCGGTGC
>NZ_QURH01000064.1 GCF_003428695.1 Actinomadura logoneensis
CGCCCGTGTTCCGGGTTCCGCCGGGCGCGGTGCCGCGGGCGGCGCCGCCGGACGCGTGGACAGGCCCTTCCCGGCCGCGGCCTCGGGCACGCGCGACTCCTCACCGGATCACGAGGGGTGGGTGGAGAGGCCAAGCATCCCACATCCCGGCCTCCACGGGCTCCACGGCGCCCCGGCGGCACGCCGGTGAGCTGTCCGAAAGGCCGCTGAGGTGTCCGGCTGTCGATAGTCTTGAGGGGTCACCGGACACACGGTGGATTCCGCACAACAGGAGGAGGTCCCATGAGCGTCGAGTCCCGTGGCGGCAGCGCTCACCGGGGCCGCGCCGGCGCGGAGGCCCCGACCGGGGGCCCGGCCGCGGCCGCCGGGGCCGGAGGGTCCCGCGACCGGACGGCCGACGGGCTGTCCACGCTGCTCGCGCCCGCCGTGGCGGAGGCCGGACTGGACCTGGAGGCCGTGGAGGTGCGTCCGGCCGGACGCCGCCGGCTGGTCAAGATCGTCGTGGACGGCGACGGCGGGGTCAGCCTCGACGACGTCGCCGAGGTGAGCCGGGTGGCGTCGGAGCTGCTGGACGCCTCCGACGTCATGGGCACCGCCCCGTACGTGCTCGAGGTCACCTCGCCGGGTGTCGACCGCCCGCTCACCGAGGCCCGGCACTGGCGGCGCGCCGCCGGACGGCTGGTGGTCGTCCCGCTGACGGGGGAGGAGACCGGCCAGATCGAGGGCCGCGTGGTCTCCGCCGACGACGACGCCGTCGTCATCGACGTCACGCCCGCCAAGGGCAAGGCCGTGAAGGGCCGTCCGGTCAAGCCGGTGCGGCGCGAGTTCGCGCTCGCCGACCTCGGCCCCGGCCGCGTGCAGGTCGAGTTCCGCTCCGAGGCCGACACCGCCGACACCGCCGACACCGCCGACGACAGCGCCGCCGCCGACGGCGGCCGCACCGCCGACGCCGACGGCGCCGACGGCGAGGAGACCGGCGGGCACGGCGGCGGCGAGCCCGTGGACGACCCCGCGGGCGAGGCCGAGGAAACACGTTCTCCGGCCGAGCCGGAATAGAGGGGGGAGCCTCGTGGACATCGACATGACAGCCCTGCGGCTGCTGGAGAGCGAGAAGGACATCTCGCTGGACGTCGCCGTCAAGGCCATCGAAGACGCGCTGCTGATCGCCTACCACCGGGGCGAGGGCGCGGCCACCCGCGCGCGCGTCGAGCTCGACCGCTCGACCGGCCACGTCACCGTGTGGGCGACCGAGACCGACGAGGAGGGCACGGCCGTCCGGGAGTACGACGACACCCCGGACGACTTCTCCCGGATCGCGGCGACCACGGCCAAGCAGGTCATCCTGCAGAAGCTGCGCGACGCCGAGGACGAGCTGACCCTCGGCGAGTTCGCCGAGCGCGAGGGCGACATCGTCTCCGGGATCATCCAGCAGGGCAAGGACCCGCGGAACGTGCTGGTCGACCTCGGCAAGCTCGAGGCGATCCTGCAGCCGCAGGAGCAGGTGCCCGGCGAGCGGTACGAGCACGGCGAGCGGCTGCGCGCCTACGTGGTGCAGGTCCGCAAGGGCCACCGCGGCCCGTCGGTGCAGCTGTCGCGCACCCACCCGAACCTGGTGAGGAAGCTGTTCGCGCTGGAGGTCCCGGAGATCGCCGACGGCACCGTCGAGATCGCCGCGATCGCCCGCGAGGCCGGCCACCGCACCAAGATCGCGGTGCGTTCGCGCAAGCCCGGCGTGAACGCCAAGGGCGCCTGCATCGGCCCGCTGGGCAGCCGGGTCCGCAACGTGATGGCCGAGCTGCACGGCGAGAAGATCGACATCGTCGACTGGTCGGACGACCCGGCCGAGTTCGTCGGCAACGCGCTGTCGCCCGCCCGGGTGAACAGCGTCACCGTGGTGGACGAGGCGGCGCGCACCGCCCGCGTCGTCGTGCCCGACTACCAGCTCTCCCTCGCGATCGGCAAGGAGGGGCAGAACGCCCGGCTGGCCGCGCGGCTGACCGGCTGGAAGATCGACATCCGGTCCGACACCGAGACGGCCGAGGGGCCGGGCGCCGGCTCGGAGGGGCGGCCCGGCGGGTCCGGGAACCGGTCCGAGGAGGCTCCCCGGAGCGGCTCCGGATCGGGCGAAACCGGATCTTCTTCGTCCGCCGCCCCGGCGGCAGGTCCCGCAGACGCCTCGGCGCGGTAGACTGATGGGTGGTGACCGGGCGGTCCCCGTACGAACGTGCGTGGGCTGCCGGGTTCGCACGGCCAAGTCCGACCTGTTGCGCCTGGTGGTACGGGACGATGACGGTGTCATCGTCCTCGATCCGCGAGGGCGGCTTCCGGGCCGGGGCGCTCATCTGCACCCCGATCCGAAGTGCCTCCAGCTCGCCGTCAAGCGTCGGGCGTTCCCCCGGGCCTTTCGCGTCCAGGGGCCGCTCGATCACAGCGGGCTGGAATCCGCACTTGCGGCGTACGCCGCGCAGCAGCAGGATGGCCGAACGGTAAGCGACGTCTAGTCGGAAGCAGGTCGAGATTGCTATGAGCGCTCGATGAGCACGCCGCGATGAGTACGGCAAGGTAACGACGGTCCGGAGGCCGCACCCCCGGACCGAGTAGGGAGTGCAGTGGCGAAGGTCCGGGTTTACGAACTCGCCAAGGAGTTCGGTGTCGAGAGCAAGGTCGTCATGGCCAAGCTCCAGGAGATGGGCGAGTTCGTACGTTCGGCGTCCTCGACGATAGAGGCGCCGGTCGTCCGCAGGCTCACAGAAGCTTTCAATCAGGGGTCCGGCAAGCCCGGCCCCAAGGCCGGGAAGAAGCCGCAGGCTCCCCGGCCCACCCCGCCCAAGCCGGGCCCCTCGGGCAACGGCGCGGGCACCCCTTCCACGACGGGCGAGTCCCGTCCCGCGCCGGGCCCGCGTCCCGGCCCGCGTCCCGCCCCCGGTCCGCGCCCGCAGGG
>NZ_QURH01000067.1 GCF_003428695.1 Actinomadura logoneensis
CTTCCCGCACCCCCCGCCGCTGGCGTCCGTCCCCGCCCGTCGCAGGCTCCTTGGGTCCGCGCCGCCGCCCGCCGCCGGGGACTCCGCGCCGCCGCTCCCGGCGCAGCAAGCCTGAGCGCGCCGCGCGGACCCCGGCGCGCCGCTACTCCTGGGGCGTCTTGGCTTCTCTCAGCGTGTGCCGTGCGCGGTTCGAGGACGGGATGCCGCGGCCGTCGCCAAGTCGGCGGCGGTCACGGCGCTGTTGATGGAGATCTCGCCGCGCATCCCCGGCGCCGCCACCATGTCGCCGACCAGGTAGACACCGTTCCCCCGGTCGATGGCCGGACGGTCGCGCCAGGTCTGGCCCGGCAGGTCGAGCGCTCCGGTGCGGCCCTTCGCGACCGCCGTCCGCTCGAAGGTCACCCGCTCGGACCAGCCCGGCAGCACCTGGTCGGCGAAGGCGCGGAGCCGCACCTGAGCGTCCGAACGCCGCTCACCTTCCCGGACGGGGATCTGGAGCTGGTACAGGGACTCACCGCGCGGCGCGATCGAGTCGTCCTGCATCGTGTAGCTCTCGTTGAAGGCGCCTTCGTCCAGGTCGAAGACGAGCGGCCGGTCCCTGCGGTCGGCGCGGACGCCTATGTCGAGAAGGGCAGCATGTCCGCTCGTCCAGGACAGGTCACCGTCCCCAAGAAGCTGGGACGCCGAGGACAGCTGCGTCGCGACGATCACCGGACCGCTCTCGGGGAGAGTGTTGACGCGCGATCCCGTCTCGATCCGCACGCCGAGTTCGGCGGCGCGCCGGGCCATCCGGTCGAGGACGGTCTGCCAGCCGCCCTTCACCCACCGGACGGCCGGTACGCGCGGCCCGTAGACCCGCTGAACCAGCTCCCAGACGAACGCGGCGGACAGCCGTCCGGTGTCGGCGTCGTAGGTCACGACGCTGATCATGCTGGCGAGCCGCCGCGCCGTCCGCTCGTCCCACCGGTTCGCGGCCCAGCTGTGGAAGTCCTCGTCCACCGGAGCTTTCAGCCAGCCGTGGGACTGCGCGCGCAGCACCGTGGCCGGAGGAACCGGACGCAGCCGTCCGTCCACGCGGAAACGCACCCGGGAGAAGGCGACGGGCGAAGGCCAGCCCAGTCCTTTCAGCAGGCCGCGCTTGGCCAGCCACCGGTAGTGGGGACGGTCGGCGTAGAAGACGTGCGCGCCGTCATGGGCGACGTAGGGCGCCGGGGACGTCGCCCGGCCGCGTCCGCCCAGCTTGCCGTGCGCCTCGTGCAGGACGACGGACGCGCCCTTCTCCGCGCAGGCGATGGCTGCCGTCAGCCCGCCGAGTCCGCCGCCGATGATGGTGATGGTGGTGCCGTGGGTCGTCATGTCAGCAAGGACGCGGCACCCGGTGATCCTGTGACATGACCCCGTGGAACTTCTCCGGGTTGACGATCAGGTAGCACGCGCTGACCTTCCCGTCGGTGACCCGGACCTGGAAGTGCACGAACGGCCGGCCATCCGCCACGGCCTGGATGGCGGGCCCGCCGTTCGCGACGACCAGCCGGTACTCGATGTGCGCCTCAGGCCCCACGTCCACCGAGCGCAGGAACGACTTCGAGAACCGCATGATCTTGAGGACGAACGGTGCCACGCGCTCCGGCCCGACCAGCACCACCCGAGGCGCGACGGCGTTCCCGCCGCTGTCCGCGATGAGGCGGACGTCCGGCGCGAGCAGCTCCATCAGCCCCTCGACGCCGCCGTTCAGGCAAGCTCCGATGAACTGGTCGGTGACCTGCCGCCACACGGCCGGGTCCACCTCGAACCGGGGTCGCCGCTCCCGCACATGTCCCCGAGCCCGCGCCGCCAGCTGCCGGACGGCCGGTTCGCTCTTCTCCAATGCCGCGCCGATCTCGGCATAGGAGAACGAGAACACGTCCCGCAGCACGAACACCGCCCGTTCGAGCGGCGACAACGATTCCAGGACCACCAGCAACGCCAGCGACACCGACTCCGCCCGGACGACGCCGTCGGCAACGTCCTCCGCGATCAGCAGTGGCTCGGGCAACCACTCGCCGACATACGACTCCCGCCGCGCCTGGACGCGCCGCAGCCGATCGATCGCCAGCCGCGTCGTCACGGTGACCAGGAACGCTTCCGGATCCTCGACCTCGGTCGCGTCCTGCTTCGACCACCGCAACCAGGTCTCCTGCACGACGTCCTCGGCATCCGTGACCCGCCCGAGCACCCGGTAGGCGACCCCGAACACCAACTCCCGATGCGCCTCGAAAACCGCCGCACCCTCGTCCACCCGCCACCTCCCAACCCCCGCCCCCGCACTCCACCAACCAATCCCCCCGATATCAACCCACTCACCCAAACCCCCGCGACCAGGATTGGAGGGCTGCGCAACTCACGCTCCCGAAGAGCAAGCAGTGGGAAGACAGAACCAGCGCGCCCGAGGCCAGATGGAGTCAGAGGCAGACGAATGAGCCGCCGCCTGCCGAACGCTTAGCCGCAGACGGGCAGCAAGAAGGTGTGGGACCTCATCAATTGCGGGCGGGGACAGGCCGCCGAGTGCTCCTTCCGTACGGTTCGCGCCCACTCGGGAGGCCGCCCACGGATGGGGATGACGGCGGCCTGCCATGACGGGAAGTCACTGCGAAGCGGGTGACCTTCGAGCGGACGGCGGTCGCGAAGGGCCGCACCGGAGCGCTCGACCTGCCGGGCCAGACCTGGCGCGACCGTCCGGCCATCGACCGGGGAAACGGTGTCTACCTGGTCGGCGACATGGTGGCGGCGCCGGAGATGCGCGGCGAGATCTTCATCGCAGGACGGCGGTCGTCGCTCTGCGGCCCTACACCGGCTGGATCTCCGAGGTGCAGAACATGCAGCGGGTCGCCCTGATCGGGATGTCGCCCAGGCAGTACGGGCAGGGGCGCTCCGAGGCTTCCTCTTTGCGGGTCAGGTGCTGCAGCAGTTTCGCCATCGGCAGGACGATGAAGAAGTACACCACCGTCGCGATGATGAGGAAGGAGATCGCTGCGGTGAGGAACTTCCCGTAGGGGAAGACCGTCCCGTTGATCTCGAAGTGGAGGCTGTTGAAGTTGGGCTGACCTCCGAGGAGAGCCAACAGCGGGCCGATGAACGAGTCCACGAAAGCATTGACCAGGGCGCCGAACGCCGCGCCGATGACGACCGCAACGGCGAGTTCGACCACGTTGCCCCGGAACAAGAATTTCTTGAACCCCTCCACGAACTTCCTCCTTGTCGCTCAATGCCACCCAAGGTGACACGAAGGTGCGATCAGTCTCTTACCAGCGTCACCAGCAAGGGCCCGCCCGCCCCTGCCAGCGCGGCGGCCTGCACGCGACTGGTCGCCAAGACGATCAGAGCCCCTTGGGGCGCGTTGCCCAGCCCACTCTCTTCCCGAGGCACGGCCAGGACAATCGCCGAGGCCACCACAACCCGAGACCAGGTGACCAGGTCCCCCCTTCCGGGCAGCCCTTCAAAAAGCCGGTGACCTGCAAGCATCCCTGTCGGTCCACCAGCCCCGAGCCACGGCTTGCGGCAGAGTGACATTGGTCCAACTGAAGCCGCTTTGCTCGTACCAGCTGCTGGTACCTCGGTGATCCCGGACATCTCAAGCCCTGCGTTCCCCAGCACGCCACGCCCTCCGGGAGTTACCGGCTCACGCCCCATAGCCCCCAACTCCGTGCACCCCGGAACACTCACCGCCGCACGCCCTGTGTGATTGAGCGCACTGAACTCTGTGTGATCCAGCGCCGAAAGCCCTGCGTGGTCCAGCGCTGCGCGGCTTGCGTGGTCCAGTGCTGCGCCGCCTGCGTGCTTCAGTGCTGCGCGCCCGGCGGGGTCCAGTGCTGCGCCGCCTGCGTGCTTCAGTGCTGCGCGCCCGGCGGGGTCCAGTGCTGCGCCGCCTGCGTGCTTCAGTGCTGCGCGCCCTGCGTGGTCCAGTGCTGCGCGCCCTGCATGATCTAGCGCGGCGATTTCGGTAAGACCCCACGCCTCGTGCCGGATGTCATCTGGCGCCGCACGCCCAGTGGCGTCCTGCGGCAGTCCAGTGGCGTCCAGCAGCCAAGGATCAGTGGTGTCCAGCGGCGAAAGGGCAGTGGCGCCTAGCAACGAAGGCGTGCTGCCAGCCTGCGCCACACGCCTGGTGGGACCGACCGCTGCGAGCCTGGTGCTGCTCATTACCGCTCGCCCTGTGAGGCCTATGGCCGAGGGCCAGGTGTCATATAGCGCGGTGGGCCGGATGGCGGCTAGCTGCAGGGGACTGGTGGCAACGTGCGCCGCAGGCCCGGTAGGGCTGGTGGCTGCAAGCCTGGTGCCGTCCCTCATCGAACGTTCTGTGCGGAGCCACGCTGCGGGTCGAGGGCTATACAGCGCCATGCCTCCGGTCGCAGCCAGCCCGACTCGGGTAGCAACTTGGGCCTCCCACCTGGTGCGTCCGACCGTTGCGAGCCTAATGTCACCCGCCCCTGCAGGCCCAGTGGAACGCAGTGCGGCGCGGTCGGGGTCATTGGGCGGCGCAGGCCCGGCGGCAATCAGTGTGGGGAGGCTGATGGCAGCCTGCGTGCCACGCCCGGCGTAGCTCATCGCTGCCAGCCGTAGGCCATTCGGCGTCTCACGCTTGGTGTCGCCGACGACTCCCAGGCTGTCGCTGTCCACCGCCGCGTGCCCAGTGTTGCCGCTGGTCATGCGGTGGGTGTCGTCCCGCGCTGTAGGGCCGAAGCTGCGCATTGCCTCAAGGTCGAGAAGCGCCCGCCCTGAAGCGGTGATGGGGCCGCATGTCCCGGCTCCGGTCACGCTTGCCTTTTCGGCTTGGAGCTTGCTGGTCGTCGGCTCGGTGGTGTCGGTCGTTGTGCGCTCGGCGGGCTTAGGTGGAATGCGGCGCGTATCGGGGTCTGGTGTCGCGGTCATCCCGCCGGACGGTTTTCCCGCTGGTGGCAGCTTCGTTTTTCCCTCGCCAGGTGCCGGAGCAGGAGCCGGCGTGTCCAGTATCGATGGGGGATCTGATGCGTTGCCTGGAGCCGTCACCGCGAGCACATCGATCCGGTCACCCGGACGGAGGAGACGGGCCGCTGCGGAGTCGGCTACCCGAATCGGAGTGGCCACAGTCCCGGGTGGCTGTCCGTCCAGAAGACCTGGCCCGAGAACGCGCGCATCGGTGAGTATCTCGCCTCGCCGCACGGCGCCGGAGAGAACGCGACCGACGGGCGGATTCCGAAGCGCTCCGTCCGGACGAGCCGCTGGTGGCAGCGGGATGATTCGGACATCGCTGGCCCGCAGTGTGGCGCCAGCGGCGAGATCGCGGGCGGCGACCGCGATGCGGACCGTGTCAGGCGAAGGCGGCTGAACGGCGAAGATGGCGAGCCCCGCGCCGGACGCGGCGAAGAGTGCGGCTAACAGTCGCCGCCGCTGCCCGAACCCGTCATTCATGGCCGGCTCCGTGGGCGCTGCCGCAAGCCTCGCGCGCGAGACTCACCCGTGCGGGGGACGCAGGCTGCGCGGGGGCCGCAACCCGTGCGGGGGCCGCACCCCGCGCGGGAGTCGCACACCCGGGAGTCGCGCGCGAATCCACGTTCCGGTGGGAATGCGTGCGCTCTGCCATGGCGACGGAGCGGTGAACCTTCGGTAGGTGGGTCATCTTGATGTGCTTTCCGTGTGTTCCGTGGGGTTGAGAGTTCGGTTGGATCACGTTGTTGCTGGTCATCCGTGGAGCAACAAGCCGCCTGGTCGCTTCCCTCTGGGCTGGGCCCGCACGTTGAGAGGGCGGCAGGCGGGTCGCCGGGACGAGCCCGGTTGACCGCGAGCAGGCTGAGATCGGTTCGGAACTGGGTGAGGGCCTGCTACCCGGGACGCTCACCGCCAGACACAGGCCACCCCCTCCGTCGCCGCGCATGGCGAGGCGGTGCGATAACGGCCCTGCATCACGCCGATCCGCGCAGTCCCGTGGGTTCCTTGTTCCTGTTGCTCTGCGCTCCGGCGAATGCTCGGTCTGGCGGGGTGATCTCAGGACCTGGATCGCTATGTCGGGGGTGCCCGCCGACCTGCCCGTCGTGAGTGCGTGTCATGGCTGTGACCTGGCCGTTCCGGCGGTGGCCACCCCAGCGGGCACGGACCTTGAGTGTGCTTCGTAGCGAAGCCGGGACGTCCGCGGCGGAATTGAGCTGGCAGAGGGCGACAAGGCTTCGGGGAGAACGTGACGAGCACATGCCGTATCTCCTTCGTTGCGGAACGGAGTCGTATATGGGCAGGAGGCATCGGCGAGAGAACCGATGGATGCGAGTGATCGGCCGGCGGTGCCCAGGGATGTGGACACCGCTTGGCGGATGCGGACGCGGTCGTGGAGTAGGGGAAGGGAGGAGGGGCGTGGAGTCAGGAAGAGGGGCAGACGAGGGGCAGGGGCAGGTGTCGGACGGTCGGGGTCAGGGGAGGTCGATGGGGAGCTTCATGCCGTCCAGGACGGTCGGGCAGGGGCAGGCCCGGTCGGTCGGGAGGTGGGAGACGATGTCGGCCACCAGGGGACGGAGTCGGCCGATGTTCTCGGTGAAGACGCGCAGGACCTCGCTCATCGTGACGCCCTCGCCCTCCTCGATGCCGGCGTCGAGGTCCGTGACGAGGCAGAGCGGGGTGTAGCAGAGGGCGAGTTCGCGGGCGAGGACGGCTTCGGGGTGGCCGGTCATGCCGACCAGCGTCCAGCCCTGGTCGGCGAACCAGCGGGACTCGGCGCGGGTGGAGAAGCGGGGGCCCTCGATGACGACGAGCGTTCCGCCGTCCACCGGAGGCCAGCCCGCTGCCTTGGCGCTGACGAGGGCCGTATGGCGGCCCACCGGGCAGTAGGGGTCGGAGAAGGAGACGTGGACGGCGGCGGCTTCGTCGTAGAAGGTCTGCGGGCGGGCCGACGTCCGGTCCACGAGCTGGTCGGGGACGACGATGGTGCCCGGGCCGTAGTCGGGGGTGAGCGAGCCGACCGCGCTCGGGGCCAGGACCTGCCGGACGCCGAGGGCACGCAGGGCCCACAGGTTCGCCCGGTAGGGGATGCGGTGCGGAGGGAACCGGTGGTCGCGGCCGTGCCGGGGGACGAACGCGACGCGCCGTCCGCCCAGCTCACCCACGGCGATCGGGTCGCTCGGCGGGCCGTAGGGGGTGTCGATCTCGATCTCGGTGATGTCGTCGAGGAACGAGTAGAAGCCGGAGCCGCCGATCACGCCGATCTCGGCGGAAGCGGAGGTGGAAGCGGAGGTGGGAGCGGAAGCCGGGAGGGCGGAGCTTGGAGTGGACATGCCGCCGACACTAGCCAGCCCGCCGGACGTCGCAGAAGTCCAGCGGCCAACTGTGGATAACTCCTTGGCGCCCTACCTCGGCCATGCGAGCAGAGGGCGCTCAGGCGCTGGTCAGCCCGAGGGTGCCGGTCCGGCGCGGACTGACCCACGTGATCGGCGCATCGGCCGTCCAGTGCGGGAAAACGCCGGCAGCCGGGGTCCTCGCGTGCGCGAGGAC
>NZ_QURH01000070.1 GCF_003428695.1 Actinomadura logoneensis
GTTGCGACGGCCGGCACCGGCGCCCGCGCCCGCACCGGCTCCGCGCGGCGCGCCGCCGCGGCGCTCGCCCGAGAACCCGTGCTCGCCACGGGAACCCCGGCCGCCCTCACGGCGGTCGCCCGAGAACTCGCGGCGCTCGCCGGAGAAGTTGTTCCCCCGGCGGTCGCCCTCGAAGTTGCGGTCGCTGCGGAAGCCGCCCTCGCGACGGTCGCTCCCGTAGGAACGCTCACCGCGGTAGCCGCCCTCGCGACGGTCGCCGCGGAAGCCGTTGTCGCGGCGGTCGTCCCCGCCGGGACGCTCGCGACGGTCGTCACGGCGGAACCCGTCACCGCGGGAGTCGTTGCCGCCGCGGTTGCCGTCGAAGCCGCGGCTACGGTCGCCGCGGTAGCCGTTTCCCTGGCCACCGCCGCGGCGCTCGCCGTCGGAGTCACGGCGGAACGAGCCCTCGGAGCGACCCTCGGGACGGCCCTCGCGGTCGAAGTCGCGACGGCCGCCGCCACGCGGACCGTCGAAGCGGCGCTGGCCGTTGTAGCGGCCCCGCCGTCCACGGCCCGGCTCGCGGCGCGGGCGCTCGGAGATGACCGGGCCCTCGATCGGGACGCCGGACGGCTCGCGCGCGCCGGTGAGGCGGGTCAGCTCCTCGTCCCCGGAGGAGACGCGGTGCTTGGGGGCCTCGATGCCCGCGCGGCGGGTCATCGCGGACGTCGAGCGCACCTGGTGCGGCAGGACGAGCGTGACGACGGTGCCCTTCTCGCCCGCACGCGCGGTGCGGCCGGCGCGGTGCATGTAGTCCTTGTGGTCGGCCGGCGGGTCGACGTGCATGACCAGGCTGATGTTGTCCACGTGGATGCCGCGCGCGGCGACGTCGGTGGCCACGAGGACGTTGAACGTGCCCTCGTGGAACTCGGCGATCGTGCGCGTGCGGAGGCCCTGGGACTTGCCGCCGTGCAGGCCGGCCGCGCGCACACCCGCCTGGGTGAGCTGCTTGGCGAGCCGGTCGACGCCGTGCTTGGTCCGCGCGAACAGGATGGTCCTGCCCTCGCGGTTGGCGATCTCGGCGGTGATGGCGGCCTTGTCCTTCGGCGCGACCAGCAGGAGGTGGTGGTCCATCGTGTCGACGGGCTCGTCCACCGGGCCGATCGCGTGGGTGACCGGGTCCTTCAGGTAGCGCTGGACGAGGACGTCGACGTCCTTGTCCAGGGTGGCGGAGAACAGCAGGCGCTGACCGCCGGGACGGGCCTCGTCGAGGATGTCGGTGACGTCGGGCAGGAAGCCCATGTCGGCCATGTGGTCGGCCTCGTCCAGCACGACCATCTCGAGCGCGGACAGGTCCGCGGCGCCCTGGCGCATCAGGTCCTTGAGGCGGCCCGGGGTCGCGACGAGGATCTCGACGCCGCGGCGCAGCGCGTCGATCTGCTTGAACATCGACGTCTGGCCGATGACGGTCTTGAAGTGCAGGCCCAGGGAGCGGCCGAGCGGCTCCAGGTTGGTCACGACCTGCTGGGCGAGCTCGCGCGTCGGCACGAGGATGAGGCCCAGGGGACGGCGCGGCTCGGCGCGGCGGCCCTCCAGGCGGGCGAGCATCGGCAGGCCGAAGGCCAGGGTCTTGCCCGAGCCCGTCTTGCCGCGGCCGAGGACGTCCCGTCCGGCCATGACGTCCGGGATGGCGGCGGCCTGGATCGGGAACGGGGACTCGATGCCCTGGCGGGCGAGCGCCGCGACGAGCGGCTCCGGCAGGCCGAGCTCGGCGAAGCCGGGCTGTGCCTCGACCCCCGCGGTGTCCGCGGTGTCCTCCACAGGGGTGGACGGGGCATGGGCAGCAGAAACGTCGGTCACGCAATACCTTCCGAGAGGGGGCGCGTCTCGGGAGGCACCACAGGGGCCGGGGAGGCGGCCGCGATTCGTGCGCTGCAAGGACGAGCCAGTTGAGACACCACCGCCGTTACCGGCGAGCGTCATAAGAGCGATTTGTTCATCCTAACGTCGAGAGGGGCCGTGCTTATGCCCATCTCGCGCGGACACATTCGTCACAGGGGCCGCTTCGTCCCCGTCCGTTCGCGTGCGCGAAGGTTGAGCGCCATGTCGTGGGGGCCTGTGTGAGGTGGCCCTCAGACGGGCGTCGGGCCGGGGCTGTGGGAAGCGGTTCCGGCGGGGGCGGGAGAACGCCCTGGGAGCGAGCATACGCCACAGGACGCGGGAGTTATCCACAGGTCGGCGGTCGGCTGGCGGCGAGTCGGATCCGGCGGCGACGATGAACGGGTGGATCTGCTTCCGGCCCGCCGTTTGGGGGGTGCGTGTCGGGGGGCGGGAGCGGCGTCCATGTTCACCGCCGCACCTGCGCCCCGCGCCCGATCGGGGGACCGGACACGGGGCGCAGGCCGCGGCCACGTCAGTAGCGGCCGGGCCGGGTCTTCCGCAGGGGGTGTTCAGTGTTAACAGGTGTGGGTCCAGCAGGTGCGGGTCCAGCAGGTGCGGGTCCAGCAGGTGCGGGTCCAGCAGGTGCGGGTCCAGCGGGAGCGGGTCCAGCGGGAGCGGGTTCAGCAGGCGCAGGTGATGCCCGCCACGGGGGCGGTCAGGGGGTCGGGAGATCGGCGGGTGACCCCTGCGGCGGTCTCGACCGGGTAGCCCTCACGGGCCCAGTACTCGAATCCGCCGATCATCTCCTTGACCCGGTAGCCGAGCCGGGCCAGCTCCAGAGCGGAGCGCGTCGCGCCGTTGCAGCCGGGTCCCCAGCAGTAGACGACCACCAGGGCGTCCCGGTCGAGGACCTGGTCGTGGCGCTCGGTGATCTCCGCCCGGGGGAGGTGGACGGCACCCGCGACGTGGCCCATGTCCCAGGCTTCCTGGGCGCGGAAGTCCACAACGATGATCGCTTCCGCCGCCTCCCCCATCTGGGAGAACACGTCCGCCGGGTCGGTCTCGAAGGCCAGCCGGGTGGCGAAGAACCGGACGGCCGGGCTCTCGGCCTGGATCTCACTGACGGTCACGATCGACTCCTCACTCATATGTTCCGGGCAGTCCGCCGCCAGGAGCACGAGCACCCCGCCCCCGGCGGACGCACCGCCCTCCGTGGGCAACCCGTCCCCGGCGGTGCACCACCCCGGGCAAGCTCCCCGCCTTGGGTAGGCACACCGTCCTCGGAGGCCCCCGCCCCCGGCGAGTGCACCGGCCTGGCCGGCGAGGCTCTCAGCGGCGGCACTTGGCCTCTGAACTGCGGACTTCTTGATGGTCGTCGATCGCGCAGGGCAGGGAACAGTGGCATGAACGCCCATGACCCTTAAGATCTGGCCATGATGCGCAATCCGCACCGCGTCGGCGTGCTGGCGTTCGACGGGATGGCGCCGTTCGAGTTGAGCGCGGTCGTCGAGGTCTTCGGGCTCCCCCGGCCGGAGCTGGGCGTGCCCTGGTACGAGCTGCGGGTGTGCGGGCTCACACCCGGGCCGCTGCGGATGGTCGGCGGCCTGAGCGTGACGCCCGATCACGGCCTGGCCGACTTCGCCTCCGCAGACACCTTGATCGTCGTCGCCGTCCCGGACGTCCGGGGAACGGTGCCGGCGGCGCTGGTGGACGCGTTGCGGGCCGCCCACCAGCGCGGCGCCCGGGTGGTGTCGAACTGCTCCGGGGCGTTCGCGCTGGCCGCCGCCGGGCTCCTCGACGGACGCGCGGCCACGACGCACTGGCTCTACGCGGACCTGCTGCGGCGCCGGTATCCCGCGGTCGACGTCACTCCGGACGTCCTGTACGTGGACGGCGATGACGTGATCACGGGTGCGGGCAGCGCGTCCGTCCTCGACCTGTGCCTGCATCTGGTCCGCAAGGACCACGGGGCCCGGGTCGCGAACGCCGTGGCGCGGCGGCTGGTCGTCCCGCCGCACCGGGACGGCGGCCAGGCGCAGTTCGTCGCGTCCGCGGTCCCCGAGCCCGCGGCGGACGACGCGGTCGGTCGCGCCATGGAGCACGCGCTGGCCAACCTCACCCGCCCGCTGACGATCGCCGAGCTGGCGCGCGTCGCGTGCCTGGCGCCGCGGACCTTCATCCGCCACTTCAACCGGCAGACCGGCACCAGTCCCCTCCGCTGGATCGTGCACCAGCGGATCATGGCCAGCCTCCCGCTGCTGGAGGAGGGCTCCACACCGGTGGAGAAGGTCGCCGCCGCCGTCGGCTTCGACAGCCCGGCGACCTTCCGCCACCACTTCACCCGCATCATGTGCACCTCCCCCTCCGCCTACCGCACCACCTTCCGAACAGACCCCCCGGCCACCCCCGCACTGCCCCGGGCATGACGCCCTCTCCCGGCACTCCCGAACATGACGCCCTTCTCCCGGCAGCGGGAGGGCGCGGCATGGACGGCCCGCGCCAGAGCGGTCTGGCAGGTGCCCCGCCCCGACTCAGGGCTGTCTGCGCAGGTCACAGCACTCGAAAGGGGGTGGCGGGGGTTGGTGGGGCGGGTTCGGGGGGGAGGGGGTGGGGGTAGGTCGCGGGTATGGGGGTCGGGGCAGCGGGGGCTGTTTCGCGGAGGGGGGCTCCGCACGCGCGGGTGTGGTTGCGGGTGCTCTGGTCAGGCCTGGCGCTGTGGGCGGCCAGCGTGCTGGTCACGGCGGTGACGGCGAACTCGAACCTGGTGCCGACGATCGTGCTGCTGGGCAGCTTCGTCGTGCCCGTGGCGTTCGTGGTGTGGGCGTACGAGCACGGGAGGTCCGGCGAGCTCACCGTGCCCTGCCTGTTCCGGGCGTTCGTCGTCGGCGGTGTCCTGGGGTTGCTGGGCGCGTCGCTGCTGGAGACGTATCTGCTGCATCCGTCCCCGTGGATGTACGTCGGGGTCGGGCTCATCGAGGAGGCGGTCAAGCTTGCGGCGCTGATCTATGTGGCGTTCCGGCTGCGGGAGCGGACGACGCGGGACGGGCTGGTCCTCGGCGCGACCGTCGGGTTCGGGTTCGCGGCGTTCGAGAGCGCCGGGTACGCGCTCAACGCCATGTACACCGTGCACGGGCTGAGCCTGTGGCCGCTGGTGGAGACGGAGATCCTGCGGGGCGTCCTGACGCCGGTCGGGCACGGCCTGTGGACGGCGATCGTCGGCGGGGTGCTCTTCGCGTCCTCGCGGGGGCGGCGCCGGTTCCACATCGGCTGGGCGGTCGTCCTGGCGCTGCTCGGGGTCTCGCTGCTGCACGCGCTCTGGGACTCCATGCACGGGATCGCGATCTTCGTGGCGCTCCAGCTGACCGGGGACGGGTGGGAGGCGCGGGGAATCGATCAGGGGTACCTGCCGAGGGCCACGCCGGGGCAGAGCGACCTGATCACGCTGCTCGACTGGGGCGGGCTGCTGGCGATCTCCGTGCTGGGGCTGAGCTGGCTGCGTGCCCTGACCGCCCGCGCCCGCCGCGACGAGGAGGAGGCAGCGGCGGCGGAGTTGGACGAGGAAGCGGAGGAGCAGGCGCGGATCACCGAGGTCCCGTACGCCACGCCGGGGTCGCTCCCGCCTTCCCCTTTCGGGCCCGAACCGCCGCCGCCCGGCCGCGACTCCGGCGGGTGACGCAGGACACATCCGGACCTGTCACGGACGGCGCGTCCTGTCTGTCCCATGGGCGTCCATCGGGAACGTCCTCAGGGAGATGAGGAAAATGCGCAAGGACATCGTCGTCGTGGGGGCGGGCTACAGCGGCATGCTCTGCGCCGTCCGGACCGCGCGCCGCACCCGCCGCGACCGGGACGTCACGGTCACGCTCGTCAACCCGTCCGACCGGTTCGTGGAGCGGCTGCGCACCCACCAGACCGCCGCCGGGCAGGACCTCGCCGCCCACCGCATCCCCGACCTGCTCGACGGCACGGGCGTCGTGTTCCGCCAGGGACGCGTCACCGCCATCGACCCGGGCCGCCGCCGCATCACCGTCGACACCGAGGACATCGGGTACGACACGCTCGTCCTGGCCCTCGGCAGCCGCGCCGACACCTCGCGTGTCCCCGGCGCGGATGAGCACGCGTTCACCCTGGACGAGCCGGACCGCCTGGCCGCGCGCCTCACCGAGCCCGGCGTCCGGACGGTCGCCGTCTGCGGCGGTGGCCTGACCGGTGTCGAGGCCGCCGCCGAGATCGCCGAGAGCCACCCGGGCCTGGATGTGACGCTGGTCAGCCGGGGCGAGCCCGCCGCGATGATGGGCGACCGGGCGCGCGCGTACGTGTCGAGGGCGTTCGCGCGGCTCGGCGTGACGGTCCGCGCGGGTGAGGCGGTCGCCAAGGTCCTGCCGGACGGGGTGGAGCTCGCCGACGGCTCGGTCGTCCCGTCCGACGCGACCCTGTGGACGACCGGTGTCCGCGTGCCCGGCCTGGCCACCGCCGCCGGCATCACCACCGACCGGAGCGGACGCGTCGTCGTGGACGCCGCGCTGCGTTCGGTGTCGCACCCGGAGGTGTTCGCGATCGGCGACGCCGCCGCCGTCCGGCAGCCGTGGGGCGAACTCCACGGGACCTGCCAGACCGGCATGCCCACCGGCGCGCACGCCGCCGACAACATCGTCCGGCTGCTGCGCGGCCGGGCGCCGAGGCCGTTCCGGATCGGCTACTTCCACCAGCCGGTCAGCCTCGGCCGCCGCGACGCGGTGATCCAGTTCGTCCGCGCGGACGACACCCCGCGCCGCCTCGCCCTCACCGGACGCGCGGCGGTCCGCTACAAGGAGACCGTCAGCTCCAGCCCCGTCCCGTTCTTCCGGATCAGCAGGCGTGTCAATGTCTACCCGTACCTCACCAAGGGCGGCCGGGCCACCCGCTGACCCGGCCGCCGGCCGCCGGCCGCCGGCCGCCGGACGCGACTGTCGCGTACCGGCCGGGCGAGAAAAGGCGGGTGAAGTGCGATGCTCAGGTCGGAGGCACGCACACCCCCGCGTCTCGGGTGACCGGGCTTCTGCGAAGGAGGGGCGATGAGGACTGCTGCGGAGCCGGTGGACGATCCCTTCACCGCGCATCGACGGTTGCTGTTCGGGACCGCCTACCAGCTCCTCGGCAGCGTCGCCGACGCCGAGGACGTCCTCCAGGACGCGTGGCTCGCCTGGAACAAGGCGGACCGGTCCGGGGTCGCGAACGCGCGCGCCTACCTCGTGCGGACGGTCACGAACCTCGCCCTCAACCGGTTGACGTCCGCGCGTGCGACGCGCGAGTCCTACGTCGGGCCGTGGCTTCCCGAGCCGCTGCTGACCGAGCCCGACCGCGCCGCCGAGGAGGCCGAGGCCGCCGAGTCCGTCTCGACCGCGATGCTCGTCGTGCTGGAGACGCTGTCCCCGGTGGAGCGCGCCGTCTTCGTCCTGCGCGAGGTGTTCGGGTTCTCCTACGCCGAGATCGCGGGGTTCGTCGACCGGCCCGAGCCGTCCGTCCGGCAGGTCGCGCACCGGGCGCGCGAGCACGTCCGGACGCGCCGGACGCGGTTCGACGACGACCCCGAGCGGCGCCGCGCGCTCACCGAGCGGTTCATGGCGGCGGCGTCCGGCGGGGACATCAACGCGGTGATGGAACTGCTCGCGCCGGACGTGACGGCCTGGACGGACGGCGGGGGCAAGGTCACCGCGGCGCGCCGTCCGCTGCACGGCCCGGACCATGTCGCGCGCTGGCTGCTCGGCACGCTCGCCAAGCCGGTCACGGCCGGGGTCACGCTGGAGGCCGCGACGGTCAACGGGGAGCTGGCGGTCATCGCGGCGCTCGGCGGGGAGCCCATCGGCGTCGTCACCTTCGACCTGCTCGACGACCGCGTCCAGAACCTGCGTTTCCAGGTGAATCCCGACAAGCTCACCGGCCTGCGCCGCGCCTGACCCGGGCCGGGCCCCACCCGGAGCGGATCGCAGGAGTTGAGACGGCGCGTTCACACCACCAGGGCTTCAGGCGGCGCGTCCCGATCACCTCCTGCCGGGGGGGGGAGGATGGGACGGTGGAGAACGTGATCATTCTGGCCGGGCCGCCCGGGGCGGGGAAGACGACCGTCGCGGAACTGCTGGCCCAGCGGTTCGAGCGCAGCGTCCACCTGCACACCGACGACTTCTGGACGTTCATCAAGCGCGGCCTGGTCATGCCGTACCTGCCCGAGTCGCACACGCAGAACGAGACGGTGATGGACGTCGTGGCGGGCGCGGCGGCCGGTTACGCGGCGGGCGGGTACACGGTGGTGTGCGACGGGGTCATGGGGCCGTGGTTCCTCCATCCGTTCACCCGGCGCGGGATTCCGTTCCACTACGTGATCCTGCGGCCGGACGTCGAGACCACCCTCGCCCGCGCCACCGCGCGGGACCCGGACCGGTACCTCACCGATCCGGGCCCCGTCCGCGACCTGCACGCCCAGTTCGCCGCCCAGGACGGCTACGACGGGTACGTCCTCGACTCGTCCGGGCTCACCGCGGACCAGACCGCCGACGCCGTGTACGCGGCGGTCCGGGACGGCGGGCATCTCTTCAAGCAGGGCCGCTGAGCAGCGCCTTCTCGACCTCCGGGGCCAGCCCGACGGGCGCGCGGTCGCCACGCTGCGGGGCCCGCCCGCCGAGGGAGGAGAGCCACGCCCACGTGTCGGCGACGGTCTCCTCGGCCGGACGGCACCGCAGCCCCTCGCCGAGCGCCCGGTCCACGTTCGTCCGGTGCAGGAACTCGTACAGCTCGCCCGGCGGGACCCAGACCGGGAGGTCCTGCCACGGCTGGACGCCCGCCGCGAGGATCGGCTCCGGGTCGGTCCAGCGCAGCCGCGCGTCCGCGCCGGTCACCCGGACGCACGCCGTCAGCAGGTCGCGCATCGTCGTGTGCCCCACCGGGCCGGTCACGTTGAACGCGCCGCCGACCTGCCGGGACGCCGCGTCCAGCGCCCACGCCGCGAGGTCGCGCGCGTCGACGAACTGCAGCTTCAGTTCGGCCGGGCCGGGCGCGAGGACGTCGCCGCCCCGGGCGATCCGGTTCAGCCACCACGGGAGCCGCCCGATGTTCTCGTACGGCCCGAGGATGAGTCCGGCGCGCGCGAGCAGCGCCCTGTCGCCGAACGCCCGGACGGCGGCCAGCTCGCCGCCGGCCTTGGCCCTCGCGTAGCCCTCCCGGCCGGGGTCCCCGGCCTCGTCCGGCGAGCCTTCGACCAGTGGCGCGCTCTCGTCCGCGCCGACCGCCACCGGGTACTCGTAGACCGACCGGCTCGACACGTACACGTACGACGCCGCGCGCGGGGCGAGGAGCTCCGCCGCGTCCCGCACCGCCGCCGGCCCCCACGACCAGGTGTCGACAACGATGTCCCACTCGCCGGAGCGCAGCGCCTCCAGGCCGCCCGGCGCGGTCCGGTCGCCCCGCAGCGCCGCGACGCCGTCGGGCACGCCATGGGTCCCCCGGTTGAAGACCGCGACCTTCCATCCGCGGGCGACGCCCTCCTCGACGACCGCCCGTCCCACGAATTCCGTCCCGCCCAGAACCAGTAGCCTCATGCCTCCGTGCTACCACCGGTGCGGGGAGTCCGATCAAGCCTTTCCACCCATGGCATGACCGCCCAGAGCGAACATCCAGGGCATTCGCCCCGAATAACGACGAACCCTCCCCAGCTCCACCGGCGCCGCCTATGATCGGCCCGTACCCGCCCGCTGGGAGACGCGATGACCGCAGAATGGGTGCCGACCGGAGTCGACACCAGCGTGCCGAGCCCCGCGCGCATCTACGACTACTTCCTCGGCGGCAAGGACAACTACGCCGTCGACCGCACCGCCGCCGAGGCGTTCCTCCGCACCGCGCCGCAGACGCTCTCCGCCTGCCGCCACAACCGCGCCTTCCTCGCCCGCGCGGTCGCCCACCTGGCGCGGGACGCCGGGATCACCCAGTTCATCGACATCGGCACCGGGCTGCCCACCCAGCAGAACGTGCACGAGGTCGCCCAGCGGCACGACCCGGACGCGCGCGTCGTCTACGTCGACAACGACCCGATCGTCGCGGTCCACGCGCGGGCCCTGCTCACCCGCACCCGCGGCGTCACCCTCGTCCAAGCCGACCTGCACGACCCCGAGGGCATCCTGCTCCACCCCGAGGTGACCCGCCTGATCGACTTCGACCGCCCGGTCGCCGTGCTGCTCCTCGCCGTCCTGCACTTCTTCCCGGACGCCGACGACCCGCACGGCATCGTCGCCCGGCTGATGTCGGCCACCGCGCCCGGCAGCCACCTGGTCGTCTCCCACGGCACGTCCGACCCGGATCCGGCCATCGCGCAGGAGGCCGAGCAGGTCTACGACCGGCACTCGTCCTCGTCCCTGCACACCCGCACATTCGCCGAGGTGGCCCGCTTCTTCGACGGCACCGAGCTTCTCGAACCCGGTCTCGTCTACACGGCCGACTGGCGGCCGTCCCCGGACGCCCCGCCCGCCACACCGGCCGAATCCGGGATGTACGCCGCCATCGGCCGCAAGCCCTAGCAAGTCCTGGACGTTCGGCTGCAGCGGTGTCCGGGGAACGGCGCGCGGAAAATGCGCTTTCCGATTTTGTGCCCATTTTCAGCCGAGGCCCCGCGGATCGCACGCCAGGCGCGCCGCCGCGACCGTGCATAGCGGATGAAATATCACTTATCGGGCGAGACGGACGGTCATTGCCGGAGGAGACGATCACGGTCGGGTTACGCTTCGTAACCGTTGGCCCAATTCGCTGTGATGTGCCGGAATGGCTCGGGTTAGGCTGTGGGCCGCTTCTCGATCCGTCCCATCGAGGCATTCCGGGGGTGCGGTGACGCGTCCGAACGATCCTCCCGAACTCCGCCACGCGCCGGTCGGCGCGCCGCCCTCCTTCCCGCCGGGGGAACGCGAGGACGAGGAGCGGCGCCGCTCGTCCGGCCGACTGGCCCGGGGGTGGCTTTCCCGGGACGCCCCGGAACCTCCGTTCCGCAGGTGGCGTCTCACCACGGACGACTCTCCGAGACGGGCGGGGTCCATGAAGAACGTCCTGATCTGGCTGTCCGGAGCCGATCCCGACATCCTGCGGCGGGCGACGACCGACCGCGCGAAGTACGTCGGGATCGGCGGCGCGGTGCTCACCACGGCGTCCCTCGCGTCCGTCTCGATGTTCTTCGCGCTGCGCATGGCGGTCGGGGCGTCGGTGTGGGCCGCGGTGCCGCTGTCGGCGATGTGGTTCCTGGTCATCCTGAACCTCGACCGCTGGCTCGTCGTGTCGCTCACCCGCAGCCAGGGCCGGGTGCTGACCGTCCTGCTGGCGCTGCCCCGGGTCGCGATGGCGCTGCTGTTCGGCGTGATCATCTCGACGCCGCTGGTGCTGCAGATCTTCGACGACGAGGTCCGGGTGGCCGTGGACAGGATCCACGACGAGGACTCCCGGAAGTTCCAGCAGAACCTCGACACCGGGCCGGACGCGCAGCGCATCCGGGTCCTGGAGCAGCAGGAGGCGCTGCTGCTCAAGCAGCGCACCGGCGACGGCCTCGCCAACCCCGAGGACGACCCGGAGATCAAGCAGCTCCGGGCCCAGCTCCCCGCGCTGCAGAAGGAGTTCTACGACTACGACGACAAGGCGGCGTGCGAGCTCACCGGCGACCGCTGCAAGGGCACCAGCGGACGCAGCGGCGACGGCCCGCGCTACCAGAAGTTCGTCCGGCGGCGGGACCAGGCGAAGGCGCAGATCGACCAGATCAACGCCCGGATCCGCACGAAGTCGACGGCGCTCAACCAGGCGGCGGCCAAGAACAAGGACGTGCTCGTCGCGCAGGCGCAGCAGAAGCTCCCCGGCGTGCAGAGCGAGCTGCGGACGCTGCGCGACCGGCAGCAGTCCGACCGCACGGCCTTCGAGAAGAACAACAAGGACAACACCGGGCTGCTCATCCGGCTGAAGGGCCTGGACCGGGCGGCGCAGGGCGAGAGCCAGCTCCAGTGGGCGCGGTTCCTGCTGTTCCTGTTCATCACCGTGCTGGAGTGCCTGCCGATCATCGTCAAGGTGCTGTCGCTGTTCGGCCCGCCCGGCGCGTACGACGAGGCGGTGGAGAAGATCCGCGCCCGCGACCGGCTGCTGCTGGACGACCAGGTCCGCAAGCAGGAGGGCGTCGGGCTGCGCGAGAACTCCGGCCGGACCGACTTCGCCCGGCGGCTCCAGGAGCGCCGCACCGAGCTGGTCGAGACGTCCGTCGACGAGATCATCGAGGTCGAGCGGCGGCTGCAGCGGCTCGAACTGGAGCGCTGGGAGCGCGAGCAGCTCCGCCGCTTCTCCGCCGGCGCCGGTGGGACCGAGGGGGCGGACGCGGCGGCGGGAGCCGGTAGGCCGGGGATGAACGGGCACGCGTTCAACGGCGACGCCCCGGCAGGCGCGGGCGTCCCCGGGGCTCCGGGTGCGGCAGGTGGGCCGGGCGCTCCGGGCGGGCCGCCTTCTCCGGCGGCTCAGGGTGGGCTCGCGCGGTCGGGTCCGCCGATGCCCGGCGGGTTCGGTTCCTCTGGATCCGGTCCCGGTCCGGTCGGCGGGTTCGGGTCGTCGGCCAACGGTCCGGCCGAAGGATTCGGGCCGTCCGGGCGCGGTCCGTCCGACGGATTCGGGGCGTCCGGGCTCGGCTCGGTCGGCGGGTTCGGCGCGTCCGCCTCGGGTTCGGCCGAGGGGTTCGGGGCATCCGGGTCCGGTCCGGTCGGTGGCTCGGCTTCGGGGAACGGGTGGCCGTTCCCGCCTCCCGCGAACCCCGGCGGCGGGATCGGGACGCCGCCGTACTCCTGGGGGGCGGCGTCGTCGAACGGCGAGGGCGGACCGACGGGTGAGCGCGTCCGGCCGGAGGGCGAGACGCGGCACTACCCGTCCATGCCTCCGGAGGAGGGACGCGGCGGGCTGCTGGGAGGTTGGCTCGACCGGCTGAACCGGCGGATCGGGCGGTGACCCGGATCCGCCCGGCGGGGGAGGCGTCCGATGGACCCTGACGCACGGCTGGGCTCTGACACACGACTGGGCTCCGACACGCGATTGGACTCTCACGCGCGGTTTCCGGGAGCTTCCGTCCCGCCTCCGGGCGGCGATGAGGCCGAACCAAGCGTGGCGGAGGGCGTGGATGCGGCGTCCCCCTGCCCGGTGTGCGGCCTGACGCCGGACGCGTCCTCTCCTGCCGAATGCCGGGAATGCGCCTGGACGTTCCCGGACGACGACACCGACGAGTCCCGGTTGAGCCGGGCGCAGCTCTGGTACGACCTGCGGGCGGCGGCGCGCGTGGGCGAGGCGGCGCGGCCGTTCGTGCGCGGCTTCCCCGACGACGACGAGTGGACGAGTGCGCGCGCCGAGGCGGAACGCGCACGCGCGCGGCTCCTCGAAGAGTCGGCCACGGCCGCGAGCGCGGCTGCCTCGGCGGCGTCCGGTCACGGCGGCTGGACGCTGGAGTTCGGACGGCCCGACCTCGCCCGCGACCCGTCCACCTGGACGACGCAGTGGGCCTTCGACGAGCTCGTCCGGTACGACGCGGTGTCGCCGGTGCTGGTCGAGGTCGGCGCGGACGGCGTTTCCGTACTGGTCGTCCAGCCCGACGCGGTGGACGGCCCGGGCGATCCGTGGTCGCGCGAGGACCATCCGTGGGAACGGCTCGCCGCCCCGCTGCGCCCGGCCGGGCCCGGCGGCCTCGGCAGCGGAGGCGACGGCACCGGCGGAGACGACGGCGAGCTGGCCTTCCGGCTCGCGGGCGGCCTGCACGGCGTCGACCGGGCGCGGCTCGCCGACACGCTCGACCGCGAACTCGCCCGGCTCGCGGAGCGGCTGCCCCCCGGCTCGGTGACCGTGCTGGTCGACTCCGCCCCCGGCTGGACGGTCCCGGGGCTCGCGATCTCGCGGCTGCGCCTGCTGCGTCCGGACGCGCGGGTCGTCCGGACCGGGCGGCCGGCGGCGGACGAACTGGCCGACGCCGTCGCCCGGCTGCCGCTGCGGTCCCCGTACTGGCTGGTCGGAGCGCATTTCGACGGCCCTGCGGCGGAGCCGGTGCTCGTGCCGCTGTTCGCGGCGGGCAGCACGTCCGGGCAGGAGGCGGTCGTGCGGGTCGCGCGCGGTCCCGGCGGCGCGGACAACGACGTCGTGCTGGCGGTCGTCGCCGCGCCCGAGCAGCCGACGCCGGGATACGAGCCGCGTCCGGTGTCGGTGCTGGCGACCCGGCTGCCGCGCGGCGTGGTGTCGCTGCGCGCCGCGCTGGACGGCCCCGGACGCGTCCGCTGGCCAGATCTGCCCGACACCCGTCCCGACGCGCGCCCGCTCGACCATCTGTACGCGCAGACCCGCGCCTGCCCGGCTCCGGTCGGGGGCGTGGACGTGCTGTGCGCGATCGAGCTGGGCGGTCCCCCGGGACCGGCCGCCGCCCGCCGGGCCCTGCTCGCCGACACGATCGAGCTGGTCTCGGCCGACCTCGGCGACCGCGCCGGGGTGTCGGTGCGCGGCTACCGCGAGCACTCCTTCGAGCTGGGAGAGGAGCACGACGCGGTCGTGGAGGGCGTGTGGGGCGCGGACCCCGAGCGGGCGCTGGACGCGTTCGCCGCCCTGCCGCACCGGACGCAGCCGTACCAGTCCGACGCCGCGCCGCTGGAGGACGCGCTCGCCGAGATCGCCGACTTCCTGGAGCGGGAGCGGGACGCGCGCGGCTGGCTGAACGAGCTGCACCACCCGCCGTACCGCGTGCTGGTCGTGCTCGCGGGCCGCCCGCCGCACCCGCGCGGCCAGGGCCAGGACCCCCTGCGCGAGCTCGCCCAGCCGTGCCCGCGCAAGGACGACTGGCGCAGGGCCGTGGACACCCTGCGCCGCTTCGGTGTGGCGCCGGTGCTCGTGCTGGACGCCGCGACCGACCCCGACCGCGACTACTGGGCGGCCCTGGGCGCGCACCGGCGGCTCACCCTGGAGGGCCTGACGCCGCGCGTGCTGGCCGAGGCGATGGGGCTCGCCGCGCCGGACGGCGCGCGCGTCCCGTTCCCGCTGCTGGCTCCCGTCCCCGTGAAAGGCGACCCCGCATGACCGACCCGACAGCACCTCCGCCGCCTCCGCCCGGGCCGGAGACCGCCGACGCCGCGTCCCCGGCCGGGTCCTCCGCGCCGTTCCCGCCCTCGGACGCGCCCGCCGCCGCGCCTCCGCCGCCCCCGGCGTCCGCGCCGGCGGAGGAGGTCCGGCCGGGGAAGACCAGCATCGGGATCTGGGGTGCGCCGCAGAGCGGCAAGACGACCTTCCTCGCCGCGCTGCGCATCGCGATGAGCCTGGGCGAACCGGGCTGGCGGCTGGACGGCGCGAACGACGGTTCGACGGCGTTCCTCGCGGCCAGCACCGACCAGCTCAGCGAGCAGCGGGTCTTCCCGTCCGCGACGAACTCCTCCGAGAAGCTGTCGTGGCGGCTGCACGGGACGCGCCAGGTCAGGGAGCGGAGGAAGTGGTACCGCCCGGACGCGAAGCGGGACGTCCCGGTGCGGGTGCACCTGGACTTCGTGGACCCGCCCGGCCGCCTGTTCGACAGCCGCGCGCCGGGTGAGTCCGCGTCGCCGGGCGGCGGTGCCGGGGCCGGTTCCTCCGGCGGTCCGCGCTTCGCGACCGGGTCGTCCGGCTCGGGAGGGCCGCGCTTCGCGACCGGATCGTCCGACTCGGGAGGCCCGCGCTTCGCGACCGGTTCGTCCGACTCGGGAGGCCCGCGGTTCGCCACCGGAGCGCCGCCCGAGCCGTCCCGGCGCGGGGAGCCCGGCGGCCGGGACCGCCGGGAGCTGGTCGAGCACCTGGCGGCGTGCGGCGGGCTGATCCTGCTGCTGGACCCGACCCGCGAGCGCGAGGCCCGCGACTCCTACCAGTTCTTCAACCGGACGATCCTGGAGATCAGCCAGCGCGCGCCGGAGAGCGCGGGCGACCACTACCTGCCGCACCACCTGGCCGTCTGCATCACCAAGTACGACCACCTGTGGGTGCGCGACATCGCGCGGCGCGGCGGGTACGAGTCGGTGGCCGACCCCGAGTCGCTGTACCCGGCCGTCCACGACGACCTCGCCGAGCGGTTCTTCGAGGAGCTCTGCCGCGCCGACGGCATCGGTAACATCGACGCGATCCGGCGCGAGATCAGGCAGCACTTCGCCCCCGAGCGCACCCGCTACTTCGTGACGTCCGCCGTGGGTTTCTACATCGACCCGCGGACCGGGCGGTTCGACGACGAGAACTACAGCAACCTGGTCCGCCGCACCCACCCGGACGGCTCGACCTCGATGCACCTGCGCGGCAAGGTCCGCCCGATCAACGTGATGGAGCCGATCATGTGGCTGGTGGACCGGCTGTCCGCGCCGTCCGCGGGCGCCGGCGGGACGAGGCGCGGACGAAGCGGGAGCGGTGCATGAGGACGGTCGGTCTCACCGCGGGGTGGGCCGTGCGCGGCAAGACCCCCGGCAGCTACGACGACTACGCCATCCTCGGCAGCGGGGGCGGCACGTTCCGTCCGCAGGACTTCACCGCCATCCTGGACCGCTACACGCTGGGCAACCCGCCGCCGGAGCGGACCGGCCCCGAGGCGCTGCCCTGGATCAGCCTGACCGAGGTGCTGGACGACCACGGCAGCAACCTCGGCGTCGCCATCCACGACTGGACGGACGGCACCGACGCGGCGGGCCGTCCTATCGTCCGGACGCGCTACGGCTACTTCCCCTACGAGCAGTTCGTCCGCGCACCGGTCTCCTATGCCAGCCTCGTGCACGCGGTGTCAGGGCTGGGCGTGGACGGGTTCGCCCCCAACGCCCTTGACGTCCCTCCCTACGCGCCCGAAGACATCGCCCGCGACATCGAGGACCACAACTGGCTTGGCCGCGCGGCCACCGCGGCGGCTCTGCTCCTCGAGGGCCCTGTGACCATTACGGGCGCGGACGATCTGGACCACTCCCTTAGGCTCCGCTTCCTCGACGCGGTCGCGGCGCTGCTCCCCTATGGCTGGCGTCCCGGTCTCACTGCCGCGACATGGCTGCGGGGTGAGAACTCCAACATCCGTCTGGCGTTCGCCTATCACCCGCAGCCCGGCAGCTACGAACTTGACTGGCGTGTCGCCGAGTTGCAGCCCTCCGCCGACACGCGCCTCGCGCACGCGTACGCGCACGAGCTGCGCCGCTCGATCTCGCGGCGGAGCCTGCTGGAGGTGCTGGCCTACCTCTCGACGCGTTCGGAGTACATGGTGAACGCGGATCCGAAGCACGCCTACGAGATCCTTGTCGACCTGGACCGTCCCGCCCTCGTCCTGGAGCGGGTGCGGCGGAACGAGTGCGACGCGTCCGAGGTCGCCGCGCTGCTGGAGGGCGGACGCTACAAGGAGCTCCCCCGCAGGTCCGACCACGAGTTCCTTCTCGCGTCGCTCATCCGCCTGGGCGGGGGAGTGGCCACGGTCCAGAGCGTCTGGCAGGAGCTGGGGGCCGGCGTCCGCAGCGAACCGTGGCGTGCGCTGACGGACGAGGTGGTGCGCCGCGTCCGCAGCGTGCCCTCCGACGACCCGAACCCCTACGTCCGGCTGGCCGACTCCCTCGGCCTCACGGACGAACTGCTCGCCGACATCGTCGGGACGTCCCAGAACCCGCAGCTCGGCCTCGCGCCCGTCCAGGCCACGGCGGACCTGCTCGACCGCTGGACGGACCCCGTCGCGGCCGATCGCCCCCGCCTGGTCCGGGCGCTGCGCGGCCAGTCCGCGATGGTCTGCGGGCTGGTGGCCGGGCTCGACCGGGGCGGTATCCAGCGCGAGGACGCGTGGCTCGACCTGCTCTCCGGGGTCGCCAAGGAGAACCTGCTGCGCCCCTTCCACGCGCTGCGCGTCCCCGACATGCCCGTGACGGTGTCCGACATCGACGCGTTCGCCCGGTACGGCGCGGACTGCGTGGCGCTGCTGATCTCCTCGGCCGCCCGGCGCGAACGCCTCGACGGGCTCGCCGCCGTCCTGATCCGCTGGCTCGCCGGACTGCCCGCGTCCGACCGCCGCACATGGCTGGACCGGCTGCGCGACGTCCGGCCGTCCCGGGGCGCCGAGGCCGCCGTCCTGGACCTGCTGCGGATGAGCTCCGGCGAGCCGCCCGTCCACCTGGAGACCCCCGACCGCGGCGCCTACGCCACCGCCTTCCGGCGGCTCGTCACGGACGAGTCGCTCCGCCGCCTCGCCAACAACGTCCAGTACGGCCTGACCGAGCACCTGCGCGACCGCCGGTGGGCCCACGACCCCGACCAGGCCGCGCTGGTCATCGCGCTCACCGAGGCGCTGTGCGCGGTGGACGGCCCGAACCGCGCCGCGCTGGTCGAGGAGGTCGTGCGGGGACGCGCGTCCAATCCCGAGCTGGCCGACTGGCCCGTCCACAAGCGGTGGTGGCCGGACGCCTCCGCCCGCTTCCCGGCCGTCGCCGCCGACGAGTACCCGATCATCCTGCAGGCCCTGCCGTCCCACACCTCGCTGCAGGGCGTGGGCCGCCTGATCGCCGAGGCGATGCGGCGGGGCACCAAGCCCGAGGTGATCTGGTCCGCCGTCGACGCGTCCGAGTGGCCGCTGGGCGGCGTCTACCTGCTGGCCGCCGTCCTGGAGGCCCGGATGATCGGCGTCCACCGGCACGGCCGGAACTTCGGCGACGCCGACGACATGGCGTACGCCCTGCTCAGGTCCGCGCAGGACACGCTCCCCCACCTCCGCGGCGAGCTGCGCGAGGCCGTGGGCGACCGGCTGCCCAGCGACCTCGGCCTCCCGCTGGACGTCGCCGAACTGGTCTCGCTGTCCGCCGACGACGAGCCCGCCCCCACCGAGCGGATCCGCCAGACCCTGGAGGACGCCGAGGCCCGCGCCCGCTCGCTGCAGGGCCGCCGCGGGCTCCTCGGCCGCCGCAAGGGCTGATCACAGCGGCGTGTTCTGCCTCCGGGCCAGGTGATCGGGGGCCTCGACGTCCTCCGGGAGCACCGGATCGGGCTCCAGCTCGCCCCAGGTCGTCCGCAGCGGCAGGACGCCCGCCCACAGGCCCAGCGCGGCGTCCGGCCCGTCGCCGTCGTCCGGCGGCCCGACGCGGATCTTGACCGACGCCTCCTCCAGCGACAGCGCGAGCAGCGCCGTGGCCGCCAGCTCCTTCTTGTTGGGCAGGCGCGCGTAGTCCCACTGCCCCGGCACCGAATGCTCGCTGAGGACGCGCAGCCCCTCCAGCTTCTCCTCGGGCTCGGTCACCGGCCGCGGCACCCCGAAGATCATCGCGCTGCGGTAGTTGACGCCGTGCTCGAACAGCGACCGCGCGAGCACCAGCCCGTCCACGTGGGTGACCGTCACGCACACCTCGTCCTGGCCCCCGGCCACCAGGCTCCGGCTCGCGACGGACCCGTGGAAGTACAGCGTCTCCCCGTCGCACCCGTACACGGTCGGCACCACCAGCGGCGTCCCGTCGACCACCACGCCCACATGGCACACGAACCCGGCCGCGAGGATCGCGTCGAGATCGCTCCGCTCCCGGCTCCCCTGCGCCCGCAGCCGCCGATGCCGCGTCCGCTCGTTCTCAGGCAACACCGGCCCCACCCCAACCTCCCACCAATCACTCCCGAAGATCATCCCGCGCCCCACCCCACCCCCGAAACCCTCCAGGCCCCTTCATTACGGACAGGGCGCAACCTCCTGGCCGGCAGGCCGGAGGGGCAGGCGAGGGCCGGTTCGGCCGGGGGATTCCGTCGCGGGCGTGCGTGCCGGCAGCCTACTGATCCCGGCATCCGGGGGTGGGGTGGCCGGTGGCGGCCAGTGGGGGGTGGCGGTGGTCGGCGGGGGCGGGGGTGAATGTCTAGGCTGAGCGGCGTGGATGCGCGGGGTTGGGACGAGCGGTACTCGGGGCGGGATCTGGTGTGGTCGGCCGGGCCGAACCGGTTCGTGGCCGAGGAGTGCGCGGGGCTGCCGCCCGGGCGGGCCCTCGATCTGGCCTGCGGGGAGGGACGCAACGCGCTGTGGCTGGCCGGGGAGGGCTGGACGGTCACGGCGGTCGACTTCTCGGCGGTGGCCATCGAGCGGGCCCGCGAGCTGGCCGAGGCGCGGGGCGTCTCGGTCGAGCTGCTGGTCGAGGACGTCCTGACGTGGGTGCCGCCGGAGGGCGCGTTCGACCTGGTGGTGATCGCCTACCTGCAGCTGCCCGAGATGGGGGAGGTGCTCGCGCGGGCGGCGTCGGCGGTGGCGCCCGGCGGGGTGCTGGTGTTCGTCGGGCACGACCGGACGAACCTGACCGAGGGCGTCGGCGGGCCGCAGGATCCGGCCGTCCTGCACACGCCGGGGGCGGTGGCGGGGGCGCTTCCGGGGCTCACGGTCCAGCGGGCGGAGCGGGTGCGGCGCGCCGTGGAGGTCGACGGCGAGGAGCGTTTCGCCGTGGACACGCTGGTCCGGGCCGTCCGGGCGCCGCGCAGGTGAGTCCTCCCGGGATGTGGCCCGGGTAACGTCCGGCGGCCGGGAATGCCTGGCGGGCCCCTGCCGTTACATCACACGTGGCCGATGTGCCTGGTGTCCCCGGGCCTCATCTATAGCCTTCACGGAATACCGTTCGGCTGGAGCCGTGTTGAGCCTTCCGCCGAGAGGCGACCCGCACATCGGTCAGACGCGGCGCGACCCCGCCGGAACTTCGGCTCCGGCGGGGTTTCGCGTTGTTCGGGGTGAGATGCCGGTAATGGCAGACTCAGCGGTATGGGACTCGCTTCGCACCTGGAAGAGCTCGGCCGGCCGTGGGTCGAGCGGCAGCTCGCGCATCCGACCGTCGCGGGGATCGCCCGCGGCGACCTGGACGAGGCCGTCTTCCAGTCGTGGCTGGAGCAGGACTACCTGTTCCTGCTCGACTATGTGCGCGTGTTCTCGCGGCTCGCCTGGCAGGCGCCGTCGGCGCACCTCGGCGATCTGGTCGATCTCGCGCACGCGACCTTCCACGACGAGCTGAGCCTGCACCGCGGGCTGTCCGCCGAGTTCGGGGCGGACCTGGAGGGCGCGAAGAAGGGCGCTCCGTGCGCCGCCTACACCGCGTTCCTGCTGGAGTCGGCCGCTGATTACGGTCAGGGGCTCGCCGCCTTGTATCCATGCATGTGGGGGTATTCGACCCTGGGAGCGCGGCTGGCCCAGGACCCGCCGTCCGAGCCCCGGTACCGGCGCTGGGTGGACACCTACGCGGACCCCGGCTTCGCCGAGCTGACGCGGCGCATCGCCCAGATGATCGACGAGGCCGCGCCCGACGCCGCCCGCGCCGAGGCCCGCTTCCTGGAGGGGATGCGGCACGAGCTGGCGTTCTGGGACGTCCCGCTGTAGGGGCTGGGACCGCGGTCGGCGCGGTACGGGTCAGGGGCCGGCGCGGTGCAGGTCAGTACGCGCCGTTGCCGGTGACGACGGCGCGGACGGTGCGCCAGAGGATCTGCACGTCGAACAGCAGCGACCAGTTCTCGACGTACTGCAGGTCGAGCCGGACGGCCTCCTCCCACGACAGGTCGGAGCGCCCGCTGACCTGCCAGAGCCCGGTGAGGCCCGGTTTGACGGCGAGCCGCCGGTAGACGTCCTCGCCGTACCGCTCGACCTCCTCGGGCAGCGGCGGACGCGGCCCGACCAGCGACATCTCGCCGCGTAGGACGTTGACGAGCTGCGGCAGCTCGTCGATGGAGTAGCGGCGCAGGAAACGTCCCACGCGGGTGACTCTCGGGTCACTCTTCAGTTTGAACAGCACCGAGCCGCTCTCGACGCGGGCGGACAGCTCGACGCGGCGGCGTTCGGCGTCGGTGACCATCGTCCGGAACTTGACCATCCGAAAACGGCGTCCCGCGCGCCCGATTCTGGTCTGCAGGAAGAACGCCGGGCCCGGATCGGTCGTCCGGACGGCCACCGCGACGGCCACCAGCAGCGGCGCGGCGACGATCAGCAGCAGCGCCGCCGTGACCCGGTCGAAGGCCGCCTTCGCGACGCGCGCCGGGCCGGTCAGCTCCGGATGGTCGATGTGCAGCAGGGAGAACCCGGCGACGGGGCGGATGGTCAGCCGCGGCCCGGCGACGTCCAGCAGGGCGGGCGAGACGAACAGGTCGGTCCGGAACTTCTCCAGCCGCCAGGCCAGCCGGCGCAGCCGGACGCCGCCCAGCTCGACACAGGGAAGGACGGCGACGGCGTCGGCGCGGCAGCGTTCGACCACCTCGGGGACGTCGTCGAACCCGCCGAGCACCATGACGTCCTCGACCGTCCGGCCGGGCGGTTCGGGCGCGCAGACACCGACGACCTGCATGCCGTGGTGGGGGTGCAGGGACAGCTCGCGCACCAGGTCGGCGACGCCGTCGGTGTAGCCGACGGCGACGACGCGGCGCATGCACTCGCCGTCCTCGCGGGCGCGGTGCAGGCGGCTGCGGGCGGCGCGGCGAGCGCCGACGTCCAGGGCCACCAGCAGCGGCAGCGTGAGGAGCACATATCCGCGCGCGACTTCCGCCTTGGTGGCGTATGACAGGATCGCGACGCCCGCAGTCAGAGTGATACCCGCATTCAGTACCTTCCGATATTCGGCGCCGCCCGTGCCCAGAAATCGGTGGTCGTAGCAGCCGGCGACCGACAGCCACGGCACCCAGACCATCGGAAGGCCGATCGCGAGCAGGATGTCGGGCCATCGTCCGCTCTGGTCCCAACCGGAGAATCGGAGGGCGAAACCGGCCACTCCCGCCGTTGCGGCGCACGAGACGTCCAGCAGGACCAGCAGATGGATATAGCGGGCGAACCAGGATGCGCGCGTCGCGATCCGGCTGCCCGTGCCGGAGTTAACGCCGTCAATTACGGTCACTTGTGGTGCCCCCGAAAACAACGCCTTTGCCCTGAAAAGCTATTAAGCCGGATGTGTGCGGGTCATCCGGTCTCCGTGAGCCGGCGCAGAGCTGACTCGGCCATTGATAACCCGCCTTCGGCGCACCGCAAAGCGGAAGACAGTGGCCGTATGTGGTCAGAGGGAAATTGCAGGAAATTGTGAACCTGATAGCTATTGTCTGTCGCGTCGGGGTGACAGAACAGCATCGGGGCGGGTGTGATGGGCGCGGTCATCAATCTCACCGTGCACGGCGTCGGACCGCGGTCCGGCGGCGCGCCGGGCCGGGCCCTCGGCCGGGCGCTGGAGCCGGGCGAGGCCGAGACCTGGGTGGACGTGGGCCGGTTCGAGCGCGTGCTCGACGCGGTCGCGGACCGCCCGGACGTGCGGCTCACCTTCGACGACGGCAACGCCTCCGACGTCGAGACCGCGCTGCCGCGGCTCCTCGACCGCGGCCTGACCGCCGAGTTCTTCGTGCTGGCCGGACGGCTCGGCGAGCCCGGGCGACTCACCGCCGACGGCGTCCGCGAGCTGGTCAAGGCCGGGATGACGGTCGGCTCGCACGGCTGGGCGCACCGCGACTGGCGGCGGCTCACCGCCCCGCAGGTCGGCGAGGAGCTCGTCCGCGCCCACCACGTCCTATCGGACATCACCGGCGAACCGGTCACCCGCGTCGCCATCCCGTTCGGCTCGTACGACCGGCACGTCCTGCGCCGCCTGCGCCGCGCCTCGGTCACCCGCGCCTACACCAGCGACGGCGGCCCGGCCCGTCCGGACGCCTGGCTCCAGCCGCGCACGAGCCTCCGGCACGACCTGGACGACGCGTGGATCACCCGCGTCCTCGCCCCGCCGGGGCCCGCCGCGCGCCTGCGCCGCACCGCCGCCCGCCTCGTCAAGCGCACCCGCGGAAGGTGACCCGATGGCGCACTCCGACTCCGTCGTCCCGCCCTCCGCTCCGCGCCCCGAGCCGCACGCCGGCTCCGGCGTGCCGGCCTCCGCTTCGCGGGCCGGTTCCGAGCCGGCCTCCGCTTCGCGTGACGGGGCCGCGGCGGGGACGTCCGCGCAGGCCAGGGTCGCGGTCGTGGTGGTGACCTACAACAGCGCGGGCGTGCTGCGCGGCTGTCTCGACTCGATCCCCGGCGGCGCGGAGGGCACCCTGCTGCGCGCGGTCGTCGTGGTCGACAACGCCTCGCGGGACGAGACCACGCGCATCGCCGGGGACGCGGCGGCGACCCTGCCGCTGCGGGTGATCGGGACGGGCCGGAACGCCGGCTACTCGGCCGCGATCAACGCCGGGACGGCCGTGCTCGACCTGGACGAGCTGGACGCGGTGTTCGTCATGAACCCCGACTGCCGCTTCCAGCGCGGCGCGCTCGCCGTGCTGGCCGGAGCGCTCTCCGAGGCTCCGGGACGGGGCATCGCGGTCCCGCTGCTGCTCGACCCGGACGGGCGGCTGCAGCCGTCGCTGTTCCGGCGGCCGAGCGTGCCGCGCGTGTGGCTGGACGCGCTTCTCGGGGGACGGCGGTCCCGCTGGGGCGAGAGGATCACCGACCCGGGCGCCTACACGCGCGCGCACGAGGTGACGTGGGCGACGGGCGCGGCGCAGTTACTGTCGGTGGAGACGATCCGGCGGATCGGCCCCTGGGACGAGTCGTTCCTGCTCTACAGCGAGGAGACCGAGTACGCGCTGCGCGCCGCCGACGCGGGGCTGGCCACCTGGTTCGAGCCGTCCGCCAGGGTGACGCACCTGGGCGGCGAGTCCGACACCAGCCCGATGCTGTACTCCCTGCTGACCGTCAACCGCGTGCGCCTGTTCCGGCGGCGGAGGGGAACGCTCGCCGCCGTCCCGTTCTTCCTGGGCATCGCGCTGGGCGAGCTGCTGCGGACCCTCGCGGGCCGCCGCACCTCACGGGCCGCCCTGGCGGCGCTCCTGCTCCCGTCCCACCGGATCCGGGAGCTGAAGGCTTGACGCACTCGAGGCCACGGGCCGATCCCGGGCTGCACCTGACCGGGCTGCGCCTGTCCGGACTGCGCCTGACCGGGTTCGACGCGCTGAGCGCGGCCGACCTGTCCGCGTGGCACGCGCTGCGAGCGGCGGACGCGCGTTACGACAGCCCCTACTTTCACCCCGCTTTCGCCGCCGCCGTCCACGCGTCCGGACGACCCGTCACGGTGGCGGTGGCTAGTGACGGCAAGCAGACCACCGGTGTCTTCGCCCTGCAGCGCCACGGCTCGGTCGCGCGTCCGGTGGGATGGCCGGGCGCCGACTTCCAGGGGCCGGTCACCGCGGCCGGCACGCCGTTCCCGGTGCGTTCGCTGGTCTCGGGGACGCGCGTCCGGGCGCTGGAGTTCGATCACCTCCTGGACGGATCGCCCGAGTTCGCCCCCTGGACCGAGTCCCGGCGGCCGTCCCCGTTCCTCGACGTCAGCGGCGGTCTGGACGGCTACCTCGGCCGCGCGTCGCGGAGCGGCCGGGACAACATGTCCCAGGCCCGCCGCCGCACCCGCAAGGCCGAGCGGACGCTCGGTCCGGTCACCTTCGAGGCCGACACGTTCGCGCCCGCCGCACTGGACGAGCTGATCGAGCTGAAGCGCGGCCAGTACGCCGCCACGAACGCCCGCGACCACTTCGCCGACCCCTCCCGCCGCGACCTGCTGCATCTCCTTCTGCGCGCGCGCAAGGACGACACGTTGCGCCGTCACACGCAGGGGGACACGGACGATTTCGGCGGGGTGCTGTCGGTCGTCAGGGCCGGTCCGCATCTGCTCGCGGCGCACTTCGGGCTGCGCTCCGCGGGCGTCCTGCACTGGTGGTTCCCGGTGTACGACCCGGCGCACGCGGCGTACGCGCCCGGCTGGATCCTGCTGCGCGAACTGGTCGCCGCGGCGCCGGAGCTCGGCGTTACCCGCATCGACCTCGGACGCGGCGAGGACGAGTACAAACGCCGCGCCAAGACCGGCGAGACGTACGTCTGCCAGGGCGCGGTGCTGCGCGGACCCGTCGCGCGGGCCGTCCGGCGCGTCCGGACCACCGCCGCCGGCACCGCCCGCGACACGTTGCGCGACACCCGGCTCGCTCCCGCCCTGCGCCGGGCCCGCCGCGCACTGGAGACCGCCCGTCAGCGCGAGGACGGTCCCCGATGACCCCGCCTGCCCCACCACCCCGCACTCTCCCACCCCGCACTCTCCGTCCCTTACCCCGCCCGGCGCCCGTGGGCGCCGGCTCACCCCCCTGGATGCGTGAGCTTTGGCTGTTCACGGTGACAAGAGCGGCGAGCGCCCGGACCGGCGGACACCCGTCCGGCGGCGCGCCCTGATCCTGGTCGAGAACCTGTCCGTCCCGTTCGACCGGCGGGTCTGGCAGGAGAGCACCGTCCTGCGCGACGCGGGCTGGGAGGTGCACGTCATCTGCCCGCAGGGAGCCCGCAACGATACCGAGCGCGAGGCGTTCGTCGACGGTGTCGCCATCCACCGCTATCCGCTGGCCGCGGCGAGCGGCGGGCCGCGCGGCTACCTCGCCGAGTACTCCACGGCGCTGTGGCACACCGCCCGGATCGCGCGGCGCCTGGTGCGCGAGCACGGCCCCTTCCACGTCGTCCACGCCTGCAACCCGCCCGACCTGCTGTTCCTCGTGGCGCGCATGCTGCGCGGGCACGGCACGCGGTTCGTCTTCGACCAGCACGACCTGGTGCCGGAGCTGTACCTGTCGCGGTTCGGACGCGGCGAGGACCTCCTCTACCGGTGCGTCCGGCGGGTGGAGCGCGCGACCTACGACACGGCGGACGTCGTCATCGTCACCAACGAGAGCTATCGGGAGATCGCGCTCGAACGCGGCGAGAAGCGTCCCGAGGACGTGTTCGTCGTGCGCAGCGCCCCGGCGACGGACCGCTTCCGGCCCGTTCCGCAGCAGCCGGAGTTGAAGCGCGGCAAGAAGCACCTGCTCGTTTACCTGGGTGTGATGGGTCCGCAGGACGGCGTGGACTACGCGCTTCGGTCGCTGACCAAACTTCGTGACGAACTGGGCCGCGACGACTGGCACGCCGCGTTCCTGGGCGACGGCGACATGTTCGAGTCCCTGGTCCGGATGGTCGGTGAGCTCGGCCTCGAGGACCGGGTGGAGTTCCCCGGCCGGGTCCTGGACGACCGCCTGCTTCCGTACCTGTCCACCGCCGACGTGTGCCTCGCGCCCGATCCGTACAGTCCGCTCAATGACCGCTCGACGATGAACAAGGTCATGGAGTACATGGCCATGTCCCGGCCTACGGTCTCGTTCGACCTGCACGAGTCCCGTGTGTCGGCCGGCGAAGCGGCCCTGTACGCGCCGTGCGACGACGAATCGGCGTTCGCCAAGCTCATCGCCCAGCTTCTTGACGATCCGGCGGAACGCGCGCGCATGGGGGAGGTGGGCAGGGAACGCGTCGCCGGGCCACTGTCCTGGGACCACTCCCAGAAGGCGTTGCTGGCGGCCTACGATGCGGCGTGCGCACCGGAGCGGATGCGCCGCTCCTCCCGGACACGACGCCTCACCCGCGTCCTGACCCGCAGCACGGACAAGGAGGGCTCGTGAAGCAGACGTTGCGCAGCCGCTTCGTCGAGGGGCCCGACTCGCTCGGCGCGAAGGCCCGCAGGCGGCGGTGGGAGATGTTCCGGCAGGCGTTCCCCGACCTGGCGTCCCTGTCGGTGATCGACCTCGGCGGCACCTACGAGTTCTGGGAGCGCGCGCCCGTCCGCCCGGCCCGCCTGCACATCGTGAACCTGCTGGAGAAGCAGCCGGACGACCTCCCGGACGGCGTGACCGCGGAGACCGGCGACGCCTGCGACCTGCCCGCCGACCTGCTCGGACGCGACTTCGACCTCGTCGTGTCCAACTCGGTGATCGAGCATGTCGGCGGCATCGCGCGGCGCGAGCGGTTCGCGCGCACGGTCCGGGAGCTCGCTCCCCGGCACTGGGTGCAGACGCCGTACCGGTACTTCCCCGTCGAACCCCACTGGGTTTGCCCCGGCTTCCAGTTCCTGCCGCTCAGCGCGCGGGCGCGCCTGGCCGAACGCTGGCCGCTGGTGAAGGTCAAGCCGGAAGGACGCGAAGCCGCCATCGCGGACGCGCTGGGCGTCGAGCTGCTCGGCAGAACCGAGATGGGTTTCCTGTTCCCCGAATCGGAGATCCTGGGCGAGAAGTTCGCCGGTCTGGTCAAGTCCCTGATCGCCGTGAAGCGAGGCTAGGAATGGCGACTGCTGGCGTCGGTCCCCCAACTGACGGGACGTCCCCGCCGCATCCGTGCGAGGGCCTTGTCCAGCGCCAGCACCGCCAGGTAGCAGGCGGCCTCGACGGTCCCGACCCTCCGCGCGCGCACGAGGCGGAGCAGGTCGGACGGCCCCAGCCGGGACGCGGTCACCGGCCGTCCGAGCTCCGCGAGCTGCCGGTTCCCGAGCCGGACCCGGACCCGCCGGCGCAGATGCGCCCGGACCGTCCGCGCCGGGCGTACCACCGAGGCCGCCTCGGGGACGACCACGCGCTCGTCCGGGCCGAAGGTGGCGTGGACCCAGCCGTCGTCGGCGAGCAGGCCGTCCGGCAGCGGGAACACGCGCGCGTGCGCCTCCTCGGTCAGCACGTACACGCCCGTTCCGGCGAGGCCCCTGGAGGGCTCGACGAGGGCCTCGTGCGCGCGATGGACGCGCCGTGCCACCGGCCCGGTCCCGGAGAGGTCCAGGACGGGGCGGGGGGCGCAGGCCAGCACTCCGGGCCGTCGCGCGGCCTCCGCCAGCGCGCGGACACCGGCGGCGTCGAGCAGGATGTCGGCGTCGGCATAGACCCTGGGGAAGACGCGCGCGGCCTCGTCCCCCAGCCGCAGCGCGTTGGCCTTGCCCGGCGTCTCCGTCTCCACGACCCTGACGCCCGCGTCACGCGCCACCCCCGCGGTGCGGTCGGTGCACGCGTTGGCGACCACCACGACGTCGAACTCCCCCGGGCCGGCTCCGTCCAGGAGGCGGGCGAGCAAAGCGGCGAGGCCTGCCTCCTCGTTGTGCGCGGGGATGACGACGCTGACGATCGGCCCTTCGGTGAGGTCCACGACATATGAGAGTAGAGCGAACCAAGCTGGACGGGATGCTGCTCTTCGTCCCCGAACCGCACCGCGACGACCGCGGCCTGTTCACCCGGACGTTCGACGCCGCCGTCGCGTCCGCGCACGGTCTGGACCCTTCGGCGTTCATCCAGGACAGCCAGTCCAGGTCACGCTACGGGACCGTGCGCGGGATGCACGGGCGGGGCGGTCGCGGGGAGGCCAAGCTCGTGCGCTGCGCGCACGGCGCGGTGCTCGACGTCGTGGTGGACGCCCGTCCGGGATCGTCCACCTTCGGCCAGCACGTGACCGTCCGGCTGGACGACGAGACCTTCACGACGCTGTACGTCCCGCCGGGGATGCTGCACGGCTTCCAGTCGCTCACCGCGCTGTCGGACGTCTGCTACCGCATCGACCGCGAACACGACCCGTCCGAGGACCTGTCCGTCCGCTACGACGACCCGGACCTCGGCATCCCGTGGCCCCTCCCCGTGGCCGCCATCAGCGACCGCGACCTGGGCGCCGGTTCCTGGGCGGCCCTGAGCGCGCGCCTGACGGCCTAGACGGTCGGGGAGAGGTCCGACTCGCCGTCGGACTCACCGGTCGCCTCGCCATCGGACTCACCGGTCGCCTCGCCGTCGGACTCGTCGGTCGCCTCGGGTTCTCGTGCGTGCGCGATGCGGGCCGGACCGAGTCCTGCCAGCAGGAGGAGCGTCGTCAGGGTGGCCGTTCCCGTGGCGGCGATGGCGACGGCGCGTCCGGCGATGACGGCGCTGTGCGGCGCGAGATCGGGATCGCCGGTCGAATCCAGCGCCACCACGGCTTTGTGACCTGCGTAAACGGCGACCGCGACGGATGTCGTCACAACAATCGCGAGAACGCCCCCAACGATCCGCCCCCCGCCGTTCGTTTCGGTTAGTGGGACCAGGAGACCGCGGCGACGGAGGACGGCGATCGTGACGCACACACCGATCATGACGATGAGCGCACTGCCCACGGTGTCGCTCGGGCGGTGCCAGCTCACCGTCACCGTCGCCGCGCCGATCGCCGCCGAGCCGAGCAGCGCCGGCAGGGCCGTCCAGGGGCGTGCGCGCGCCGGGACGGCCAGCAGCAGCCCGCACAGGACGGCCGTCGCGACCGCGGTGTGCCCGCTGGGGAACGACCGGTCCTCCCGGCGGAAGCCGTGGGCCAGCAGGATCGGCCGGGGCAGCACCGCCTGGAGCAGCTCGGTCGCCGTGACCGCCGCGAGGATCATCGCGACGATCGCGAGGGCGGTCGCCCGGCCGCCCGTCCGGTGGCCGATCCAGCCGACCAGGGCCGCCGCCAGCGCCAGCGACCCGGCCGAGATCACGTCCAGCACCGCCACCACGGGCGACGCGCGGTCCGGCCAGGAGGCGCGCAGCACCGCGTCCTCGAACCGCTGCCCGGGCGTCGTCCACACCGCGAGCGCGTACACCGCGACCAGCAGGGCTCCGCAGCCGACGGCCACGCGCCACGCACCGCCCACGGGGACCGCGCCGGTCCGGCCACCCCACCCCCGAGACGCCATGCCCACCAACGTAACCAGCCCCCACGGGCGGCCGGGCGCGCACGCTGGCCACATTCAGCCGTCCCCGGGAGAACCGCCCCATCCGCCTCCCCGCTGTGCCCACAATGCGACCTATGACCGAGCCGTTCGGCCGAAGCCGAGCCCTGACGGTCGCGACGGCGGGGCTCCTCGCCCTGGGCCTCGCAGCCTGCCAAGGCAAGGACAAGTCCGCACCCGCCCTTCCGAGCGCGGTGCCCACCCCCTCCTCCGGCACCTCTTCCGCGAGCACTCCGCCCAGCCCCGCACCGCTGCCCTCGCAGCCCGCCACGCCCGACGGGACACCGACGCGTGACGCCGGGAAGGGCCGCTGCCCCGCGTATCCGACGCCCGACTGCACGGGCGCGCCGCACACCCTGGCCGCGCCGCGCAAGGTCCGGCTGAACGTGGACAACGACGCCCTGCTGGTCGACAAACCCGGCACGGTCCTGGAGGGCGTGCACGTCCCGGGCAACCTGGTGATCGCCGCCGACGACGTGACCATCCGCAACAGCGTGATCGACGGCCGCGTCACCAACGACTACAAGGACGCCAACCACCCGTTCACGATCACGGACTCCACGGTGGGACGACCCGACCGCTGCGTCAGCGAGGACGCCGTGGGCACCGCCCGCTACCGCGCGTCCGGCCTGCTCGTCCGCGGGTTCAGCCACGGCTTCAAGGTCTCCGGCGACGCGGCGAAGGGCGGCGACGTCGAGATCACCGACTCGTACGTCAAGAACTGCTCCAACGGCGCCGACCACGCCGACGGCATCCAGGTCTGGGGCGTCCGCGACGCGCGCCACCTCGTCGTCCGGCACAACACCTTCGACCAGCGCGGCGTCTCCGACTTCACCGCGCCGCTCTTCCTGGCCGACAGCGCGGGCGGCACCATCAGCGACGTCACGGTCGAGAACAACCTGGTCGCCGGCGGCACCTACAGCATCCAGCTGAAGCACGTCGCGGGGCGCCTGGTCGTGCGCGACAACCGCATGGTGGACAGGTCCTGGTCCTACGCCCCGGTCGAGTCCTGGTGCCACGCCATCCAGACCTGGACGGGCAACACCGTCGTCACCGTCGACGCCGCCTACCGCATCACCCGCACCGTCCGCCCCCTCCCCTGCGCCGAGTAACCCCCGCCACCGCCTCCCCGAAGCCACAGGAACCGGGAGCGACGAGACCGCCCCACCAGACAGAGCCGCTCCAGCGCGCGGGGTCGGTGGTGGGGGTCAGGGGGTTCGGGTGGGGGTGACTCTGGCTCGGATCGCGCGGGCGGCTCGGGTGTTGCCCGCCCGGACGCGCCAGGGGACGGCGGTCGGCAGCTCCTGGGCGCGGGTGATGCGGAGCAGCGCGCCGGCGGCCCCGACCATCAGGAAGGTGAGGCCGGTGATCGTCGCGAAGGAGAGCAGGTCGAAGGTGACCGCGCCGACGAGCGGGGCCGCGAGCGAGGCGGTGACCGAGAGGGCGAGGTCGCGCGTGTCGGGGTCCGAGAACGCCTTGCCGCGGGCGCGCAGCGCGGAGTAGATCCCGCCGAGGAACAGCAGGACGAGCGCGGTCGTGCCGAGCACGCCGGTCTCGACCATCGACATGATGTACTGGTTGTCGAACGCGTTGTAGGCGGGGAAGTGCCACGTCCCGTCGCCGCGTCCGAAGATCGGGTGCTTGGAGATCTCCATCGCGGCCTGCCCGTAGCGGTGCTGGCGCGCGGTGATGCTGTCGTCCGCCTGCGCGTTGGCGAACAGGTTGTAGATCGCCCGCACCAGGCCGCCCGCGATCATCAGGACGGCGATCGAGCACGCCGCGACCACGCCGAGGGCACGGGTGCGCATCCGCGGCGGCCAGCCCGCGAGCAGCACGAACCCGATCGCGAGCAGCGTCAGCACGCCCGACCGCGACACCGAGAACAGCATCCCGGACAGCAGGAGCAGCGCCGAGCCCCACCACGGCCAGGACGGCTCCCCGGCGCGCCGGGCACGCAGCGCGTAGTGGATCGCGAGCGGCAGCACCATCGTGCAGACGATGCCGAACTCGATCGGATGGCCCGTCGTGGCCGCCACCCGCAACTGGCCTCCGCGCGGCACCATCGTCGGGTTGTCGCCGCTGGTGTACCGCAGCAGCGGGACGACCATGTACTTGGTCAGGTCGAACATGAACAGGTACTGCAACGCGCCGACGAACGCCGCCGCCGTGCCTCCGGCGACGACCCACCTCAGCAGGGTGTCCAGGCGGTCGAGCGTCCGGACGCCGTCGCACACGGCGAGGGTCACGCCGGCGAACGCGACCGCGAGCACCAGGGAGTGGTCGAGGAGGTTCCGCTCGTCCGCGGGCAGGTAGCTGCTGTTCGCCGCGCCGTAGCAGGCGAACATCGCGGCCACGTAGAACGAGGCGACCGTCCGCGCCGCCGTGCGTCCCTTGGCCACGCCGGAGTGCGTCACGAACTGCGCCGCGAGCCACGTCAGCCCCATGCCCAGCGCCACCAGGTCGGCGGGCGTCAGCGAGATCCCCGTCCCCCGGACGACGAGCCGCGCCGGGACGACCAGGGTCGCGAGCGCGAACATCACCCCCAGCGTCGCCCCGTCCGCCCGCGGCGCCACGACTTGCGACGCGCCCAGCCCCCGTCCCCGCCCACGCGCACGCGCACGCCCGGAAGCCCTCACACCGCTCCCCCAGACCGCCACCCCGCGTCCAGACCCCACGCCGCGCTCCACCACCCCCGAGCCGTCCCCCAACGCGCCCGAGCCGTCTCCTGACGCGCCCACAAAGCGCCCCGAAGCCACCACGCCCGGCCCGAGCGTCCCCACCGCAGCTCCCTCACCCCCTGGCGCGCCCCGATCGAGCGTTCCTGCCGCGGTTCTCTCGGCCTCAGGCCTTTTCCGCCCGAGCGACGCCGCTGCGGCCCTATCAATCTCCGCCGCGCCTCGCCCGAGCGTTCCCGACGCGGCTCCCTCAGCCTGCACGCCCCGTCCGAGTGTCCCTGCTGCGCGCCCCTCAGCCTCCAACGCGCCTTGCCCGCCCGCCGACGCGGCTTGTTCAGGCTTCGGTGCGCCTTGGCCGGTTAGTCGGGCGTTAACGGGTGCGTCCTCTGCGCCTTGGCCAGAGGGTTCTGGTTCTGGGGGTGGGGGAGTTGAGGGGGTGGGGAGGGGTTCGTCGGGCACTGTCAGTGCCCTCCGGCTGGTTCGGGGGTGCGGGTCGGGGGCGCTGACGGGGCCTCGCGACGGCGGCGGCGGTGCTGCGCGTAGCTTTCGCCGCCGTAGGCGAGGGTCAGCGCGACGATGATGGAGAAGGCCATGAAGGCGACGGCGGCGCGCTTCTTGCCCTTGCGCTGGATGACGGGGGTCGTGGGCGGGACGGCGCTGCTGATCGTGATGAAGGTCGCCGGGGGAGCGCCCAGCGAGTGCTGGCGCTCGTCCAGGACGCGTCGCGCCTCCTGGACGAGCCGCGCGTTGGTGTTGTACGCGACGGACTGGGACGTGCTGTCCACCTGGATGTAGATGAACGGGCTGCCGTTGTCGAGCAGTTCCGGGTTGTTGCTGCCGTTGCCGACCTGGACCTGGGTCGCGCCGCCGGGCGGAGCGCCGATCCGCTGGCCGATCTCGGGGGAGCCGAGCATCTGGATGAGGATCGCGGCGGTCTCGCTCAGGCCCCGCTCGTAGATCAGCAGCGGGTTCCGGTTGGGCTGTTTGCGCTGGTCGACCGTGATGTCGCCGCCGTTCTTCGGGCTGGACAGCACGAGCACCGACGTCGAGACCCAGTGGGACGGGGTCATCTCGAAGACCGCGCCCGCCATCACGAGCGACAGCACGAACGCGGGGACGGTCAGGTACCAGCGCCGGAACAGCACCAGCAGCGTGCTCCAGAAGTCCATCGCGTGCCGTTCACCTCACCCGGGGAGCGGACGCGTCCGACGGCTCCCCGTCGGACTCGCGCGACGACGCGGCCTCGGCTCCGAGGATCTCGAACGCGGCCGTCCCCTGACGTCCCCGGTCGCGCGCCGGTCCGCCGTCCCGCCACGGTCCGGGTTCGTCGTCGGACTCCAACACGCCGCCGTCGTCGGCCTTCGTGTGCTCGGGCCAGGGGACGTCCTCGTGTTGGCCGTCGCTCCGGAACGTCCCCGCGAATCCACGTTCCGGCTCGAGGAATGCGCCTCCGCCGCGGTCGGCGGGCTGCTCGGAATTACCCGCAGGACGGCCGGAGGTGGCGTCACCGGTCTCTTCGCGCTCGGGCCAAGGCACGTCCTGGTGTTCGTGGGCGGATGAATGAGCGAAAGTCAGGTCGGCGCCGCGTATCGCCTCGCGGTCCCGTGCTTGCTCGCGCGCGCGTATCTGCTCGCGTTCCTGCCTTGGCTCAGGTTCATAGGTCTTGCGACGGGGCTCAGGTGTCTTCTCGCCCTCGTCCATCGGCTCATTTCCCAGCAAGGGATGTGGTGCGGCGAGTGGTTCTGTCGGCTTCGTGGAAGGACGGTCGTGGAGGGTGTCGGCCGGGTCGCCGTCCATCGGAAGTCCGTAGTCCGCGGCATGGTGACCCGCGCCATTAGGGGACGGCGGAACGCTCTGCGGCGATCGACCGTCTTCCGCCGCCGAACCGCGCCGCGATGGGGCCGGAGTCTGTGGACGCGCCGGACGTAGCGGTCCGCCCTCGTCCGTCGAGCCGTAGTAGAAGTCGTACGGCGTCTCGGCGGCGGCCTCGCGCAGGTCGCGGCGGCGGGCGGCGAGGTAGGCGATGCCGAAGCCGAGGCAGACGACCGCCCCGAAGGCCCCGCCGGAGAACTCCCACTTCTGGGTCATCTTCGCCCGGGGCGCGGACGCCGGGACGACCTCGGTGAGCATCAGGTAGGTCTGCCTGGGAGCGCCCAGGGCGCGCTGCCGGTTGACCAGGTCGTCCCGCAAAAGCCGCTCGGCGTTGTGCACGACGTCGGTGACGGCGCCCTCGCGCGTGCTCGTGGCCTGCACGAAGATGAACGGGCCCGTCTGGCTCGCGGTCATGACCTTGCCGTCGCTGGTGCCGTCGTTGATGACGACCTTGGTCGGGCTCCCCTTGCCCGCGCCCATTCTCTTGAGCGACTCCTCGGTTCCCGCCGCCTGGATGAGGATCGCGGCGGACGTCTTCAGACCGTCGTTGAACTGCAGCAGCGGGTTGGTGGTCCAACCGGGGCGGTTGGGGTCCTCCAGGCCGCCCGCGGACGGCGTGGTGAGCACGAGGAGGCTGGACGAGACGTAGGTGACCGGTGTCAGGACGAACGCCAGCGCCGCGACGCCGAGGCCGAGCACGACGACGGGCGGCCCGATGAGCCGGTTCCGGGCGATGCCCAGGATCGTCTTCCAGAAACCCATGTGTGCCCCCGGTGGGCCCTCGGTCGGCCGAGGGCGGTTCGACTTCGCCGCGTCCCCGCGTCCCGGCGAATTGATGACGCTGTCATCGTGCATCCGGGTCGTGGTGATTTCATCGGTCCAGGTGTCGCCATGGCCACTACCGGCCGGTGGAAAAGGGCTGTTCACCGGGTATCACGGCCGGTCGCGAGGCGGGCCAGTTTCCGGGTGCGGTGTTCGGCCACGCGCCGTTCCCGGCGGGCCCACGCCGCCCGGACCGCCGCCTGTGCGCGGCGCCGTTGCCCGTCGGTCAGTTCCGGGGTGTTCTCCGGGTCGCCGACCCACCGGTAGACCTCCAGGAATTCCAGCGTCGTCGCGCAATGCGCCTGCCAGGACGGAACTCCGAGGCGGCGGGCCAGAACGGCCGGTTTCTCGGTCTTCCAATGGCGGTGCGCGAGAACTTCGTCGACATGTCCCCAGGGGCCTGCGAGGGCGAGTTTCGTCGCCATCACCTCGTCCTCGCGCAGCATGTTCCGGCGCGGGAGGGAGAGCAGCACGTCGCGGCGCAGGAGTCCGTAGAGCGGGTCGATGAGGAGGTGGCTGGCGTTCAGCAGCCGCAGCATCGTCGTGAAGCGCACGAGCGGGTCGTCCGATCCGAGGCCGGTCTCGGTGAACGGGGACGTGCTGACGACGCCGTCGTCGCCCTTGTAGGACGTCTGGGACGTGACGTTGACGAGCCGCGCGTCCTTGCCGAAGACCTCCAGCGACCGGGACACCAGCGTCGGTTCGAGCACGTCGTCGTCGCTGACCCAGCGGAAGTACTCCCCCGACGCCAGCCGGCTCGCGCTCATGAAGTTCGGCAGGATGCCGATGTTCTCCGGCTGCCGGTGGTAGCGGACGCGCGGGTCGTCGGCGGCGAGCGCGCGGCAGCGCTCGGCGGTGTCGTCGTCGGACGCGTTGTCGCAGATCAGGAACTCGAGGTCCGGGTGGTCCTGGCCGAGGACGGACCGGGCGACCCGGTCGATCCGTTCCCCGGCGTTGCGCACGGGCAGCGCGATGGTCACCAGCGGCATGGCGGTCAGCCCTCCTTGGACGTGGCGGGGATCGGGAGCCGGTGCGCGGCGCGCAGGAACGCGTCCTTCGGGACGACGAGCAGCAGGTAGGCGAGAATGCCGAGCCCGCCGGCGGCGGCGAGCCGGACGGCGGCGGGCGGGGACGCCGCGGCGGTGAGGGCGTGGTCGACGCCGAGCACGACGACGGCGGTGACGGCCGCCGCCACGGCGGGACGGGCGAGCGCGG
>NZ_QURH01000001.1 GCF_003428695.1 Actinomadura logoneensis
CTGCGTGACCGAGTAGCCGACCGCGGCCGAGCCGAAGGCGGCCCGCTGCGTCCGGGAGTGCCGGGTGTAGTCGGCGGCGACCGCGACCCCCGAGATCGACACCGCGAGCGCCGCGTCCGCGCCGATCCAGAAACCGCCCCAGGACCCCTGGTTCAGGTCGGGCAGCGGTTCACGCAGCAGCTGGATGTAGAAGTAGACCAGCGCGAGGCAGACCGCGACCGTGACGTACCGGCGCAGCAGCCGGACCGATCCGAGCGGCCAGATCGTCAGCACGGTCGTGATCACACCCGCCGCGACCACGTACGCCCAGCGCGGCACGCCGTCGTACAGGGCCCGCGCGGCGCCCGCGATCGTGATCAGCTCGAAGGTGCCCCAGCCGACCAGCTGCGCGATGTTCAGCACGGTCGGCAGGTAGGACGGCCGGGCCCCGAACAGCCCGCGCAGCAGCACCATCGCGGGCTGGCCGGTGCGCGCGCCGGGCACGGCGGCCAGGCCCAGCATGAGGCCGCCGATCAGCGTGCCGACGATCATCGCGGTGATGCCCGCGGTGATCGAGATGGTCGGACGGCCGTCCTCGGTCGGCGCGAGCACGGTGTACGCGCCGGAGAACGCCAGCAGGCTGACGCCGAGGTTGGCCCAGAAGGCGGACTGGTCCCAGAAGCCCAGCACCCTGGGCGCGGGCTGGTCGAGGGTGTACGGGGCCTCGTCGCGAGGCGCGCGGACGGACTCCTCCTGCACAGCGGACACTGCACGCTCCCTACGCCGGCATTACCCGGACAGGTTCATGCGGTCGGCGGCGCCGCTTCGTGCCGCCCTCTCAGCCCGGTTGGCCCGAGCTCCCGCGGTATTCAGTAAGACTGGGCGAATCGTACATCGAACGTTCCAGGGAGCGGAACGCCCAATCCTCCGCCCCGCATTCCCCGGACGCGCCTCCCGCCACCCCGCGTCCGCGCCCGCCGCCACCAGTCGGCCTCCAAGCGGACACGCGGTGCCTGGACGTCGGGTCTCGGCGGCGGTGGCCTCCCGCGGGTGCTGGTCAGGCGACGTGCGGCGGGGCGTCCGTGTGGCCGTCGAGGGGACGGCCCGCCTCGGCCCAGCGCTTCATGCCGCCGTCCACGTTCCGGGCCATCCAGCCCGCCTGGTTCAGCGCGATCGTGACCTGCGCCGACCGCATCCCGGACCGGCAGACGACGAAGATCTCGCGGTCCTGGGGGATCTCGGCGGCGCGGTCGCTCAGCTCGCCCATCGGGATGTGGACCGCCTCCGGCGCGTGCCCGGCGTCCCACTCGTACTGTTCGCGGACGTCCAGAAGGTACGCGTCCTGCGGTACCTCGGCGGCGTCCACGGCCGGGACGTCGTTCCCGAAGTTCATCCGAACCTCCCCACGGGCCCCCGCGCGGCACGGGGACACTCGAAACCTACAGATCCGAGCATGAATCCCATCATGCTCCAGGCACTTCCCCGACCGGTCGCCCACCCGCGGCCGGCGGTCACCCGCCTGTGCCGTCGGCTCAAGGACCTGGTCAGAGGCCGGGTCGGCGGAACCGGTCGAACGGTGTGGAACCGTACCGGGCTCCGCGACGTCGAATCGTCTATGCGGTATCGGATGCTCCTTTTCACGCCCGCCGCCCTGGCACTGGTGATGTCGGCCGCCTCGTGCGGTTCGGAGAACGCCAAGTCCGGGCCGACGGGCGCCCCGCCGAAGGACAACGTCGCGCCCGGCTCCCCCGCCGACCACCTGACGGTCAGCGTCCGGGCCTCCGCCCAGGCACCCGCCAAGACCTGGACCCTGACCTGCGATCCCGCCGGTGGCGACCACCCCAAGGCGGCCCAGGCGTGCGCGGCCCTCGCCAAGGCGCCGGACGCCTTCAAGCCCGTACCGGCGGACATGATGTGCACCAAGATCTACGGCGGCCCGGAGGTCGCCACGGTCAAGGGCACCTGGCACGGGCAGGCGATCGACACCAGGTTCACCCGGACGGACGGCTGCCAGCTCGCCCGCTGGAGCAAGGCCGCCCCCCTGTTCGGCGACGTCCCGCCCGTCCGCTGACCGTCCCCCACGTCCACCGCCCGTGAGCCGAGGCCGCCGCGGCGGGCGCGTTCCGCCTGGTCACTTGAGGAGGCGGGAGAGGCGCCGGTCGGCCAGGGGCTTGCCGCCCGTCTGGCAGGTGGGGCAGTACTGGAGCGAGGAGTCGGCGAACGACACCTCGCGGATCGTGTCGCCGCAGACGGGGCACTTCTCGCCGGTGCGGCCGTGGACGCGGAGGCCGGTCCTCTTCTCGGCCTTGAGGTCCTGGGCGGCGAGGCCGCCGGAGCGCGCGACGGCGTCGCGCAGGGTGTCGACGATCGCGTCGTAGAGGGTCTGGACCTCCTCCTCGGTGAGCGAGCCGGCGATCTTGAACGGCGACATGCGGGCGACGTGCAGGACCTCGTCGGAGTAGGCGTTGCCGATGCCCGCGACGATCCGCTGGTCGCGTAGCAGGCCCTTGATCTGGGTGCGCTTGCCGCCGACGATCCCGGCGAGCGTCCCGACCGTGAAGGACGGGTCGAGCGGGTCGGGGCCGAGGGAGGCGACGCCCTCGACGTCGGACGGATCGCGCACGACGTAGACGGCGAGGCCCTTCTTGGTGCCCGCCTCGGTGAGGTCGAAGCCGGAGCCGTCGTCGAGGTGGACGCGCACGGCGAGCGGGTTCCTGCCGCCGGGACGGACGGGCTTGACCGGCATCTCGTCGCGCCAGCGCAGCCACCCGGCGCGGGCCAGGTGGACGACCAGGTGCAGCCCGTCCACGTCGATGTCGAGGAACTTGCCGTGCCGGGCCACGCCCGTGACCGTGAGGCCGCCGAGGGACGTGATCGGCGGGTCGTAGGTCTTCAGTGCGGAGATGGCGAGAACATCGACGCGGGCGACGGCGTGGCCCACCGCGCGCTCGCGCAGGAACGCGGCGAGCGACTCGACCTCGGGAAGCTCGGGCATGCTTCACATTATCCGAGGTCCGGCCGCTGTCCACAGCGCTGTGGAAAGCTGTGGAAAACCCTGTGCATGACGCCGGCCACCCCCGTGCGAGCGACGTTCGCGCCGGATATACCTTGGCAAATGACCCCGATACGGCGGCCCCGCTCGATCGGCCGCGGCATCGGCACGTGTGGATAACCGCCCGCCCCAGGGCCGCCGAAGACCGATGCCACGCCCCGGCGTGAGGCCGCCACGTCCAGTGCCAGACGGCCACGTGCGGCCTCCAGTGCGCGTCGTCGCGCGGCGCGCCGCGCTGGAGCTGCCCGGATCCGCCGGGCGCGGAGGGGTACGGCTCCGCCGCGTATCACCAGATATCGCCCATGGTGATGCGAGTCACGCAATAACCCCTAGGGGGTAGGGGTTGCAGCCCGGTGAGAGGTTATGGCACCATGAGGGCACGAGATACCCCCCAGGGGTACCCCGGAAGACAGCGACACGAGACCGAGGAGTCAGGGACATGAGCACCGCCACCTACACCGTCACCGGAATGACCTGCGGCCACTGCGTCGGCTCGGTCAAGCAGGAGGTCGGCTCGATCAGCGGCGTCACCGACGTCCAGGTGGAGCTGGCGAGCGGCAAGGTCACCGTCACCAGCGAGGGACCGCTGGACGACGCCGCCTTCCGCTCGGCGATCGACGAGGCCGGATACGAGGTCGCCTGACCCGGTCGGGAGGTGCCGCGGCGGACCGCCGCAGGACGACGGGACGCCGCGGCACCCGATGCCGCCGGGAACGGGCCGAAGGGACGGATGGCTATGAGGACGACGACAAGAGTTGGCGCGTACGTGCTGGGCCTGGCGGCCGTCTTCGGCGGCGCGCTGGGGATCGGCACGGTGACCGGACCCGTGGGAGCGAAGGCGGAGACGGGGCACCACATGTCCGGCGGGCACAAGGGTGAGAGCGGAGAAGGCGACATGAACGGCGAGCACGGCGGCGAGCACGGCGGACAGGGCGGCGGACAGGGCGGCGCGCACGCCGGCCACGGCGGCGGCGGTACCCCCGGGGGGCTCCAGATCTCCGCCGAGGGCTACACCCTGGCCCTGCAGAACGCCACGGTCGCCCCCGGTACCAAGACCGACTTCAGGTTCAGCATCACCGGGCCGGACGGTCAGCCCGTCACCCGCTACCAGCCGCTGCACGGCAAGGACCTGCACCTGATCCTGGCCCGCCGCGACCTGTCGGGCTTCCAGCACCTGCACCCGACCCCGGTCGGCGGCGGCGTCTGGTCCGTCCCGATCACGCTGACGGACGCGGGCGCCTACCGGGTCTTCACCGACGTCAAGCCGGTCGGGGCCGAGAACCAGCTCACCCTCGGCGCGGACATCTTCGCCCCGGGCGACTTCCAGCCCAAGGCCGTCCCGCAGCCGGAGCAGGTCGCCAAGGTCGACGGCTACGAGGTCACGCTGAAGGGCTCCCTGACCGCGGGCAAGCCGAGCACGCTCACGCTGAGCGTCAGCAAGGACGGCCGGCCGGTCACGAACCTGGACCCGTACCTGGAGGCGTACGGCCACCTGGTCGCGCTCCGCGCCGGTGACCTCGCCTACCTGCACGTCCACCCGGACGGCGAGCCCGGCGACGGCAAGACCAAGCCCGGCCCCGACGTCACCTTCGAGGCGGACGTCCCGAGCGCCGGCACCTACCGCCTCTACCTGGACTTCAGCCACGCGGGGACCGTTCACACGGCCGAGTTCACCGCGGTCGCCAAGTAACTCCGCAGACTTCCCCTCCACCCCCCACCCCCCGGAACCACCCCAGACGCGTAGCAGCGGAAGCGCAGACGCGCCGGAACGCGAAAGGAGCAGCGATGGCCGCGCAAGCACCTCCCACAGGCCACATCGAGCTGGCGATCGGCGGGATGACCTGCGCTTCCTGCGCCGCCCGCATCGAGAAGAAGCTCAACCGGATGGACGGCGTCACCGCCACGGTCAACTACGCGACCGAGAAGGCGACGGTCCAGTTCCCCGAGGGGGTGACCCCCGATGACCTGATCGCCACCGTCGTGAAGACCGGCTACACCGCCGAGCTCCCCAAGCCGCCGAAGAGCGCCGAGTCCGGCGAGCCGGCCGAGCCCGCGGACGAGCTGAAGCCGCTGCGGCAGCGGCTGGTCACGGCGCTGGTGCTGTCCGTCCCGGTGATCGCGCTCGCGATGGTCCCGGCCCTGCAGTTCAAGAACTGGCAGTGGATGTCGCTGATGCTGGCCGCGCCCGTCGTGGTCTACGCCGGCTGGCCGTTCCACCGCGCCGCCTGGACGAACCTGCGGCACGGCGCCGCGACGATGGACACGCTGGTCAGCCTGGGCACGCTCGCCGCGTTCGGCTGGTCGCTGTGGGCGCTGTTCCTCGGCAACGCGGGCACGCCGGGCATGAAGCACGGCTTCGAGTTCTCGATGACGCGCTCGGACGGCTCGTCCAACATCTACCTGGAGGCGGCGGCCGGGGTCATCGCCTTCATCCTGGCCGGACGGTACTTCGAGGCGCGCTCCAAGCGGCGCGCCGGCGCGGCCCTGCGGACCCTGCTCGAACTGGGGGCCAAGGAGGTCGCGGTGATGCGCGGCGGCACCGAGCAGCGCATCCCGATCGAGCAGCTCAACGTGGGCGACGTGTTCGTCGTCCGGCCGGGCGAGAAGATCGCCACCGACGGCGTCGTGGAGGAGGGCACCTCCGCCGTGGACGCCTCGCTGCTCACCGGCGAGTCGGTGCCCGTGGAGGTCGCGCCCGGCGACTCGGTGGTCGGCGCGACGGTCAACGCCGGCGGGCGGCTGCTCGTCCGCGCCTCCCGGGTCGGCTCCGACACCCAGCTCGCGCAGATGGCGAAGCTGGTCGAGGACGCGCAGACCGGCAAGGCCAAGGTGCAGCGCCTCGCGGACCGGATCTCCGGGGTGTTCGTGCCGATCGTCATCGCGCTCGCCATCGCGACGCTCGGCTTCTGGCTCGGCACCGGCGACGGCGCCGCCGCCGCGTTCACCGCGGCCGTGGCCGTCCTGATCATCGCCTGCCCGTGCGCCCTGGGCCTGGCCACGCCGACCGCGCTGCTGGTCGGGACGGGCCGCGGCGCCCAGATGGGCATCCTGATCAAGGGCCCCGAGGTGCTCGAGTCGACCCGCCGGGTGGACACCGTCGTCCTGGACAAGACCGGCACCGTGACCAGCGGGAAGATGGCGCTCGTCAAGGTCGTCGTCGACCCGGCCGCCGAGACCGGCGAGGAGCAGGTGCTGCGGCTGGCCGGAGCGCTGGAGGACGCGTCGGAGCACCCGATCGCCCAGGCGATCGCCAAGGGCGCGACCGAGCGCGTGGGCGAACTGCCCAAGGTGGACGACTTCGGCAACATCGAGGGCCTGGGCGTCCAGGGCGTGGTGGACGGGCACGGCGTGCTCGTCGGCCGGCCGAAGCTGCTCGCCGAGTGGGAGCAGCACCTGACCCCCGAGCTCGAGCGGGCGATGGCCGAGGCCGCCGCCCGCGGCGAGACCGCCGTGGCGGTCGGCTGGGACGGGAAGGCCCGCGCGGTCCTCACCGTCGCGGACCAGATCAAGCCGACCTCCGCGGAGGCGATCACGCAGCTGCGGGCGCTGGGCCTGCGGCCGGTGCTGCTCACCGGCGACAACGAGGCGGTGGCCCGGACGGTCGCCGACCAGGTCGGCATCGACGAGGTGATCGCCGAGGTCATGCCCACCGACAAGGTGGACGTGGTCAAGCGGCTGCAGGCCGAGGGCCGGACGGTCGCGATGGTCGGCGACGGCGTCAACGACGCCGCGGCGCTCGCCCAGGCCGACCTGGGCCTGGCGATGGGCACCGGCACGGACGCGGCGATCGAGGCGTCCGACCTGACCCTGGTCCGCGGCGACCTGCGGTCGGCGGCCGACGCGATCCGGCTCTCCCGCAAGACGCTCGGCACCATCAAGGGCAACCTGTTCTGGGCCTTCGCCTACAACGTGGCGGCGCTGCCGCTGGCGGCGACCGGCCTGCTCAACCCGATGATCGCGGGTGGCGCGATGGCCTTCTCGTCGGTCTTCGTGGTGAGCAACAGCCTCCGCCTCCGGCGGTTCCGCCCCCTCACCGAGAACGCCTGACCCGACCCGCTCCGACGGACCGCTCGCCCCTCGCTTCACGGGGGGGGCGAGCGGCTCCGTCCAAGGGGAGGCGTCCTTCCAGGGACGAGATGCCCCGGACTCCGGTGGACGAGCCGGACCCCGCTTCGGCGGGGGTGAGGCCCGCTCGATGGGGAGGTGTGGGGCCGGTTCGACGGGACGAGCGAAACCGGTCCGACGGGGCACTCCGCATCGGGCGCGCGAGGAGGTCCGGTCCTTCGGGGCCGGGCCTCCTCGGTTTTTTGCGCGAGGTGTTTCGCGAGCCGCTCGCGGACGGCGGATCCGTGCGGGCGGGACGGCGCGGATATGCCGTTCCGGGCCATTTCCGGAGAGGCATTCGATCAACCCGTAGGTCGTCTTATTCCGGTGTCGGTCACTATCTGTGGCCGCTTGTGGTCATACCCGTGGCGAACGAAAGATCGCTGGTCATGCTGGGGTCGTTCGTCGGGGACGAGGCGCCGGGGCCGAGCGGGGACCGGGCGCACGGGGGTGGCATGTGAACGATCCGAGCAGCGGTGTGGCCGGGTGCCGCCTCTGCGGCGCGAAGGACCTGGCGAGCGTCGTGGACCTCGGGGCCACCCCGCCGTGCGAGCTGTTCCTCACCGCCGACCGGCTGGACGCGCCGGAGCTGACGTACCCGCTGCACCTGCGGGTCTGCCGGGAGTGCCGGCTGGCGCAGCTCCCGCCGCTGATCACGCCGGAGGAGACGTTCACCGAGTACGCGTACTTCTCGTCCTACTCCGACTCGTGGGTGCGGCACGCGAAGGCGTTCGTGGACGCGGCCGTCGAGCGCGTCGCGCCCGGCTTCGTGGTGGAGGTCGCGAGCAACGACGGATACCTGCTGCGGCATGTCGTGGAAAAGGGCGTCCGTTGCCTGGGAATCGAGCCGTCCGCGAATGTCGGGGATGCGGCGCGGGAGAAGGGCGTCCCCACGCTGACGGAGTTCCTGACGGAGGAGACCGGGCAACGGGTCAGGGACGAGCACGGCCCCGCCGATCTCGTCGTGGCGAACAACGTTTATGCCCATATTCCGGACGTCGTCGGCTTCACCAAGGGCCTGCGCGCGCTGGTCGCGGACGACGGGTGGGTGTCGATCGAGGTCCAGTACCTCGCGACGCTCATGGAGTTCGGCCAGTACGACACGATCTACCACGAGCACTTCCAGTACTACACGGTCGCGTCCGCACAGCGCGCGCTCGCGAGCGGCGGCCTGGTCCTGGTGGACGTCGAGCTGCTGCCCACGCACGGCGGCTCGATCCGTCTCTGGGCCCGTCCGGAGGGCGCTGCCGACGCTGCGGCACCCGAATCCGGCGCGCCCACGGGCGCGCCTAGCGCGGGTGGCCATGAGCCCAGCGCGGAGTTGCGCGGGCCCAGTGCGGAGTTGCGCGGGCCCAGTGCGGAGTTGCGCGGGCCCAGTGCGGAGTTGCGCGGGCCCAGTGCGCGGGTGCAGGAGCTCCTGGATCGCGAACGTGAACAGGGACTGCACAGCGACGACGGGTACACGGCGTTCGCGCAGCGCGTCGCCAAGGTCCGCCGTGACCTGCTGAAGTTCCTCATACGCGCGGCCGAGGAAGGCAAGACGGTCGTGGGATACGGCGCCCCGGGCAAGGGCAACACGCTGCTGAACCACTGCGGCATCCGTTCTGACCTTCTCGCCTACACGGTCGACCGGAATCCCTACAAGCACGGCCGCTACACACCGGGTACGCGTATCCCGATCCTTCCGCCCGAACAGATCGCGGAGGACCGTCCGGACTACGTGCTCGTGCTCCCGTGGAACCTGCGGGACGAGCTGTCCGAGCAGCTCGCCTACGTGCACGGATGGGGCGGACGGCTCGTCTTCCCGATCCCGGAGCTGGACGTCGTGGAGGTCGGCCGGTGAAGGTCGTCCTGTTCTGCGGCGGCCTCGGGATGCGGATGCGCACCGGTACGGTCGGCGACGTCCCCAAGCCGATGCAGCTCGTCGGGCCCCGCCCGCTGCTGTGGCACGTGATGCGGTACTACGCGCACTTCGGGCACACCGAGTTCATCCTGTGCCTCGGGCACGCGCCGCACCACATCAAGGACTTCTTCGTCCACTACTCCGAGACGCACTCCAACGACTTCCGGCTGCACGGCGGACGGGTCGAGCTGCTGTCCCACGACATCTCCGACTGGCGGATCACGTTCGTGGACACCGGCGTGGACTCGCCGATCGGCGAACGGCTCCGGCGCGTCCGGCCCTACCTCGACGGCGACGAGATGTTCCTCGCCAACTACGCCGACGTGCTCACCGACGCGCCGCTGCCGGACATGATCGACCGGTTCGCCGGGACGGACGCGAGCGCGTCGATGATGGTGGTGCCGCCGACCGACACCTTCCACTGCATCGAGCTCGGCTCGGACGGCCGCGCGTCCGGCATCACCCCGGTCACCGAGATGCCGGTGTGGATCAACGGCGGCTACTTCGTCCTGCGCCAGGACGTCTTCGACCACATCCCGCCGGGCGGCGACCTGGTCGCGGACGCGTGCGCGGCGCTCGCCAAGACCGGCGGCCTGCTCACCTACCCCTACCGGGGCTACTGGCGTCCCACCGACACCGTCAAGGAACGCCTCGCGCTGGACGAGTCGTACTCGCGCGGCGTCCGCCCGTGGGCGGTCTGGGAGCGGTGACGCGGGACCTGGTCGCCCGAAGCGGCGCACGAGGCCGTGAGGGCGGTGGCGGACCGCGTGGTGAGGCGGACCTCCGGCCCGGCGAGCGCCGGGCCGGGGGGAGGGAACCGCGGCCCGGGCGGGCCGCGGAGGGTGCAGGAACCGGACGGGCCCGGGGCG
>NZ_QURH01000072.1 GCF_003428695.1 Actinomadura logoneensis
GCCCGGGCCCGTCCGGCCGGGGGCGGGCGCCGGGACGGTCTCGGGACCGGCTCGGGACGCTTCGCGGGACACCCGCCCCTTGACAAGATCCACTACCGGGGTTGACTCTGCGCGAGGGATCATTCACCGGGAGAGGGAGAACCCGCCATGCAGAGCCTGGACACCGGGAACGCCTACGCGGCGGCGCTGACCGAGACCGCGCGGCTGCTGCGGGAGGAGGCGCTGCTCCAGGAGGCCATCGCCGACCTGGCCCGGGAGGACACCGAGCATCCCGGGACCGTCCCACGGCCGCCGCTCACCGAGCCCTGACCCGGCTCCGCGCCCCCCGGAACAAAGCACGGCACAGCACGGCATGGCACGGCACGGCACGGCACGGCAAAGCACAGCACGGCAACGGCTCAGCACCGGGCGGCGCGCCGTTTCAGCGGCGGGCGGCGAGGTGGGCGCCGAGTTCGGCGAGCCCGGCGGCGTAGACCGCGTCGCGGAAGAACGGCGTGAGCCGGGCCGTGTCGGCCTCGTCCGCCTCGTACTCGGCCCACCACTCGGCGAACGTCGCGCCGGACGCGGTGACCGGCGCGACCCGGATCGTCGCCCGGTAGGCGCGCACCGGGAACGGGCTCTCCAGGAACTCGTAGGTCTGGGTGCGTGCCGCGTCGTCGAGCCCGGTCAGCCGCTCCACGAAGACGGCGTCGCCCGCCGTCAGGCGGCGCACGGCGCCCACGGTGCGGTCGTCGCCGCCGGTCAGGACGCAGGTGTCCAGCGCGGGATGCCAGGCGGCGATCCCGCCGAACGCGCGGACCAGCGTCCACACCTCGTCCACCGGGGCGTCGATGACCGCGCTCGCGTAGGGCTTGGGCATGGCGCCATCATCGCCCACGGCGCCGTCCCGGCACCATACGGACGCCGGATCGGTGCTGCTCAGGGGCTCCCCCGCCTTGGCCCGCGCGGATCACTGTCGGTAGCGTCGGGTGCGTCGAAGGAGGTGGCGAGCCTGATGGCTGGCGGTAACGGTCGTGTGGCGTATGTGGTGGGGACGTTCGACACCAAGGGCGCCGAGCTGAGGTACGCGGCGGAGCTCGTGGCGGCGACCGGGACACCGGTCCGCACGGTGGACGTCTCCACCGGCGAGCACGGGGAGACCGCGGGCGTGGACGTCCCCGCCGCGCGGGTCGCCGCGGCCCATCCGGGCGGCGCGGGCGCGGTGTTCACCGGCGACCGCGGGACGGCCGTGTCGGCGATGGCGGTGGCGTTCGAGCACTTCCTGACCGGGTGCGGCGACGTGGCCGGGGTGCTGGGGCTCGGCGGCAGCGGCGGGACGGCGATCGTCGCGCCCGCGCTGCGCGCGCTGCCCGTGGGCGTCCCGAAGCTGCTGGTCAGCACGGTCGCGGCCGGGGACGTCGCGCCGTACGTCGGGGTCAGCGACCTCGCCATGATGCACTCGGTGACCGACGTCGCCGGGCTGAACCGGATCTCCCGGCAGGTGATCGGGAACGCCGCGCACGCGCTGGCCGGGATGGTCGCGCACCCGGTGCCGCCCGCCGAGGACCGGCCCGCCGTCGCGCTCACCATGTTCGGGGTGACGACGCCGTGCGTGACGGCCGTCGCCGAACGGCTCGCCGCCGACCACGACCCGCTGGTGTTCCACGCCGTCGGCACCGGCGGCCGGGCGATGGAGGCGCTGGTCGGGGACGGGCTGGTGGACGCCGTCCTGGACATCACCACCACCGAGGTCTGCGACCTGGTCGCGGGCGGGGTGTTCAGCGCGGGCCCGGACCGGCTGGACGTGTTCGCCCGGAAGGCCGTCCCGTACGTGGGGTCGTGCGGCGCGCTCGACATGGTGAACTTCGGCGCGCGCTCCACCGTCCCGGACCGGTACGCCGACCGGCTGTTCTACCAGCACAACGAGCAGGTGACGCTGATGCGCACCAGCCCTGAGGAGTGCCGGGAGATCGCCGGGTTCATCGCCGCCAAGCTGAACGCCTTCGCGGGGCCGGTGCGGTTCCTGCTGCCCGAGGGCGGGGTGTCGGCGCTGGACGCGCCGGGCCAGCCGTTCTGGGACCCCGAGGCCGACCGCGTCCTGTTCGAGACGCTGGAGGCCCGGGTGGTGCAGACCGCCGACCGGCGGCTCGTCCGGTCCCCGCACAACGTCAACGACCCCGAGTTCGCCGCCGCGCTCGTCGCGGCCTTCCAGGAGGTGTCCGCATGAGCTTCGCCCGCGCCGAACTGGTCGAGCGCTTCACCGAGATGGCCCGCCGGGGCGAGCCGATCGTCGGCGGCGGCGCCGGGACGGGACTGTCGGCCAAGTGCGAGGAGGCCGGCGGCATCGACCTCATCGTCATCTACAACTCCGGCCGGTACCGGATGGCGGGCCGCGGCTCGCTGGCCGGGCTGCTCGCGTACGGCAACGCCAACGAGATCGTCGTGGAGATGGCCGCCGAGGTGCTGCCGGTCGTCGAGCGCACGCCGGTCCTCGCCGGGGTGAACGGCACCGACCCGTTCCTGCTGCGCGGCCCGTTCCTGGCGAAGCTGCGCGAGCTGGGGTTCTCGGGCATCCAGAACTTCCCGACGGTCGGGCTCATCGACGGCGTGTTCCGCGCCAACCTCGAGGAGACCGGCATGGGCTACGGGCTGGAGGTCGAGCTGGTCGAGGCCGCGCGCGCCGCCGACCTGCTGACCACGCCGTACGTGTTCTCCGCCGACGACGCGCGGGCGATGACCCGCGCCGGCGCCGACATCGTGGTGTGCCACATGGGCCTGACGACGGGCGGCGCGATCGGCGCGGAGACCGCCAAGTCGCTGGACGACTGCGTCGCGCTCATCGACGAGTGGTCCGAGGCGGCGCTGAACGAGCGCGACGACGTGCTGGTGCTGTGCCACGGCGGCCCGATCTCCGAACCGGAGGACGCCGCGTACGTGCTGGCCCATGCCAAGAACTGCCATGGCTTCTACGGGGCGAGCAGCATGGAGCGGCTGCCGACCGAGCGCGCGCTGACCGCGCAGACCCGCGCCTTCAAGCAGGTGCGCGGCTGACCGTCCCCTCCGCCGCGGGCGGGGCGTCCGGTGGACGTCCGGCCCGCGGCGGTCGCGTTTCCCGGGGGTCCGCTTCGGCGACTCCTGACAATGGACTTTTCACCCGGTCGGAGTTAGCTTTCCGGAGGTGATCACGTAAGCCACTGTCCCCCTTGACCAGGGAGCCGCGTGGACCACGATGTGACACACGCACGCGCCGAGGCGAACCCCCGGTGTGGGCGTGACCCGACAGCCGCCCCCGCCAGCCCCACCCTCTCCACCAGCTCCGCCAGCCCCGCCACCCCCGCCGGCTCCCCCGCACCCGCCATCCCCGCCACGCCCGCCACGGGCGGCTCCCCGACTCCCCCGCCTGCGCTCCCCGGTTCCGATCCCGTTCGCGCGCTCGCCGAGCCCGCCGGCCACGGGCGGCTCCCCGACTCCCCCGCCTGCGCTCCCCGGTTCCGATCCCGTTCGCGCGCTCGCCGAGCCCGCCGCGCTCGCGGACCCCCACCCGGTCCTCGACCAGCTCCGCGCGCACGCTCCGGTCGCCTGGCACGAGGGGCTGGGCACCTGGCTGCTGACCCGGCACGCCGACTGCGTCGAGGTGCTGCGCGACACCGCCCGGTTCGGATCCGACCCGCGCCGCGCCGGGGCCGCCATGCCGCCGCAGGCGGTGAGCGTCCAGACGCTCGACCCGCCCGGGCACACCGCCGCGCGCCGTCCGCTGGTGGACGCGCTGCGCGAGCTGGACCGGGCCGAGGTCGCGCCGATGGTCGCCCGGCACGCCCGCGCCCTCCTGGACCGGCTGGCCGGACGCCCGTCGTTCGACATCGTGTCCGAGTTCTGCGAACCGCTCGCGGTGACCACGATCTGCCGGTACCTGCGCGTCCCGGAGCCGGACCCGGAGTGGTTCGCGTCCGCCGCCGAGGCCGTCGCCGCCGGCATGGACGCCGGGGTGTTCCCGGACCGGCTCGAACCGGCGATGGCGGCGCGGGCGGAGCTGTCCATGCTGACCGACGGCTGGCTCGCCGACCCGCCGCCCGACGGCGTCGTCCGCGCCCTGGCCGACGCGGTGCGGGCGGGCGGCCTGGACCGCGCGGTCGCCGCCAACACGCTGCGGGTGCTGCTGCACGCCGGGTATACCTCGGCGAGCAAGCTGCTGGCGCTGGCGGCCGTGACGCTGCTGGAGCGGCCCGGCGGGCTCGCGCGGTTCGCCGCCGACCCGTCCCCGCGCGCCGTGGACGAGCTGGTCCGCCATTGCTCGCCGGTGCAGGCGCTGAGCCGGGTGTGCGTCGCGCCCGCCGAGCTGGGCGGACGGCGCGTCGAGCCCGGCCAGGACGTGACGCTGCTGATCGCGGCGGCCAACCGCGACCCGGCCCGGTTCGACGACCCGCACCGGCTGCGCCTCGACCGGCACCCGAACCCGCACCTGGGGTTCGGACGGGGCGCGCACTCGTGCCTCGGGGCGCCGTTCGCCGCCGTCCAGGCGCGGGTGGCGCTGACCGTCCTCGCGGAGCGGTCCGCTTCGCCGCGCGCCTTCGGCGCGCCCGAGTACCGGGTCGCCCTGACCCTGCGCAGCCCCGCCCGGATGCGTGTCGCGCTGGGCTGAGCAGGGTCGGGCGTCCCATCACCCGCCGACGAGTGAGAGAGGGGAGGGCCCCATGAAGTACTGGCACTGATGACGCCGCACGAGGTTCGAGAGTTCGCGGCCGTCGTCCGACCGGCGGCCGCGAACGCCGTCCTCCCCTCCCCCACCATAAGCGCCGGCCGCGTGCGGTCGCCCGGCCGCCCGGCAGATCCCCACGCCCCAGGAGGCGCCGTTGACCGCCGAGACCTCGCAGAAGCAGTTCGACCTGCCCCGCGACTTCGCCCAGTGGCCCGACCCGTACTCGCTGCTCGCGGAGATGCGCGCCGAGTCGCCCGTGCACCGCGCGACGATGCGCGGGGAGGTCGGGGTGTGGGTCGTCACCGGCCACGACGAGTGCGTCGCCGTCCTCACCGACCCGCGGTTCTCCGCCGACCTGGAAGCGGCGCCGCGCATCACCGCCGGGCTGCCGCCCGAGCGCCGCCGCAACGTCCTGATGGAGACGCTGCTCGCGTCCGACCCGCCGGACCACACCCGGATGCGCGCCATCGTCGGCCGGGCGTTCACCGCGCGCCGCGTCGCCGCGCTGGCGCCGCGCGTCCAGGAGATCGTGGACGAGCTGCTCGACGCGTTCGCCGCCAACGGCCGCGGCGACCTGGTCGAGGGGCTGGCCCTGCCGCTGCCGATCGCGGTGATCTGCGAGCTGCTGGGCGTGCCGTTCGCGCGTGAACGGTTCCGGAACTGGTCGGTGGGCCTCGCCATGCCGCCCGCCGACGGCGCGACGCTCGAACGCGCCGACGCCGCGCGCGCCGAGATGACGGAGTTCTTCCTGGAGCAGATCGCGCTCAAGCGCGCCGAGCCCGGCGACGACGTGCTGAGCGCCCTGGTCACCGCGCACGCCAACGAGGACGTCTCCGACGACGAGCTGGTCGGCCTGGCGATCATGCTGTTCCTGTCCGGGCACGAGACCACGCTGTGCTTCCTCGCCAACGCCCTCGTCGCGCTGCTCACGCACCCCGGGCAGCTTGCCGCGCTGCGCGCCGACCCCGGGCAGATCCCGCGCGCGGTCGACGAACTGCTGCGCTACGACGGCCCCGTCGCGCGCGGCGTCGCCCGCTTCACCCTGGAGGACGTCCCGATCGCGGGCACGGTCATCCCGCGCGGTGAGATGGTCATGGTCGCGATCGGCGCGGCGAACCGCGACCCGGCCCGTTTCCCCGACCCGGACGTCCTCGACCTGACCAGGGAGAACAACCCGCAGCTCGGGTTCGGCCACGGCATCCACCACTGCCTGGGGGCCGCGCTCGCCCGGCTGGAGATCGTCACCGCCCTGACGACGCTGCTGCGCCGCTTCCCCGACATGGAACTCGCCGTCCCCGTCGCCGATCTCCCGCGCCGCCCCGGCATGCTGCGGGGGCTGAAGCACGTCCCGGTCACGTTCACACCGCGCCGGACCAGCCAGGAGGGCTCCCTAGACTCGGCGGGGTGAGCCACCGGAAGACCGACGGACCTCTCGACCTGGCGCAGTTGCGGACGTTCCTCGCCGTCTACCGCGCCGGGTCCCTCACCGCCGCCGCGCGGCTGGTCGGGCTGTCCCAGCCGACCGTGACGGCGCAGCTGCGGGCCCTGGAGGAGCGCACCGGGCGGCAGCTGTTCGAGCGGCTGCCGCGCGGCGTCGCCCCGACCCCGGCGGCCGACGACCTGGCCGCGCGGCTCGCCGGGCCGATGG
>NZ_QURH01000065.1 GCF_003428695.1 Actinomadura logoneensis
GGCGGGCCTGCGCGTCCTCGCCGAGGCCGACGGCCTCGTGGGGAAGCCAGCAGGCCGAGGCGTGCGAGGGGTCGTGGCCGGGGGCGCCCGGCGGCGGCCCGGCCGGGTCGAGCGGCGGCTCGTCGGTGCGGCAGCGGTCCATGACGTACTCGCAGCGGGGGTGGAAGACGCAGCCGGTCGGCAGGTTGATCAGGCTCGGGGGCTGGCCCGCGATCGGCCGCAGCCGCTCCGCGCCGCCCGCGGCGGTCGGCACCGAGCGCAGCAGCCCCATCGTGTACGGGTGGTGGGACCGGTAGTACAGGGTGCGCCGCTCGGCCTTCTCGGCGGGCTTGCCGCCGTACATCACCAGCACGTCGTCGGCCATGTCGGCGATCACGCCGAGGTCGTGGGTGATCATGATGAGGGCGGTGTCGAACTCCGCCTGGAGCCGCCGCATCAGGTCCAGGATCTGCGCCTGGACGGTCGCGTCGAGCGCGGTGGTCGGCTCGTCGGCGATGATCAGCTTGGGGTTCAGGGCCAGCGCCATCGCGATCATCACGCGCTGCCGCATGCCGCCGGAGAACTGGTGCGGGTAGTCGTCCACCCGCCGGTCGGGCCGCGGGATGCCGACCAGCCCGAGCATCTCCACGGCCCGCTTGCGCGCCTGGTCCTTGGAGACCTTCCGGTCGTGCGCGCGGATCATCTCCTCGATCTGCCAGCCGACCTTGTAGAGGGGGTGCAGGCTGGACAGCGGATCCTGGAAGATCATGGCGATCTCGGCGCCGCGCAGCTCGCGCATCCGGTCGTCGCCGACGGTCAGCAGGTCCTGCCCCTCGAACAGGGCGGTGCCCGACACCCGCGCGCCGGGCGTCAGCCGCATCAGCGTCTGGGTCGACACGCTCTTGCCCGACCCCGACTCCCCGACGATGCCGAGGGTGCGGCCGCGGTCCACGGTGAACGACATCCCGCGCACGGCGTGGACCTCGCCGTCGGCGGTGTGGAAGGAGACCTGGAGGTCGGTCACCTCGAGAAGACTCATCGACGCCCCTTCGCGCCCGTGCCGCGCCGGACCTGACCGGACCGTCCCGCCCGGGCCGGCGGTCGCGCCGTCCGGGCG
>NZ_QURH01000071.1 GCF_003428695.1 Actinomadura logoneensis
GGCGAGGCGTCCGGCGCGGGCCCGGTCGTCCGGGGTGAGCGCGGCGGCCTGCCGGTAGAGGCGCGCGACGACGGCGATCCCGGCCTTGCCGCGCGCGCGTTCGGCGGCGGCCTGCAGGTCGGCGGCGACCGTCTCGTCGGGTCCCATGGCCGCGGCGGCGCGGTGCCGGACGCGGCAGTCGGCGTCCTCGGCGGTGAGCGCGAGCGCGCGGTGCACGGCGAGCCGGCGGGCGGCGGGCGCGCCCTGGTAGGCGGCGGCGCGGATCAGCGGATGCCGGAAGGCGATCCCGGTGCCGGTCACCTCGACCATCCGCAGCCGCTCGGCCTCCGCCAGGTCGTCCAGGCCGAGGCCGAAGGACGCGGCGGCGGCCACCAGGCTCGGCAGGTGCCCCCGGCCCTCGGCCGCGGCGATCAGCAGCAGCTCGCGGGTGCGATCCGGCAGCCGCGCGATCTGGGCGCCGAAGGAGGCGAGCACGCGCTCGGGGACCGGCAGCGTCCCCGGCGCGGTCGGCCCGGGGTGCGATCCGGCAGCCGCGCGATCTGGGCGCCGAAGGAGGCGAGCACGCGCTCGGGGACCGGCAGCGTCCCCGGCGCGGTCGGCCCGGCCGCGCCGAACTCCAGCAGGGCCAGGGGGTTGCCCGCGGCCTCCTCCAGCACCCGCTGGACGGCGTCGGCGGGCAGGCCGCGCCCCTCCAGGACGCGGACGGCGTCGCAGGTCTCCAGCCGGCCGAGCGGCATCTCGGGCAGGCCGGAGCCGAGCAGCCCCTCGTCCCGCGCGGCGGCCAGCACCACCACGCCCTCGGCGGCGAGCCGCCGGACGGCGAACAGCAGGGCGTCCGCGCTCGCCGCGTCCAGCCACTGGACGTCGTCCAGCAGGCAGAGGACGGGGCCGTCCTCGGCGAGGTCGGCCAGCAGCGTCAGCAGGCCGAGGCCGACGCCGAAGCGGTCGCCGTGCCCGCCGTCCGCGAGGCCGAGTGCGGCGCGCAGCGCGTCCGCCCGCGCGCCGGGCAGCGCGTCCAGGCGGTCGCGGACCGGCCACAGCAACTGGTGCAGCGCGCCGAACGCGAGGACACGCTCGGCCTCGTACCCGGTGACGCGCAGGACGCGGTCGTGCCCGCACCTGCCCGCGGCCCACTCCAGCAGCGCCGTCTTGCCGATCCCCGCCTCGCCGCGCAGCAGCAGGGCGCCGCTGCGGCCGTGGTCGCGCGCGTCGTCCAGCAGTGCCGCGATCCGGGCCTGCTCGGCGTCCCTTCCGTAGAGCACGGCACCCAACTTACGGGGACAAGTACCGAAGTCTTACGGATTCGCCCCGTAGGTCGTGGCTCCTAGCGTCATGACCAGCGATGACGCGGTGCGGACGCGCCGCAGACGCGGTGCGGACGCTGTGCCGAGGCCCCGCCGACGCGCCGCTCACGCACTAACGAACGCACGAATGAACGCTGGGAGCGCACCACCATGGACGAACTCTTCGAGCCGGTGACCGTGGGCCGCCTGGAGCTGCCCAACCGCCTCGTGATGGCCCCGATGACCCGGAGCCGCGCCGCCGCCGGCGGGCTGGCGACCGAGCTGGCCGCGGAGTACTACGCGCAGCGCGCCGGGGCCGGGCTGATCATCACCGAGGGCGTCCAGCCGAGCGTCCTCGGCCAGGGGTACGTGTCGACGCCGGGTCTGTACGACCGCGAGCAGGTGGAGGCGTGGCGCGCGGTGACCGGCGCCGTGCACGCCGCGGGCGGACGGATCGTCGCGCAGCTCATGCACACCGGCCGCGTCGGCCACCCGTACCTGTACCCGGACGGCTCGCTCCCGCTCGGCCCGTCCCCGGTCGCGTCCGGCATGAAGCTGTTCACCCCGGACCAGGGGATGCTGGAGCACCCGGAGCCGCGTGAGATGACCCTGGACGACATCGCGCGCACCGTCGAGGAGTTCGCGTCCGCCGCGCGCAACGCGGTCGAGGCGGGCTTCGACGGTGTCGAGCTGCACGGCGCGAACGGCTACCTGATCAACCAGTTCCTCGCCGACGGCAGCAACCACCGGACGGACGCCTACGGCGGCTCGGTCGAGAACCGCAACCGGTTCGCCGTCGAGGTCGCGCGCGCCGCCGTGGACGCCGTCGGAGCGGACCGCGTCGGCATGCGCGTCTCGCCCGGCACGCCCCTCAACGGCATCACCGAGAGCGACCCCGACGCGCAGTACGGGGCGCTGGTCCGGGAGCTGAACCCGCTGGGCCTCGCCTACCTGCACATCATGGAGCTGGGGGACCGGGCCCGGACGCGGCGGCTGCGCGAGGCGTGGGACGGGACGCTGCTGCTCAACCCGCACCCGTCGGCCGGGTCGTCCCCGGCCCGTCCCGAGCACGGTGTCGAGGCGCTGCGCGAGGGCGTCGCGGACGCGGTCGTGTTCGGCGAGATGTGGCTCGCCAACCCGGACCTGCCGGAGCGGATCAAGGCGGGCGGCCCGTACAACGAGCCGGACCGGGCGAGCTACTACGGCGGCGACCACCACGGCTACACCGACTACCCGACCCTCGTCGCCGCGACCGCCTGACCGCCTGACCGCCTGACCGCGTGCCGCGCGGCTTGCCGCGTGCCGCGTGGACGGCGGAGCTCCGAAGACGGACGCGTCGGATGAAACGAGGAAGCCGTGCGTCGCCCCGAGGAGGAGAGGGGCGGCGCACGGCTTCTTCTCGAGCGCGGTGATCAGTAACCCGGGTGGACGGCCCCGTTGAACACGCGCTTGTAGTAGCTGTTGAGTTTGACCTTGCGGACGGTCCGGCCGGAGCCGGGCGCGTGGATCATGTAGCCGTTTCCGACGTAGATCCCCATGTGGGTCCGTCCGCTGTAGAAGAACAGCAGGTCGCCCGCGACCGCGCCCTTCCAGGAGACCTTGTAGTGGACCGCGCGGTAGATCTGCTGGGTCGTGCGCGGCAGCTTCACGCCGGCCTTGCGCCACGAGCCGCCGGCGAGACCGGAGCAGTCCCAGGAGCCGGGGCCCGTCCCGCCGTAGCGGTACGGGTCGCCGATCTGCTTGTAGGCGTAGGCGACGGCGGCCTTGGCGCGTGCCTTCTGCCGTGCGGCGCGCTGCTTGGCGGTGAGGGACGCGAGCGCGTTGACGCTGGTGACCGGCGAACCGGGGGCCGCGTGCGCGGGCGCCGCCACGAGGGCGGAACCGGCGACGGCGAAGGCGGTGGCCGTGAGGGCGGCACGCTTCAGCGGCTTGAAGGATCGGGGGGTATGCAGAACTACTCCAGACCTCGCAGGGGATGCCTGCCGGCGCGGCATGGTTCGTCCACCGTCCGCTCGCGTTGATGGGGGCCGCGAGAGTCGGCGGGCCGCGGTGCGGACCCGGGCGCGTTCCGGTGGGCGCTCCAGGCGGGAGCGGGTTCCGGGGGGACGCCGGTGGGACCGCGTCCGGCTCCGTGCTCAGGGCTGCACGGACTCGGCGCTGACGTCGGCGGTGCGAGCGGGGGTGCGACCGCCGTGCGTCGGGGTGTTCTGTTGTCGGCGGCGTCCATGCCGCGTGATCGGCAGGAACGTAGCCAGACTTCGGCTTTGGTGGCAAATCCCGGGTGTCGCCGGAGCTGTCCGAAGGGGCGGTTCGGTCCGGCTTTCGGGCGTTCTGCCTGCGATTTCCCGCGCGGAATTCGTGCGTTGTGATCTGCATCACCTGTAACGCCGGAGGGGCTTCCAGGGGTGTTCGCGCCCCGGAAACGTGGTTACGCTGGGTAGCGGCGGCGGCTGTCGCGGACGGAACTCCGCGCTTCTCCGTAGTCCGCCGATCACATCTCGCTCACCTCCCCGGAGACCCGGTCGGAGGGGTCAAGGCACGTCAAAGTTTCCTGTTCATCGACGGACCGGACCTCGGCGGTCTAGAGCGGACAAAGGTCCCAGATTGCTGCGATGGGGAGCAATGGGGAAGTTGAATATGATCAACGCAATGGCGATTACCGACCGTTATACCGACAGGCGGAACGGCCCGGCCGTAATGGTTCTGTGAACCACGCCACGAAGGCGGGACACGCGGAGGAAGCGTCCTTCCCGGGCTCCGTTGTCCGGTTCGGACGGTCCGGCGGAGTCCGCCCCGGACGCGCGGGAACGGCGTCCGCGGGTGACGCGAACGCCGTTCTGTGACCGCCTCGCCGTCCCCCGGCGGCGAGTCCGGTGGCCCGTTCCGGCCATTCCCGGTTGGATCAGCCCCACGAGCCGGACGCCGACTCGACGTACGGGGCGTTCGGGGGCAGCGGGGACCCGGCCTGGCCGGGACGCGGCGCGGCCGCCGCCTCCTGCCGGTCCCGCACGCACTTGGCGAGCGTGAAGGTCGAGGTCGTGACGTAGAGGGTGCCGAGGGCGAGGAAGCCGCGCACCCACAGGGGAGCGGGCAGGAACACGATCCCGACGGCCACCGCTGCCATCGAGACGATGAAGGAGAGGATCGCCTGCACGAAGAACGCCGCCGTCGTGCCTTTGAGCTGGAGGAATCGGTCCATGTCGTCCACTGTGCCGCCCGCCGCGCGGCGGTGCCTGAGTAGCCGGACGGGCCGCGCTACTCAACCCGGCCGCCGGGGTGCCTAGGTAACCGGCCGCCTTCCGCATCCGGTCAGGGCGCGCCGGTTGACGGCCGTCCCGTCCGCGCCTGTGATCGCAAGCGGGAGCCCCGGAGGGAGCCGTCGTGCCCGGAAGAAGCGCAGCGCGAAGAAGCGGGTCGGGAAGCACCGGATCGGGACCTCGATCCACATCCGGCCCCGGACCCCGATCCACATCCGGTCCCGGACCCGCATCCGGCCCCGGACCCCGATCCGGCCCCGGACCCGCATCCGGACCCGGACCCCGATCCGGACCTGGACTCCGATCCGCATCCGGGCTCGTCGGGAGCGAGCCGGACGGAACCGGCCCGGTGAGTGATCCGGAAGCAGTGGGCGCGTCCGGCAGAGCCAAGGAGGCGAGCCCGGCCGGAGCGGTCGGCTCGAAGGCGCCTGTCGGGCGGCGTGCGGCGGTGACGGCGCTGGCGCTGGCCGCGTCCTCCGCGCTCGTCCCGGCGCGAGCCGCGTACGCCGCACCCGCCACCCGGGGGACGCGCACGCGACGAGCGGGCGCGCCCAAGGCGCCGAAAGTCCCGGCGAACTTCCTGTGGGGCGTCGCCACATCCGGGTTCCAGGCCGAAGGGAGCTTCCCGGACAGCAACTGGACGCGGTACATCGCCCGAAAGAAGCCGGGCATCAAGGACCCGTACAAGAAGTCGGTGGATTTCCTGCACCGCTATCCGGAGGACCTCGCGCGCGCACGCGCGTTGGGGGTGAACGTGTTCCGGACGTCCATCGAGTGGGCGCGCGTCGAACCGAAGCGCGGGTACCGCGACCCTGCCGCGCTCGCCTACTACGACGACCTCGTCCGGCGGATCCGCGCGGCCGGGATGCGCCCGATGCTGACGCTCGACCACTGGGTCCATCCCGGCTGGGTCGCCGACCAGGGAGGATGGCGCAACCCCCGGACGGTCGCCGACTGGCTGGAGCAGGTGCGCTTCGTCGTCCGGCGGTACCGGCGGATGGGCGTCCTCTGGATCACCTTCAACGAGGCGAGCCAGTACCTCGTCCACGAGGTCTCCGACGCGCCGCTGACCGTTCCGCAGGGCGGCGTCATGAAGGCCGCCCTGGTGAAGGCGCACCGCGCCGCGTACGACCTCGTCCACCGGATCGATCCGGGCGCGATGGTGTCGACCAACGTCGCCTACGGGACGGTCCTGAACAGCCTGATGGACGCCGTCCTGTTCGACCAGGTGACCGACAAGCTCGACTTCGTCGGCGTCGACTACTACTACGGCGCGAGCGTCGGCAACGCGACGGCCCTGAACGCCGGCCTCGGCGAGCCCTGGAAGGTGGACCCGGAGCCGGACGGCCTGTACCACGTGCTGCGCAACTACCACCGCCGCCTGCCGAAGCTGCCCCTGTACGTGGTCGAGAACGGGTTCGCCACCGACGACGGCAAGGCCCGCGCCGACGGCTACACGCGCGCCCAGCACCTGCGCGACCACGTCTACTGGATGCAGCGCGCGATCGGCGACGGCGTGAAGGTCATCGGCTACAACTACTGGAGCCTGACCGACAACTACGAGTGGGGTTCCTACCGGGCGCGGTTCGGCCTCTACACCGTGGACGCGCTGACGGATCCGAAGCTGCTGCGGCGTCCGACCGACGCCGTCCCGGCCTACCGGGCGATCATCGCCGGACGCGGCGTGCCGTCCGGGTACACCCCGGTGCGCGCGCCGGCGTGGTGCACGTTCGAGGAGCCGTCCACCTGCCTCGTCCCCACACCGACCCCGCCCGCCGCGTGACCCGCTCCGGACCCGTAATCTGACCTGTGGGTAACATCACCCCGAACCAGATTCGGTCTCTGACGTAAGGTGCTGCTTATGGACCTGAACGGAGTATCCGCCGTCGTCTCCGGCGGTGCGAGCGGCCTCGGCGAGGCCACCGCGCGCGAGCTGGCCGCGAACGGCGTCAAGGTGGTCGTCGCGGACCTCAACGAGGACAAGGGCAAGGCCCTCGCCGACGAGCTCGGCGGCGTGTTCGTCAAGACCGACGTCTCGGACGCGTCGCAGGTCGAGGCGGCCGTCCAGGCGGCCGTGGACACCGGCGCCCCGCTGCGGATCATCGTGAACTCCGCGGGCATCGGCTGGGCGGAGCGCACCGTCAACCGCGACGGCGCCCCGCACAGCCTGGAGAGCTACACCAAGGTCATCCAGGTCAACCTGATCGGCACCTTCAACCTCATGCGGATCGGCGCGGCGGCCATCGCCAAGACCGAGCCCGCCGACGCCGACGGCCTGCGCGGCGTCGTCATCAACACCGCGTCCATCGCGGCGCTGGAGGGCCAGACCGGCCAGCTCGCCTACTCGGCGTCCAAGGGCGGCATCGTCGGCATGACGCTGCCGGCCGCCCGCGACCTCGCCGCGATCGGCGTCCGGGTCAACACGGTCTGCCCGGGCATCATCGACACCCCCATCTACGGCGAGGGCGAGGCCGCCGAGGCGTTCAAGGCCAAGCTGTACGCCCCGGTGCCGTTCCCGAAGCGGATGGGCAAGCCGGCCGAGTTCGCGCACCTGGTGCGCTCGCTCATCGAGAACGACTACATGAACGGCGAGACGGTCCGGTTCGACGGCGGCATCCGCTTCCAGCCCAAGTGAGGCCCTGAATGTCCGAAGCTGTACTGGTCGAGGAGGACGGGGCCGTCCTCGTCGTCACCATCAACCGCCCGGAGGCCCGCAACGCGGTCAACGGCGCGGTGGCGCAGGGCATCGCGGCGGCCCTGGACACCCTCGACTCGCGCAGGGACCTGTCCATCGGCGTCCTCACCGGCGCGGGCGGCACGTTCTGCGCGGGCATGGACCTCAAGGGCTTCCTGACCGGGGACAACCCGATCGTGGAGGGCCGCGGCTTCGCCGGGATCGTGGAGCGGCCGTCGGCCAAGCCGCTGATCGCGGCGGTCGAGGGCTACGCCCTGGCGGGCGGCTGCGAGGTCGCGCTGTCCTGCGACATGGTGGTGGCGGCGAAGGACGCGCAGTTCGGGCTCCCCGAGCCCAAGCGCGGCCTGGTCGCGGCGGCCGGCGGCCTGCTCCGCCTGCCGCGCCGCATCCCGTACCACATCGCCATGGAGATGGCTTTGACCGGCGACAAGTACCCGGCGGACCGGATGGCGGAGTTCGGCTTCGTCAACCGGCTCACCGAGTCCGGCGGCGCGCTCGCCGCCGCCAAGGAGCTCGCGCTCAAGGTCGCCGAGAACGCCCCGCTGGCGCTGGCCGCCACCAAGAAGATCATCGTCGAGTCGCCCGAGTGGCCGGCCGACGAGGCGTGGGCCCGGCAGGGCGAGATCGTCATGCCGGTGTTCGGGTCCAAGGACGCCCAGGAGGGTCCGGCGGCCTTCGCCGAGAAGCGCAAGCCCGTCTGGCAGGGCGAGTGACGCTCGGCCGGGGCGCGGGACCGTCCGGTGCGTCCTGACCGATCTGACCGATCTGATCGACCGGGGCGAGCCGACCGTCCAGACCGTGCGGGACGCCCGGGGAGCATCTCCCCGGGCGTCCCGCCGTCTCTTCGGCCCGGTTTGTCTTACTTCTCAGTAAGTCTTCCCGTACTCTTTTCGCGTTCTGATCGTTCTCGGGAGTGGGGTCCCATGCGCTGGAACGCGGTTCTCGGCACGGCCGTCGCGACCACGGGCGCCGCCGCGCTCGTGCTCGCCGCCTCTCCGGCGGCGCTCGCGGCGGGCTGGCGCAACGTCAACGGGGGCGCCGCCCTGAAGTACTCGGGCAGCCTCGACCGCGTCGACTTCGCGGCCAAGGACGTCGGCTGGGCGGTCGGCTCCAAGGGGACCGTGTCCAAGCCGAACCCGGTCATCGCCCGCTGGACGGCCAAGGGCTGGGCCGCGCAGGCGAGCCCGGTCAAGTTCACCCCGATGGACGTGGCCGCCGCGTCCGCCAAGAACGCCTGGGTCGTCGGCTACGGCGCGTTCATGAACCCCATGGCGATCCACTGGAACGGCTCCAAGTGGGCGCAGGTGAACTACCCGCTGGTCGGGGTGCCGTTCCAGGTGTCCGCCGCGTCCGACGGGACGGCGTACTCGACCGCCGGGATCACCTACGCGGCCGGGATCAGCACCGTGCTCCGCTGGAACGGAACGGCCTGGGTGGACGCCAAGGTGCCGCTGCCGAAGTCCACCACGATCACCACCGTGGACGTCCGCAGCCGCACCGACGTGTGGATCGCCGGGACGACCACCGCGGACGGCCGCAAGATCACCGGGCTGGCGTACCACTACGACGGCAGGACCTGGAAGCGGATCAACGTGCCCGGCGAGTTCGGGCTCAACGCCTACCAGGCGATCATCTACCGGATCGTCGCGCTCTCGCCGACCAGCGTGTACGCGGTCAAGGACGCGCAGGCCGCGCAGACCACCAACGCCCTGCTGCACTGGGACGGCAAGACCTGGAAGTCGGTCAACATCCCGCTGAACTCCGCCGGGCTCGGCCTGGCGGCGGACGGGCGCGGCGGCGTGGTCGTCCTGCCCGCGGAGAACAACGGCAAGGCCCGCTACCTGCACTTCAACGGGAAGACCTGGAGCACGCTGTACGGCCCCGCGCGCAAGGGCAGCGTGATCGCGGCGGACGCCGACCAGAGGCCCGGCACCGCGGGCATCGTCAGCGTCGGCATGGCGAGCTCCGGCAGCGCCCGCACCCCCTTCATCGAACTCTTCGGCTGAGCCGCCCCGGCGCGACCGACCGTCCGGCGCGGCGAGAGTGAGCACCACGGCCTCCGGAGCCCCGGCTCCGGAGGCCGAACCGTCTCCCCAGAGGTCAGAGCCCCTCCCGGAGCTGAACTTTCCCTCAACGGACTCTCGGTCCGTGTTCAGGGTCCCTTCAGGTTCGCCTGCGACGCTTTGAGAAGATTGGACGAGGGGGTTCTTCTCATTGGCTGAGCGGACGGTGACCATGGCGGGCAGGACGCCGGAGGCGGTTCTGCTGGTGGTCGAGGACGAGCCGAACATCCTCGAACTGCTGGCCGGGAGCCTGCGGTTCACCGGCTTCGAGGTCGTCACCGCGACCAACGGGGCGGACGCCGTCCAGGCCGCGCGCCGGCACCGCCCGGACCTCATCGTGCTGGACGTCATGCTCCCCGACATCGACGGCTTCGACGTCGCGCGGCGGCTGCGCTCCGGCGGCGACCACACCCCCGTGCTGTTCCTGACCGCGCGCGACGCCGTCCAGGACCGGATCAAGGGCCTCACCATCGGCGGCGACGACTACGTCACCAAGCCGTTCAGCCTGGAGGAGGTCATCGCCCGGATCCGGGCCGTCCTGCGGCGGTTCCGCGGCGGCGTCTCCGAGCCCCCGCCGCGGCTGGTCTTCGCCGACGTCGAGCTGGACGAGGACACCCACGAGGTGTGGCGCGGCGGCAAGGTCATCCAGCTCTCGCCGACCGAGTTCAAGCTGCTGCGCTACTTCATGGCCAACGCGGGCCGCGTGCTGTCCAAGGCGCAGATCCTCGACCACGTCTGGAACTACGACTTCCGCGGTGACGCCGGGATCGTCGAGTCCTACGTCTCCGCGCTGCGCCGCAAGGTCGACAACGTCGAGCCGCGGCTGATCCACACCCTGCGCGGCGTCGGCTACGTCCTGCGCGAACCGCCCGACCAGGGATGATGGGGCCGCCCGCCGGGCCCCGCGGTCCCGGAGGCGGGACGTTCGGTGAGCTGCGGGCGCGGGGGCGGCGGGCGTTCCTGCGGGTTCCGCTCCGGGCCAAGCTGATCGTCGGGATGCTCGTCCTGGTGGCCCTCGGGCTGACCGTGATGGGCGCGGCGGGCAGCACGGCGCTGCGCGGCTACATGATGCAGCAGGCCGACGAGCAGCTCCAGAGCACCGGCAAGAAGGTCCAGGCCGGGCTGACCCTGCGCCACGACTTCCCCCGGAACCTGCCGGACGTCATGTACCTCCAGGTGTGGTCGGACGGGACCGACGGGCCGCCCACGATCAACTACCAGGGCTACGGCGTCGATCCGCGCTCCCTGCCGCCGGTCGGCCGGGCGGAGGCGATCCGTCGCGAGGACGAGATCTTCACGACGCGGGGCGCCGGCCGGGACGCGGTGTGGCGGGTCCTGGCGTTCACCACCCGCTCCGGCGACGTCGTCGTGGTGGGACGCAACCTCAAGGACGTCCGCGACACCGTCCGGCAGCTCGTCACGATCGACATCACCGTGGGCGTCCTGGTGCTCGGCGGGCTCGGCGCGCTCGCCGCGCTGGTCGTCACCGCCAGCCTGCGCCCGCTGCGGACGATGGAGGCGACCGCCGAGGCGATCGCGCGCGGCGACCTGTCCCGGCGCGTGCCGGACGCCGACCCCGCCACCGAGGTGGGACGGCTCGGCGCGTCCTTCAACTCGATGCTGAGCCAGATCGAGGCGGCGTTCGGCGCGCAGGCGCGGTCGGAGGCCGCCGCCCGCCGCTCGGAGGAGGCGGCCCGGCGGTCGGAGGAGAACGCGCTGCGCTCGGAGGAGCGGATGCGCCGGTTCGTCGCGGACGCCTCGCACGAGCTGCGCACCCCGCTGACGGCGATCCGCGGGTTCGCCGAGTTCTACCGGCAGGGCGCGGCCCGCAGCCCGGCCGAGCTGGACCGGCTGATCGGGCGCATCGAGGAGACCGCGTCCCGGATGGGGCTGCTGGTGGAGGACCTGCTGCTGCTGGCCCGGCTCGACCGGCAGCGTCCGGTGGAGCGGCGTCCGGTGGACCTGCTCGCGGTCGCCGCCGAGGCCGTCCAGGAGGCGCGCGTGCTCGCCCCGGACCGCTCGGTCGAGCTGGACGTCGAGAGCGGCCTGGCCTACCAGATCCTCGGCGACGAGCCGCGGCTGCGGCAGGTGTTCGGCAACCTGCTGACCAACGCGATCGTGCACACGCCGGACGGGACGCCGATCGAGGTGCGGCTGCGCCCCGGCACGCTGGCCGGCGCGACGGCCGCGGTCTGCGAGGTCGCCGACCAGGGACCCGGCCTCTCGCCGGAGCAGGCCGAGCGGGTCTTCGAGCGCTTCTACCGCGCCGACAAGGCCCGCAGCCGGGAGGACGGCGGCACCGGGCTCGGCCTCGCCATCGTCGCCGCGCTGGTCGCCGCGCACCAGGGCCGCGTCGAGGTGGACACCGCCGCCGGGGCCGGTGCGACCTTCCGCGTCATCCTCCCCCTCGCCCCGGACTGACCGGGCCCCCGCCCGGACGGCCCGGGCTCCGCGCCCGGCCGGACGGCGCGCCGACGCCACGGCCGCGTCCGCGTTCAGAAGACTTTCAGGCTCAGTGCAGGGCGGGCTCAGTCCCGTCGTCCATCCTGGAACCGACGGAACGACAGGGGGCACCCGATGGGCTACGACCAGCAGGAATCGGCTCCTCGCCCGGACGGTGCACCGCTCGCGGACTCCGCGCCGCACCCGGACGCCCATCGCCGGACCCCGGTCGGACCTCCTCCAGCGGCCCGGCGGAACCCCGAACCGCCGGATGCCGGAACCGGGCCGTCCGGGCCCGCCGAGCCGTCCCCGTGGCAAGGCATCCCGGACGCGCCCACCACGGTCCGGGACGGCTCGATCCCCGTCGAGCCGTCCCGGACCGGCCAGCGCCCCGTCCCGTCCCCGCAGGCGGGGCCGCACCGGACGGGACTCCCCGCTCCGGCGGCACCGGCCGGCACGGCAGGGCCCGCGGCTCCTCTGCCCACCGCTCCGCCAGGCGGAGTGCCCGGTGGGCCAGGAGTCCCCTCCGATGCCGGGGCGGACCGGCCCCCGCCGGGCGGCCCCGCCTTCTTCCGCGACCCGGCCCCGTCCGGCGGCCCTGGGCCGTTCGGCGGGTCGGCCGCCATCGGTGCCCCTGCGTCCTTCGATGCCTCTGCGTCCTTCGGTGATGCTGCGTCCTTCGGTAATCCCGCCTTCTTCGGTAATCCCGGGTCCTCCGGCCCGGTCCCGCCGCGCGGCCGGTGGGGATGGAGCGCGAGGCGGCGGCTGGCGCTGGTCGCCGCGGCGGCGGCCATCGCGCTCGGCGCCGGGGG
>NZ_QURH01000078.1 GCF_003428695.1 Actinomadura logoneensis
GTCGCCGGGGCCGGTCCCGCCAGGCCCGGCGCCCGACCCCGTCCCGCCGGGGCCGGCGCCCGATCCGGTGCCGCCGGGTCCCGCGCCGGATCCGGTGCCCCCTGAGCCCGGCCCGGCTCCGGGCCCGCCGTCCTGACAGAGCTCCGACTCCGGCGACGAAGCGCCTTCTGAGCCTGCGGCCAGGTCCTACCGGCCCTGGTCGGTGCCGTGCTCGGACGGAACCTCGTTCGCCGTGGGCTGAAGCGGGCCTCCACCCAGCCGGCTCCGCTCAGCCGACTCTGATCAGCCGATTCTGATCGGGTTCGGCCCGCTCAGCCGAGGCGGCGGGGGCCGAGTTCGGGGCGGGGACCCATGGGTCGTTGCAGGCGCAACCGGACGCCGCGCACCGAGACCCCGGACGCGTCCGCGACCACCGGGTTCAGCTCCAGCCGGGCGACCTCGGGCAGGTCGTCGCCGAGCCGCGCGACGCGCTGCAGCAAATCCTCCACGGCGGACACGGCCACCGGTTCCGCGCCCCGGTGGCCCAGCAGCAGCGGCGCGGTCCGGATGGCGCGGACCATCTCGGCCGCTTCGGCGTCGGTGAGCGGCGCGAGCCGGTAGGCGCGGTCGTCCAGCAGCGCGGCGGTCTCGTCCGCGAGCCCGAACGACACCACGGCGCCGAACGACGGGTCCTCCGAGGTCACGATCCGGACGGGCACCCCCGGGCCGTCACGGTCCGGCTCAGGCCCGCGCAGGCCCTCCCCGCCGAGAAGCGCCTCGGCGGACGGGTCGGGCGACGGGTCGGCGTCCGCGACGGCGATGCCGTAGCAGGCCAGGAGCTCGGCGGCCTGTGCGCGCGAGGCGGCGACGGGGGCGGCGTCCACGGGCAGCCCGGACAGCCAGCCGCCGACCAGCGCGCGGGCGCGGCGGCGGTCCTCCGGGGTGACCTGGTCGGGGACGCGGCCCGGCGGGCGCTGCCGCCACTGCGCGTACCGGATCACGTAGGCCAGCGCCCGGACGGCGTCCTCGGGGGCCGGGTAGGACGGCACGGATCCGGCGGCGGCGCTGCCGTCCGGCGCGGTGATCCGCAGGTCGGCGGGCATGCCCTTGTGGCCCAGGTAGGTCGCCACGATCGGCTTGGACGACCCGGCCGCCAGCCGCAGGATCTTCTCCGGGACGCGCACGTCGTAGCCGCCGATCGTGGGCGGGGTGAACAGCGCGACGACGGCGTCCACGTTCTCGTCGCGCAGCGCGGTCGCGAGGGCCGCCTCGTACGCGTCCGCGTCCGCGAGGGGGCCCAGGTCCACCGGCGGGCGGACGCGCAGGCCGTGGGCGACCGCCGCGTCCTGGGCGAGCAGGCCCAGCGAGTCGGAGTTGTCGATGATCGCGATGCGGTCCCCGGCCGGGAGCGGCTGGTAGGCGAGCAGCTGGGCCACGTCGAACAGCTCGGAGAGGTCCTCGACCCGGATGACCCCCGCCTGCGCGAACAGCGCGCTCACGGCGTGGTCGGGCAGGCTCAGCGCGCGCGCCGCGTGCCCGAGCGGGACGCCCTGCGTGCTGCGTCCGCTCTTGACCGCGACGATCGGCTTGCGCCGCGACAACCGCCGGGCCAGGCGCGCGAACTTGCGCGGGTTTCCCAGGGATTCGAGGTAGAGCAGGACGGCCTTGGTGGCCGGGTCCTCCTCCCAGTACTGCATGAGGTCGTTGCCGGAGACGTCGGCGCGGTTTCCGGCCGAGACGAACGTGGAGAGGCCGATCCCGCGTTCGGCCGTCCGCTGCAGGATCGCGGTGCCCAGCGCGCCGGACTGCGAGAAGAACCCCACTGGGCCACGTCCGGGGAGCGTTGGCGCGAGGGTCGCGTTCAGGCGGATGTCCTGGTCGGTGTTGGCGATGCCAAGGCAGTTGGGCCCGACCACACGCATCCCCCAGGCGCGTGCCAGGCGGACGAGTTCCTCCTGCCGCGCACGTCCCTCCGGCCCGGCTTCACCGAATCCCGACGAAACCACGACGAGCCCATGGACGCCCTTGCTGGCGCACTGCTCCACGACCTCGTGCACGGCGTTCGCCCGGACGGCCACCACCGCCAGGTCGATGTCGTCCGGGATGTCGAGGACGGACTCGTACGCGCGCACTCCCGCAACGGCCTTTGCCGTGGGGTGCACGGGATATACGGGTCCGGTGAAGTCCCCGCCGAGCAAATTCCGTAGGACGGTCTGGCCCACGCTGTGCTCGGCCCGGCTGGCGCCCACGACGGCGACCGAACGAGGGGTCATGAGCCGCTGGATGGACCGCGCCTCGGCCCGGTGCTCGCGCGCGGACGTGACCTCCACGGACGTCTCGGTGGGTTCGAGGTCGAGGACGAGCTCGATCACGCCGTCCTCGAAGCGCTGCTCGGCCCGGTAGCCCGCCTCCCGGAAGACCCGCGTCATCCGGCGGTTGTCGGGCAGGACGCTGGCGACGAAGCGGCGCAGGCCGCGCTCGCGGGCGGCGGCGGCGATGTGCTCCAGCAGGACGGCCCCGAGGCCGCGGCCCTGGTGCGCGTCCTCGACGAGGAAGGCGACCTCGGCCGTCTCGGGGCGGTCGGTGAGCCGGTCGTACCGGACGACCGCCACCATGTCGCCGCCGATCGTGGCGATCAGCCCGACCCGGCGGTCGTGGTCGACGGTGGTGAAGTGCGCGATCTCACGGTCGGACAGGTGCGGGCGCGGCGAGAAGAACCGGTAGTAGATCGTCTCCGCCGACAGCCGGGCGTAGAAGGACCGCAGGAGGTCGGCGTCCTCCGGCCGGATCGGCCGCAGGTGCGCCGTGCCGCCGTCGGTGAGGACGACGTCGGCCTCCCAGTGGTCCGGATAGTCACGCTGGTCCGGCTGGTCCCGCTTGCTCTCCCCGCTCACGCACCCGAGACTAGGCCACGGGCCGCCGTGGCCCGCGCCCGCCTCGACCGTGAATGCACCGGTCCGGACGGCGCGCGGCGGCATGCCCTCGGGCATCGCCGCGCGTTCGAGACCTCATCTGAGGTCAAGAGCTGTTACGGTCGTGCCTACGCCCTGCCCCGCGCGAACTCCGCCCAACGCCCTGCCTACGCCCACTCCGCCGCTCATGCGGGCCGTGTTGATCGAGGTGATGACCCCATGACCCGGGTAGTCGTGGTTGGCGACCTGATGACCGACACCGTGGCACGTGCCGCCTACCCCCTCGCGAAGGGCAGCGACACGCCCGCGGCCGTCACCAGCCATGGTGGCGGGTCCGGCGCCAACGTCGCGGCCTGGCTCGCGCTCGAGGGCGCGGAGGTCGCCTTCGTCGGCCGCCGCGGCTCCGACATCGCGGGCCGCAACCGCGACATGGAGCTGATGGGCTCCGGCGTCGACGCCCGCCTGGTGATGGACTCCGAGCGCCCGACCGGCACCTGCGTGGTCCTGGTCACGCACAAGGGCGACCGCACGATGCTGTCCGACCCCGGGGCCAACAGCGCGCTGCTCCCCGAGGACATCGAGCGCTGCAAGGACCTGTTCACCCAGGGCGTGCACTTCCACCTCTCCGGCTACTCGCTGATCAACGAGGGCTCCCGCAAGGCCGCCATCCACGCGCTCGACCTCGCCCGCCAGGCGCAGATGTCGGTGTCGGTGGACGGCGCGTCGTCCTCGCCGCTCAAGCGGATGGGCGCCGAGCCGTTCCTGGAGTGGACGCAGGGCGCCCGGCTGCTGGTCGTCAACGCCGCCGAGGCCGAGGTCCTCACCGGCCGCGACAACCCCGAGGCCGCCGCCAAGGTGCTCACCGCCTGGTACCCCCAGGTCGTGATCAAGAACGGCGCGGAGGGCTCGCTCTGGTACACCAACGGCCGCCCGGACGCCGTCACCGTCGCCGCCGACCCGGTCGAGAAGATCGTGGACGGCACCGGCGCGGGCGACGCGTTCATCGCGGGCTTCCTGCCGCCGTGGCTCGACGGCAAGCCCCCGGCCGAGGCCCTGGCGTCCGGCAACCGCCTCGCCGCCCAGGCCCTCCAGCACCTCGGCGCCCGCCCGTCGCTGGACGTGCTGGACAACCCCATCCACTGACCCACGACGCCCGGGTCCGCGGCCCCTCCGGCCGCCGGGTCCTGTCGTCGCCGCGCAGAGGACTCCGATGATCGACGTGCCGCAGGCGTTCGCGGACGCCACGGTCGCCCGGGAGGGCGAATCCGGAGCACGCTGGCTCGCCGGGCTGCCGCGGATCGTGGACGAGCTGCTGTGCCGCTGGGAGTGCGTCCCGGACGGAGCCGTCCTGCACGGCGGGGTGGGGATCGTCGTCCCCGTGCGGGCGCCCGGCGGACCTCGCGTCCTCAAGGTGTCGTTCACACATCCGGGCAACGTGCACGAGCCGGACGCGTTCGCGGCGTGGGCGGGCCGCGGGGCGGTGCTGCTCCACGAACGCGACGACGCGCGGTTCGCGATGCTGCTGGAGCGGGCGGGCCCGTCCACCCTCGACGCTCTCGGGGACGACGACGAGATCATCCGGGTCGCGGGGAGGCTCGGCCGCCGGCTCGCCGTCCCCGCTCCCCCGGACGTCCCCCGGCTGCGGGACCAGGCCGCCGCGTGGGCCGACCAGTTGCGCAAGGACGCCGAGCAACTGCCGCACGGGATGCCCCGGCGGGTCGTGGACGCCGCCATTGCGACCGCCGAGGATCTCGGAGGCAGCCAGCCGGACACCCTCGTCCACGGAGATCTGCACCCCGGGAACGTCCTGCGTGGGGAGCGTGAGCCCTGGCTGGCCATCGACCCCAAGGGCTGCGCGGGAGATCCGGCCTACGACATCGGACCGCTCCTCAAGGCGCGGGCCCTGTCCCTGCTGCGGTCCGACGACCACGGCAGGGCGTTCCGCCGAGCGATCGCCCTCTTCGCCGAATCGGCCGAACTCGACCGCGACCGCGTCCACCGCTGGGCTCAGCTGCACGCCGTCCAGGCGGCGTTCTGGGCCCGCCGGCACGGCTTCACCGTCGTCCGCAGCGGCCCCGCCCTCGACGCCATCGCCGCGACCGCCGACCACCTGGCCGCCCTCCTCACCGCCCCCGAATGGTGACCCGCGTCCGCTCGTAGAGCGCAACGGCAGGCCGCGGCTGGAGAAGCCGTCACGTCTCCGCCAGCACAAGGAAGGCTCCCACCAGCCCCGCCGCAGACGGCCCACGCCATCCAACCGCCAGGTGAGGCGATCGGATGATAGGCGGCCAAGGGGATCACGCAGCCGGTCAGGCGGTCACGCGGAACGATCAGGCGGTCAGGTGGTCAGCCGGTCAGCCGGTCAGGCGGAGCTGGTCGATGAGTTCGGGGAGCTTGCGCATGTCGTCGAAGACGATCGTTCCCGGGCCTTCGAGCCATTCGGCGGGGGTGAGGCCGCCCGCGTAGCCGAACGAGCGCATGCCCGCGGCGCGCGCGGCCTGGACCCCGTACCGGCTGTCCTCGACGACCACGCAGGCTTCGGGCCGTACGCCCATCTGCTCGGCGGCGAACAGGAACAGGTCCGGCTCCGGCTTGCCGCGCGCGACCTGCGTCGCGCTGAAGATCCGGCCCTCGAAGCGCGCGTGCAGGCCGGTGCGGCCGAGCGTGTGCCGCATCTTGTCGTGGCTGCCGCTGGACGCCACACAGAACGGCAGCCCGATCCCGTCCAGCGCCTCCTCGATGCCCTCGACGGCCAGCAGTTCGGTGTCCACCGCCTCCGCGTGGAGCCGCTTGAACCGGCGCTCCGCCTCGACCGTCAGCTCGGGCCCGAGCTGCGCCTCGATCATCTCGTTGATGGACGCCGTGGAGCGGCCGACGAAGCGCTCCATCACGTCCTGATGGCTCACGGCCCAGCCCAGCTCGGTCAGCACCGCCGAGTGCACCCGCACCGCGATGGGCTCGCTGTCCACGAGCACGCCGTCGCAGTCGAAGATCACCAGTTCGACATCATTTTTCACCCCGGCAAGCTACAGCCCTCCGCTTTCCCGCACGACGCCGACCTCCCGAGATGTGCCCCCAGGCCCCGCGGCGCGCCGGATACGGTCTCGCCGAGCGGCGGCGGCCGTGAGCGTTCGGTCCGGCGGCGCAGGGCGGAGGGCCGTCCAGAAAACGTCCGGAGGGTCATGGGCGGACAGCGAGGGGAGAGCCAAATGGGTGGTGTTGATTGCCGTCTAGGGCGGGTGGGGCTCGTTCATCGATGCTCCCTTCGGGTGGGCTGCGTTGGGTGGGTCAGGACGGGACCGCCAAGGCCAGGGGGAGGACGGCGGGGGCGCCGGCCTGGCGGAGCAGACGGGTGGCGACGGTCATGGTCCAGCCGGTGTCGATGCGGTCGTCCACCAGGAGGATGGGGCCCTCCGCCCGGACCACGGCGTCGGCGAGTTCGTCGGAGAGGGCGAGGGACGTCCAGACCGAGCGGAGGCGTTGGGCGCTGTTGTGGCGGCGTGGGCCGGGATCGCCGACAGGGGTGAGTTCGCCGAGGTAGGGCAGGCGGCCGATCTCGGAGAGCCGGGCGGCGAGGCTGGTCACCAGGCGGAGGTGGCTGCGGGAGCCGACCGAGACCACGGCGGCCGGACGGGTGCTCCAGTCCCAGGCGGACAGGACCTTCACCACGGCGTCGAACATGTCCGGCGGGACGTCGGTGTCGGGGGCCTGGTCGGCGAACAGGGCGCGCAGGCGGTTGCCCCAGCCGATGTCGGTGAGGCGGCCGAGGACGCGGCCCTCCTCGGCCTGCTCGGTGGCCGGGATGCGGCCCGAGACGCCCAGGTCGTCCTTGACGCCGGTGGGCCACATGCGGCGGGGCTGGACGTCCACGCCCGGGCGGTGGAGGCGGTCGCGGGCGCCGGCGGTGCTCTCGGCGGAGACCTCGGCCGGACGGTGGACGCCGGTGCAGTTGTCGCAGCGGCCGCAGGGGGCGGCGGCCGGGTCGTCGAGCTGACGGCGCAGGAACTCCTCCCGGCAGCCGGTGGTGGCGATGTAGTCGAGCATCGCGCGCTGCTCGCGCTCGCGCTCGGCGGCGACCCGCTGGTAGCGGGCGCGGTCGTACTCCCAGGGGCGGCCGGTGGACTCCCAGCCGCCCTTGACGCGGTGGACGGCGCCGTCCACGTCCAGGACCTTGAGCATCATCTCCAGGCGGGAGCGGCCGAGGTCGACCATCGGTTCGAGCGCGGAGGTGGACAGCGGCCGGCCCGCCGCGGCGAGGACCTCCAGGGTGGTGCGGACGACCGGCTCGGGCGGGAAGGCGAGGCCGGCGAAGTAGGCCCAGATGTCGCGGTCCTCCCGGCCGGGGAGGAGGATCACCTCGGCGCGGTCGACGCCACGGCCCGCACGGCCGATCTGCTGGTAGTAGGCCACGGGCGACTGGGGCGCGCCGACGTGCACGATGAAGCCCAGGTCGGGCTTGTCGAAGCCCATGCCGAGGGCGCTGGTGGCGATCAGCGCCTTGAGCTTGTTGTCGAGCAGGTCGCGCTCGGCCTGGAGGCGCTCCTCGGGGTCGGTCTGCCCGGAGTAGGCGGCGACGGCGAAGCCGCGGTCGCGCAGGTACCCGGCGATCTCGTGGGCGGCGGCGACGGTGAGGGTGTAGACGATGCCGGAGCCGGGCAGCGCGTCGAGCTGCTCGCCGAGCCAGGCCACCCGCCGGTCGGCCGAGGGCAGCTCGACCACCGACAGGTGCAGCGAGTCGCGCTGCAGCGGGCCGCGGAGGACCAGCGCCCCCTCGGACGCCAGGGCCGCCACCGCCTCCGCGCCCGTCCCTGCCGCGGGGTCCGTGGCCAGGGGCGCGGTATCCGAGGGGGCGGTGGGGTCGGTGGGGTCGGAGGGGTGGACGCCGGCCAGTTGCTCGGCGACGTCCTGGGTGACGCGGGCGTTCGCGGTGGCGGTGGTGGCGAGGACGGGGATGCCGGGCGGGAGGTCGGCGAGCAGGGTGCGCAGGCGGCGGTAGTCGGGCCGGAAGTCGTGGCCCCAGTCGGAGATGCAGTGCGCCTCGTCGACCACGACCAGCCCGGCGCCGGCGGCGAGGCGGGGCAGGACCTGGTCGCGGAAGTCGGGGTTGTTGAGGCGTTCGGGGCTGACCAGCAGGACGTCCACCTCGCCCGCCTCGACCTCGGCGAACACCGTGTCCCAGGCGTCGGTGTTGGCGGAGTTGACGGTGCGGGCGCGGATGCCGGCGCGCTCGGCGGCCTCGATCTGGTTGCGCATCAGCGCGAGCAGCGGCGAGACGATCACGGTGGGGCCCGCACCGCGGTCGCGGAGCAGCCGGGTGGCGACGAAGTAGACCGCGGACTTGCCCCAGCCGGTGCGCTGGACGACCAGGGCGCGGCGGCGTTCGACGACCAGGGCGCGGATGGCGGTCCACTGGTCGTCGCGGAGCCGGGCGCCCGCCCCGGCCAGGCCGCGCAGGCAGCGCTCCGCGTCGTCGCGGAGGGCGTCGGTCGTCGTCGCGTCAGTCATGCCTCCTTGGTACCAGCCGTCACCGACGCCCCAGCACCAGAACCGCGTTCTGTGGATAACGCGCCCCGGCCCGCCGGGGCCCGCGCGGGTGATCAGATGATCGCGACCTCCAGGGTGCGCGGCCCGTGCACGCCCTCGACCCGGTTCAGCTCGATGTCGCTGGTGGCGGAAGGCCCGCTGATCCAGGTCAGCGGACGCGTCGGGTCCAGCCGTTCCAGCGCCTCGGGCACGGTCCGGACCACCTGGTCCCGGCGCACCACGCACAGGTGGTGGTCGGGGACGAGGGTCAGGGCCCGGCGTCCCTGGGCCTCGCCGCCGTCCAGCACGATCGTCCCGGTTTCCGCGATGGCGACGGCGCAGCCGGTGAGGACGCCGTCCAGTCGATCGAGTTCGGCGGGCGAGAGGGGCGGGTCGTCGCGGACGACGTCCACCCCCGAAAGCCATTCGTCCGGCGTACCCGGCGGAACCATGAGCCGCCCTCGTGCGCGCGCGAGTTCGGCGACCGGGGTGTCGAGGTGGACGGTGGCGCGGTAGTCGACGAGCCGGTCCCGCAGCAGCTCGATCAGGTCGGGCCCGGTTCTCGTCCGGGCGTAGTCACGGGGCACGGGAACCGCGTCCGGTGTCTCGGCGAAGGGGATGTCCGCGAGCGCCGATCGCACGCGCGCGAGGATCGTCTCTCGCGAGCTCATTTCTGCTCCTCCCGAGAGGCCCACCACTCGCGGAACGACTGCGGTGGGGGCGCCGGTACGTCCCTGGTATCCGTCCATGCCGCCAAGGGGCCGGGGAGGCGGCGCGGGGTCAGCCGGCGGAAGCGGCCGGCGGTGCGTTGACTCGCGGCCAGCAGCGCGGGAGAGGAGAGCACCCGCCGGGCGGCGCGCATGGTCAGTTTCTCGACCTTGTGCGCGCCCGAAGCACCGACCTTGGCGCGCAGGTGCAGAAGCACCTCCGGGATGTTGATCGCCACCGGGCAGACGTCGTAGCAGGCCCCGCAGAGGGTGGACGCATAGGGAAGGGACGCGTCCAGCTCTGAACCGAGGCCGCGCAACTGCGGAGTCAGGATCGCGCCGATGGGCCCGGGATACACCGAACCGTAGGCGTGGCCTCCCGTCCGCTCGTACACCGGACACACGTTCAGGCAGGCCGAGCAGCGGATGCAGCGCAGCGCCTGGCGTCCCACCCCGTCCGCCAGCACCTTCGTGCGGCCGTTGTCCAGCAGGACCAGGTGGAAGTCCTGCCCTTCGGCGGCCCCGGTCCACATGGACGTGTAGGGGTTCATGCGCTCGCCCGTGGAGGATCGCGGCAGCAGTTGCATGAACACTTCGAGGTCCCGCCATGTGGGAACGAGCTTCTCGATGCCGACGACCGAGATCAGGGTCTCCGGCAGGGTCAGGCACATGCGGCCGTTGCCCTCGGACTCCAGGACGACGAGGGTGCCGGTCTCGGCGACCGCGAAGTTGGCCCCGGAGATGCCGACCTTCGCGGTGAGGAACCGTTCGCGCAGGTGGAGGCGGGCGGCCTCCGCCAGGGCGCGTGGATCGTCGGTGAGGTCGTCGGGAGCGGGACGGCCCCACGCCGCCATCGCCACCCGGAAGATCTCCCGGATCTCGGCCCGGTTCCGGTGGATGGCCGGGACGAGGATGTGCGACGGCCGGTCGTCCCCCAGCTGAACGATCAGCTCGGCCAGGTCGGTCTCGTACGCGGTGATCCCGGCCTCGGCCAGCGCCTCGTTGAGATCGATCTCCTGGGTGGCCATGGACTTGACCTTGACGACCTCGGTCTCCCCCGTCGCGCGCACGAGGTCGATGACGATCCGGTTGGCCTCCGCCGCGTCGGCGGCCCAGTGCACATGGCCGCCCGCCCGCTCGACGGCCGCCTCCAACTGCTCCAGGTAACCGTCCAGGTGGCGCAGGACCCGCGTCTTCACCGCGGCCCCGGCGGCGCGCAGGGCGGCCCAGTCGGGCTGCTCGGCCACCACGGCCGCGCGCTTGTCGCGGATCGTGTGCGTGGCCTTGCGGAGGTTGTGCCGTAGCTGGGCGTCGCCCACGGCGCGGGAGGCCGCCTTGGGGAACGGCGGCATCCCCACGAAGGTCGAGCTCATGCCGGGTCCTCCTCTGTCGACGCGAGGATCTGCGCCAGGTGCATCATCCGTACGCCCGCGCGTTCCCGGCGCATCGTCCCGCCGATGTGCATCAGGCAGGAGTTGTCGGTCGCGCACAGGACTTCGGCGCCGGTGTCCAGCACGTTGCGGACCTTGTCGGTGCACATGGCCGCGGACACGGCCGGGTTCTTCAGAGAGAACGTCCCACCGAAACCGCAGCACTCGTCGGCTCCGCCCAACGGCAGCAGCGTCAGCCCCCGGACGGCGGAGAGCAGCGAGTGCGGTCGGTCTCCCACACGCAGGGAACGCAGGGAATGGCATGTCGGGTGGTAGGTGACGGTGTGCGGGAAGTAGGCCCCTACATCTTTGACCTTCAACACGTCCACCAGGAATTCGGACAGCTCATAGACGCCGGACGGCACTTCAACGCCGAGAGCCGGATACCACTCGCGCACCATCGCCGCGCATGAGCCGGACGGCATGACCACCGCGTCGTACCCGGAGAACACCTCCCCGACCCTCAGCGCCAAGGGCATCGCGTCCTCGCGGTAGCCGGTGTTGAAGTGCATCTGGCCGCAGCACGTCTGGGCCTCCGGGAACTCGACCCGGCAACCGAGCCGTTCGAGCAGCCGGACGGTCGCCCGTCCCGTCCCGGGGAACAGCGTGTCGTTGACGCAGGTCACGAACAGCGCGACGCGCACGCTCGGATCCCCCCCGATGCCGTGGGCGCTCCGGGCCCGCCCCTCCGGCGTCCCGGTGCGATCTTCGTCACCAGCGTAGCGAGGCCCTGATCAGCGCCCTTGGCGCAGGGGTCCCGGGAGGACGCGGACGGTATAGCACCAATGCGACATGGGTAACCTGCGTGCAGGATCGTGATCGCTGGGGCGGGAGGGTTTGTTCGGGCATGGGTCGGACAGTGGAGCGGTTGCGCCAAAGCTGGGTGGTCCTGATGGACGGCAACCCGCCCGAACCCCCCGAGGACGAACCCGGCGAGAGTTTCGACCCCAGGGCGATCGAGCTGACGCTGCGCGTCGGCGAACTGCTCCTGGCCAGCGGCGAGTCCACCGAGCGCGTGAACGAGGCGATGCTGAGCCTCGCCCTGGCCTACGAGGTCCCGCGCGCCGAGGTCCAGGTCACCTTCACCAGCATCCTGGTCTCGGCGCACCCCGGCAGTGGCGCGCCCCCGGTGACGGGCGCGCGGGCGATCCGGCGGCGTACCCCGGCCTACTGGCGGCTGACCGCGCTGCACAAGCTCGTCCAGGAGGCGTCCATCGGGATGCTCGAACTGGACGAGGCGCGCACCCGGCTGAACGAGATCAAGCGCGGGCGCGCGCCCTACCCGGCATGGCTGATGGTGGTGTGCCTCGGGCTGATCGCGGCGGCGGCGTCGATCCTGGTCGGCGGCGGGCCGCTGGTCTCCGCGACCGCGTTCGTGGCGACCCTGTTCGGCGACCGGACCGCCGCCGCGCTCGCCCGCCGCGGCGTCGCCGAGTTCTTCCAGCTGACGGTGGCCGCCGCGATCGCCGCGACCGCCGCCGCGCTGGTGATCGCCGCGGGCCACCAGGCGCACGCGTCCACGATCGTGACCGGGGCGATCCTGGCGCTGCTGCCGGGCCGCCCGCTCGTGGCGTCCGTCCAGGACGGCATCACCGGCGACCTCGTCAGCGCGGGCGCGCGGCTGCTGGAGGTCTTCTTCATCATCGCCGCGATCGTCGCCGGGCTCGGCGTCGTCGTGTACGTCGCCGTCCGGCTCAACGTGGACATCAACGTCGCGCACATGCCGGTGTCGCCCGCGCTGCTGCGGCCGGTCCCGATCATCGCGGCGGCCCTCGTCGCGCTCACCTTCGCGGTCTGCCTCGCCGTCCCGCGCGACGTGCTGATCCCGGCGGCGCTCGGCGGCGGACTGATCTGGGTGCTGTACGTCGTCCTGCTGAACTGGAAGGTCACCCCGGTGCTGGCGTCGGCGGTCTCGGCGATCGTCGTGGGGGTGTTCGGCAGCCTGCTCGCGCGGCGGCGGCACGCCCCGTCGCTGCCGTACATCGTCCCGGCGATCTCGCCGCTGCTCCCTGGAACGCTCCTATACCGGGGGATGGTCGAGCTGAACACGGGATCGGCGCAGCAGGGGGCGCAGACCCTGGTCGCGGCGCTGTCGGTCGCGCTCGCGCTGGGCGCGGGCGTCAACCTCGGCAACGAACTCGTCCGGGCGTTCCAGAGCGTCGGCCTCAGCGCGTCCGGCCGCTGGGCGCGCCCGGCCGCACGCCGCACCCGCGGCTTCTGAGCGAGCGCGGCTTCTGAGCGAGCGCAGACACACCCTTCCCGACAGAGTGTGTCGGGCGTGCGCGAGGCATGTGTCCGCGCGGTCCGGCGGCCCGGGAATTGTCGGAGGGGCGGTCTAGCGTTCGTGGCATGTACCGACAGGGAGACATCCTCATCGTCCCGGTGGCCGAGGACTCGGTGCCGCAGGCCATCCGGGAGCTGCCGCCCGCGGCGCGCGACGGACGGGGCCGCATGGTGCTCGCGCTCGGCGAGGCCACCGGCCACGCGCACGCCCTGACCTGCGAGGGCACGCTGCGCCGCGACCCGGACCCGTTCGCGCCCGACTACCTGCACCTGCCCTCCGGTGGACGCCTCGGGCACGAGGAGCATGCGGCGATCTCGCTGCCCAAGGGCTGGTACCGGGTGGTCCGGCAACGCGAGTACATACCGGGGGCCGTCCGCGTCGTCGCCGACTGACCGTCCCGCCTCCTCCTCTTCGACCTTCCCCGTACGCGCCGTCGGCACGTCCATCTGCACGTCCCACCGGCACGTCCCACCGGCACGTCCCACCGGCCCGGGCGCACACTCCCCCGCCGGTCCCCCCTGCCTCATGATCCGCACGCTCGTGGCGCACGGCTCCCCTTGGACGCCGTCCGTCCTCCTGCGCTCGCCCCCACAACCCCCTTGGAGAACCGTGAACGAGTTGGACCACGCGAACCTGATGCTGTCCTGGGAGGCGACGGCGTTCGCCACCGGCCCCGGCGACCGGGCGCGAGCCGAAGCGGGCGTCGCCGCCGCCTACACCGCCGCGGGGCTCGCCGCCCCCGAACGGTTCGTGTGGGTGGGCTCGCCCGCGCAGGGCGCGCTCGCCGCCGCGGTCCTCGCGGGCAAGGGCGACGTGCTGCGCGAGGCCGGGCTCGACCTGCCGGACATGCCGGACGACGCGGGTGCGAGCGTGCGCGAGACCGTCCGGACGCGGCCGTGGGAGGCCGCGCGCGCCGCCGCCTACGGCGAGCTCGGGCCGCAGGGGTGGGCGCGGTCCTGGTCGCGCACGGCCGCGCCGATGTGGGACAAGGTCCAGCAGCTCGTCCTGCGGATCCGGCAGGCCGTCGGCGACCTCGCGGGCGAGGAGGGCTCGGCCGCCGAGTCGGTGCTGCGGGCGGCCACGCTCGACGCCGTCCTGGGCCAGCACGACGCGGCGTGGCTGGCGCAGTTCGACGCGCTCGGCACGCCGCCGCCCGGCCTCGCCGAGGTGGCGCGGAACGCGGGCTGGTGGTGGCCGTACGAGCGGCTGGTGATCATCTCCGAGCGCCCGTCCGAGCTGCACCGGGACGAGCCGGGACGGCTGCACCGGGGCGACGGCCCCGCGCTGGCCTTCCCCGACGGCCTCGCGCTGCACGCGTGGCGCGGCATGCCGATCCCGCCCGGCTTCGTCGACTCGCTCACCGACCTGGACGTCGGGCGCATCGACCGGGAGAGCAACGCCGAGCTGCGCCGGATCGACCGGGAGAGCAACGCCGAGCTGCGCCGGGTCATGCTGGAGATCTTCGGCTACGACCGCTATCTCGCCGAGACCGGGGCCAAGCCGGTGCACCGGGACGAGACGGGCGTGCTGTGGCGCATCGACCTGCCGGACGACGAGCCGGTGGTGATGGTCGAGGTGGTCAACTCGACGCCCGAGCCGGACGGCACCTACCGGCAGTACCACCTGCGGGTCCCGCCGACCACCCGCACCGCGCGCGAGGGCGTGGCGTGGACGTTCGGCGTGGACGCGGCCGACTACAACCCGCTCAAGCAGACCTGACCCGCCCGAAGCCCGCACCGCCGCCGGAGCCCATGCGGGCCGGGGCGTGGCACGACTCGTCGGCGCGTCCGTCTCCGGCCTCGCCGATCGCGCTGGTGGGCGGTCGGCTGTCCACCGGCCGAGCCCCGGCGCTCCCCCCTTCGGGGACGGTCGGTCGGCTGGTGGTCAGCCCCAGGTCTTGCGGCAGATGTCGTCGCTGGCGCGGATCTCGTCGCCTTGCGGCGTCCTCACGGAGGCCGGGCGCGTCTTGCGGGGCCTGACCGTGGGCCTGGTCGTGGGCTTGAGCGTGGCCATGGGGTCGCGGTCCTCGCGGATGGCGGCGAGGAAGGGCGCGGCGGCCGGGGTCATGGCGACGCGGTTCCTGTTCTGGGACCAGGGCGCCGACGGCAGGGTGGTGAACTTCAGGGAGCCCGCCGACATCCCTCGCATGCCCTGGGCGAGCCGCAGCATCTCCGACAGGCTGAGCGCCCGGTCGGTCGTCATCGACCGGGCGCCCGAGGTGAGCAGCTTGTTCAGCCGGGACGGGTCGGCCAGCACCCCGCCGCTCATCGCCTGGTGCGCGAACGACGCCATGAACTGCTGCTGCCGCTTCATCCGCTGGGTGTCGGTGCCGTCGCCGAGCGAGTAGCGGGCGCGGACGAAACCGAGCGCCGTCTCGCCTTTCACGACGCTCCTGCCGCGCGGCAGGTCGAGGCCGGCCCGGCGGTCGTGCACGGGCTTCGACAGGCAGATCGGGACGCCGCCGACCGCCTCCGTCAGCCCCTTGAACCCGGCGAAGTCGACCTCCACGAAGTGGTCGATGTGGATGCCGGTGAACTTCTCCACCGTCTTGATCGTGCAGGTGGGCCCGCCCCGTCCGAACGCCGAGTTGAACATCGCGAGGCTGAGCGGCGGCGTCGCCGGGCCCCTCTTCTGCGGGCAGGACGGGATCGGCACCATCAGGTCGCGCGGGATGCTGACGCCGTAGGCGCGTCCACCGCCAGCGGCGAGGTGCACGAGGATCACGCTGTCGGCCTTCGGCGCCTCGTTCTGGTGGCCGCGGCCGTACTTGGCGTTGGAGCCGCTGCGCGAGTCCGATCCCATCAGCAGCACGTTGACCGACTTGTTCAGCTTCTTCGGACGGTCCTTGCCGAGCACCGTGTCGGGGTCCTCGTGGTGGACGCTCGCCTGGAGCCGGTAGTAGTAGCCGTAGGCGCCCAGGCTCCCGGACACGGTGAGCGCCGCACCGGCGATGGAGAGCACGGCGAGCGTACGCCAGACGGTCATGGGGCCTCCCGGAAGACGATCTTCTCCGGAAGTGTCTTGCCGCGAGCGCCCGAACGGGTTCACGCCGATCGTGTGCTCACGCCGATCAGGCGCTCATGCCGGTTCCGGTCGGCCGGACGGTCAGGCGAGGTTCGGGATGCGTTCCAGGATTCCTCCGGCGAAGACGTCGTAGAGACCGAGCGGTTCCAGGTGGACGTAACCGATGTGGCAGTCGCACATGTCCAGCGGACACGGCCGGGGGCCGAGTCCCGCCCGGAAACTCCCGTCGTAGAGGTTGCCGAGGACGGTCGGGACGAAGTGGCACCGACGGACCGTCCCGTCGCCGTCCACGGACACGACGTCGTCGCCGGTGCGGCAGGCGCGGCCGAGGCTCGGGTGCGGGTGGCGGCTGTGGCCGAACAGCGGGTCGACGGCCGTCCAGTCGGCCGCTTCGGCGTCGGTGTAGGTGCGTCCTTCGGCGGCGTTCACCCACAGGTAGATGTGGTCGGGCAGGTCGGCGCGCAGGCGGCGCGCGTCCGCCAGGTGCTCGGGCTGCCCGACGATGCCGACCGAGTAGCGGATGCCGCGTTCGGCCAGGTCGCGCGCCTTCCCGAGGAAGCGCTCGTAGGGCACCTGGCCGGGGTGGAAGGTGGCCCAGAGCGCCAGCCGGGCCGGATCGGCGTCGGACGTCCAGGAGGTCCGGTGGCTGAGGTTCGTCTGGATCGCGACGCGGCGGACGTGCGGGAGGTGGCTCAGCTCGACCAGCGTCCGCCGGTACCAGGACCGGACGAGCCCCTCGCCCCACGGCGTGAAAAGGACGGACACCGGATGGTCCGCCGCCGCGACCCAGGCGGCGAAGCGTTCCAGCGCGGCGCGGTCGGCGCGGAGCTGTTCGACGCTGTCGCGGCGCTTGGCGAACGGGCAGTACGGGCAGTCGTAGTCGCAGCTCGCGAGCGGCCCGCGGTAGAGGATCGTCAGGTGGCCGTCGCCGCGCGGCTGCGCGGAGCCGGCGCGGCCGGAGCCCGCGGAGCCGAGGGCCACCGGGTCGGGGAGCGGGACGGCGGGCATCAGCGGGCCTCGTAGGCGTCCATGAGGGCGCGCACGTCGGAGGAGAAGAGGGACGGGCCGATGGCGTCGGAGTAGGCGAGGCCCTCGGGTGTCAGCCGCAGCGTGTCGGGACCGACGTGCAGCCACTCGCGGTCGGCGAAGCCCTTCAGGTCGTCCGGGAAGTCGTCCATCGCGTCGGTTCCGAAGCGCGCGCGGTAGGCGGCGCGGTCGAGGCCGGACGCCTGGAGCAGCGACTGGACGAGGTGCCTGCGGCGGCGTTCGGCGGCGTCGAGGCGGAAGCCGACGCGGGCCGTCCCGAAGGAGTCCGCGCGGACGTAGTCGTCGATGATCGCGCGGACCTCCGTCGCGCCGACCGCGTACTCGAACGAGTAGTGCAGCTCGGACGTGTAGGAGCGGGCGCCGCAACCGAGGCCGACCATCCCGTCGGTCTGGCAGCAGTACTCGGTGCCCCCGGCGGGCGGCACGGCCCGGTCGCCGGCCGCGGGCTCGACCGGCGCGGTGTCCCCGACGGACGAGACCGGGAGGCGGAACATGCGCATGGAGACCTGCTCGTACCCGGCGGCGAGCAGGTGGTCGCGGCCCTGCCGGTACAGCGCGAGGCGGTGGTCGTCCCAGTCGCGGCCGAGCCGGAAAAGGCCGGTCAGCGGGCGCTTGTACAGCGGGTAGAGGTAGACCTCCTCGGGCTTCCAGGACAGCGCCGTGTCGAGCGAGTAGCGCCAGCTCTCGGCGGTCTGCCCCGCGATCCCGTAGATCAGGTCGATGTTGAGGACGGGGATCGCGGCGTCGCGGATGGCGTCGAGCGCGGCGTCCACCTCGGCGCGCTTCTGCGGCCGGACGGCGGCCCGCGCCTCGGCGTCCACGAAGCTCTGCACTCCGATGGAGATCCGGGTCGTCCCGCGGTCGCGCAGGACGCGCAGCCGGTCGGGGGTCGCGGTCGCCGGGGACGTCTCGACGCCGAGCGGCACCGAGCCGAGCGGGGCGAAGCGGGACGCGATGTCGCAGAGCCGGTCGAGTTCGGCGGCCGTCAGGTAGGTCGGGGTGCCGCCGCCGAACGCGGCCGTCGCGAAGGCCGCGTCGCCGAGCGCGTCGGCCGTCGCGGACGCCTGGCGTTCGAGCGCCGACAGGTAGGCGTCCGTCAGGTCCTCCGACGCGCCCGTGCGCGTGAAGAGGTTGCAGAAGCCGCAGCGCATCTCGCAGAACGGGATGTGCAGGTAGAGGAAGAGGGCGCTCTTGTCCTCGTGCTCCCAGACCGAGCGCAGCGACGGCGCGGGGTCGAGCGGCCGGTAGGCGGTCTTGTGCGGGTAGGCGTACACGTAACCCTGGTAGGGGCTGGTCATGAATGAACGAACTCTCCGTAGGGGACGGTCCATACGACCTCGTGGCCGATGCGGTGCCCGACGTGGCCGTCCTCGCCGTAGGCGGTGCCGTGGTCGGAGCAGATGATCACGAGGGAGGGGCGGCGGAGCGCGCCGAGCAGCCGGGGCAGGCGGGCGTCCACGTACCGCAGGGCGGCGGCGTGGCTGGCCCGGGTGTCGCCGGACTCCCGCGTCGCGCCGTCCAGGTAGAACCAGTTGGGCTGGTGCAGCGCGGACACGTTGAGCAGCAGGAACAACCGCCGCTGCGGGTCGAGCGCGGCGACCGACGCCTCGACGCGGGCGATCTGGTGGTCCAGGCTGGAGGGGTCGGTGACGCCGAAGGACCGTTCCCAGTGGCTCTCGGCGAACAGCGACGGCAGCGCCGAGCCGAGCGGCGTGGCCTTGTTGAAGAAGCCGACGCCGCCCACGCAGACCGTGTGGTACCCGGCCCGCGCGAGACCGGTCGGGAGGTCGGCGGCGTCGAACGTCCAGGTGCCGGGCGCGGTGGTCTCGCTGCCGGGGAACGCCGCGGCGAAGAGCCGGGGATGCGGACCGGGCTCCACGGGCGTCGGCAGGAACCCGGCGAGCATCGCGGCGTGCGCGGCGTAGGTGAAGCTGCCAGGTGTGTGCCGCCGCTCCCAGCGGCCGCCCGGCAGGACGGCGGCGAGGTTCGGCGTCTCCCCCGCGGCGAGCAGTTCCTCGGCGACGTCGAGGCGCAGCGTGTCGAGGGTCACCAGCACCACGTCGTGGGTGCCGACGATCTGGTTCATGTCGCGCATTCGTATCCCGGCAAGGCAGACATAGCGGCTCTGACCTGGGCAGTGTAGGTGTCGACTCCGGTGGCCGGTCCGTCCGGGAGGCCGGGGAGGCCCGGCAGCAGGTCGCCGAACGCGTTCACCTCGCCGACGGCGAACCGCCGCCAGCCGACGCCGACGAGCAGGTCCACGCCGACCATCAGGCTGCGCGGGAAGCACGCGGCGGCGCGGGCGCACACGTCCATCGCCTCGCGCCAGCCGTCCGCGCCGAGCGCGGCGCGGACGGTGCCGAGGTCGCCGCGACGCCCGCCGAGGTGCAGGTTCGTCATCGGGACCGTGCTGGTGCGGACGACCGCGTGCGTCGGGACGCCGCCGACCACCACGACCCGCAGGTCGAGGACGCGCCCGTCCAGCCCGGCCTTCGGCATCCAGCGCTCGACGTGCAGTCCGTCCGGGGCGAGGGCGTCGACGAGCGCGGCGACCTCCTCCTCCGTCCGATACGTCCGGACGTTCAGCGAGTTGTGGAACCCGTCCGGCCGCCGCACCGCCGACGTGACCGCCTTGATCCGCGTGCCGGCCCTGCCGGTCGCGCCCGTAGGGCCGGTCGGGGAGGAGAGGGCCGGGGCCGTCTCCAGGGCGATGACTCCGGAGGCGGACGAGCCGTGCGCGGGCTTGACGAAGACGCGGCGCTCCTTCGCCTCCGCCATCCGGGCGCGCAGCGTCGCGTACCCGTCGATGCCGGTCAGGGCGGGCGGGACGGGGACTCCGGCGGCGGCCAGCCGGGCGTGGCAGAGCCGCTTGTCGAACATGACGGCGACCTCGTCCGGATCGTTCAGCAGCGGCGCGCGGGCGGCGCGCGCCGCGTCGGCGATCCGGTCCAGGCCGGCGACGAACCCCGCGTACCAGCGGGCCCCGCCGCCGGTGAGGGTCGGCGCCGCTCCCCCGCGCAGCAGGGCGTCGGCCTCCGGGTCCTCCCCGGGCGAGTCGATCCGGACCGGGACCCCGGCGGGCAGCGAGAACGCGCCGCGCAGCACGTCCGGCCAGCCGACGACGTGCGGCGCGGCGAGACCGGCGGCGCGGCACGCGTCCGCGAACATCGTGACGCGCCGGTCCCCCGGGTAACCGATGACGGTGAAGGACACGGTCACTCCGGGACCGCGATGTCGTCGGACTGTCCGTCGGCCGGCGCGTCGAGGTCGTGGACGGGCCGGCCGGCGAACTCCGTCAGGGAGGACTCCCGGATCACCGCGTCACTCCGAGACGGCGATGAAGAAGAAGTCGCCGTCCGGCTTCTCCTGGTCGTCCAGCACGACCTCGACGCCCTCCAGGGACGTGCGCAGGCGCTCCATCATGGCGTCGGAGAGGAAGTGGTGCGCGAGGTCGAGCTTCTTCAGGTGGGTGAGCGGCTGCCCGGCGAGCAGAGCCTCGGCGCCCGCGTCCGTCAGGACGCCCATGCCGAGGGAGAGCGTCTCCAGCTGGGCCACGACGGCGGCGCCCGCGACGGCGACGGCGACCTCGTCCTGGATCTCCGAGTTCATGAGCCCGAGGCGGCGCAGGGCGGGGAAGCGCTCGCCGGACAGCACGGGCGCGAGGTCGGCCACCGTGGCGTCGCCGCCGTAGTTCTGGGTGCCGAGCCACAGGTCCAGGCGGGTGAGGTTCGGCAGGTCGCTGGCGCCCACGGCCCGGACGATCTCGGCGGGCAGCCCGCCGGTCTCGAACCGGAGCGTGCGCAGCGCGCCGTGCTTGACCGGTTCGAGGACCAGGTCCTGGGAGCCGCGCACGTCGAGGCGCTCCAGGTCGGGGTAGGCGTTGAGGACCGGCGTGATGTCGCCGTGCTCGATCCAGGAGACCTCCGCCTCCTCCATCACGATGTCGCCGACGAACAGCGACCGCAGCGCCGGGAAGGCGGGGGCGGCCTCGGCGAGCAGCGCCCCGACGTCGGCGCTGCCCGCGTCGTAGGACGCCCCCCAGTAGCCGATGATCAGCGCCGTGACCTGGCTGGTGTCGACCTCCTCGCGGAACCGGGCGAAGACGTCCGCGAAGTCGCCCTCGTCGTAGGAGGTGCGGACGGCCCACGCGTACGAGGACGGCGAGGCGACGGCCTCGGCGAGGAGGTCGTCGTCCGGGCCGTACCCCGCCACGGGCAGTCCGGCGTACTCGGTCAGGTGTTCGTGGATGGTCATCGGGTCCCTTTCCGGATCACTGTCGGGACATGTCCTACCAGTGCCGCCCGACAAATGCCGTCCACTCGGGTGGGCCGCCCGGCGCGCGCCGCCGTGCGGGCGGTCACTCCGACACTTCGACGTAGAAGCCGTCGTCGGGGTCGAACACGTGCCGGTCGTCCAGGTCCACCGCCACGCCGGGCAGGGCCGCCCGGACGCGCTCGACCATCTCCTCGGAGCAGAAGTGGTAGTGCAGGTCGAGCTTCTTCAGGTGGGTCAGGGGCTGACCGGACAGCAGCGCCTCGGCTCCGGTGTCGGTCAGCAGGCCCATGGCCAGGCTCAGCGACTCCAGCCCGGCCACGACCGGGGCGCCCGCGACGGCGGCGGCGATCTCGTCCTGGATCTCGGAGTCCTCCAGGCCGAGGTGGCGCAGCCGGAGGAACGCCGTGCCGGACAGGAACGGCTCGAGATCGGCCACCGTCGCGTCGCCGAGGTACTCCTGGACGCCCAGCCACATGTCGAGATGCTCCAGGTTGGGCAGGGTGCTGCGTCCCACGGTCCGGACGACCGACGCGGGCAGCCCGCCGGACTCGAACCGCAGCACGCGCAGCGCGTCGCTCACGATCGGCTCGAACTCCAGACCCGCCGAACCCCGGATCTCCACCCGCTCCAGCTCCGGGAAGGCGGTGAACACCGGCGTGGTGTCGACGTGGTGGATCCAGGAGATCTCCATCTCCTCGGCCGTCATGTCGCCGACGAACAGCGCGCGCAGGGCCGGGAGGGCGGACGCCGAACCGGCGAGCAGGCTCGGGACGTCGACCTCGTCGTAGGGGCTCCAGTAGCCGACGACGATCGCCGTGACGCCGCTCGTGTCGACGGTCCTCAGGAAGTTCGCCCAGACGGTCCCGAAGTCGTCCACACCGTCGCCCATGCCGCGGACGGCCCAGGCGTACGACGCGGGCGACTCCAGGGCTTTGTCGGACAGGTGCCCGGACGGTCCGAACTCCGCGACCGGAAGCCCGGCGAACTCGGTCAGGTGCTCATAGATGCCCATAAGTTCCTCCTGGTCAGCGTCGGAAGCCCTGTCCTATCAGGACCAGGCGGCGCCATCGGCTCCTTCGGCGAACTTCCAGGACGAGGCCCCCGGAAATGCGGCGGACTTTCGGGCAAAAGGGAGTGGCCCCCGGACGGTTGCGTCCGGGGGCCACCGAGGGAGGAGTCAGGGTCAGGCGGGGAGCACCGAGCCGTGGTACTCGTCCTGGATGAACTTCTTGACCTCCGGGCCGCGGAGCAGTTCGACGAGCTTCTTGATCTTCTCGTCGTCCTTCTTCTCGGGGGTCGTCACCAGGCCGTTCACGTACGGGTTGCCCTGCGCCGACTCGGTCGCCAGCGCCTCCTTGGACGGGTCGAGCTTCGCCTCCAGCGCGTAGTTCCCGTTGATCACCGAGGCGTCCACGTCACCGAGCTGGCGCGGCAGCGCGGCGGCGTCGGTCTCCTTGAACCTGATGCCCTTGGGGTTGGACGCGACGTCCTTCGGCGTGGCCTTCTCCTCGCTGCCCGGCTTCAGCGTGATGAGCTGGTTGGCGGCCAGCAGCTTCAGCGCCCGCGCCTCGTTGGACGGGTCGGACGGCACGGCCACGGTCGCGCCCTGCTTCAGCTCGGAGAGCTGCTTGACCTTCTTGGAGTAGACGGCCAGCGGCTCCAGGTGGACGCCCGCGACGAACACCAGCTTGGTGCCGAGCTTGGCGTTCGACTCGTCCAGGTACGGCTTGTGCTGGAAGTAGTTGGCGTCCAGCTGGCCGTCCTTGAGGGCGGGGTTCAGCTGCTCGTAGTTGCTGAACTCCTTGACCTCCAGCTTGAGCCCGGCCTTGTCGGCCAGGTTCTTCTTGACGTAGTCGAGGATCTCGGCGTGCGGCACGGACGTCGCGCCGACGACGAGGGTGTCCTTGTCCTTGCCGGAGCCGCAGGCGGCGAGGCCGAGCAGCAGTCCGGCGGCGGCCACGGTGGCGGTGATCTTACGAAGCACGAAGAGTGCCCCCTTCTGGAGTGACTAGCGGTGGGAGAGGCGCCGGACGAGCCGGTCGCCGAGCAGCTGGACGACCTGCACCAGCACGACGATCACCGCGACGACCGCGATCATCACCGTGTTCTCGAAGCGCTGGTAGCCGTAGCGGATGGCGATGTCGCCGAGGCCGCCGCCGCCGATCGCCCCGGCCATGGCCGAGTAGCCGATCAGCGCGACGAAGGTGACGGTGAGTCCCGCGAGCAGGCCCGGACGGGCCTCGCGGAGCAGTACCTTCCAGGCGATCTGGACGCGGGAGGCGCCCATCGCGCGGGCCGCGTCGACCACGCCCGGGTCGACCTCGCGCAGCGAGGTCTCCACGAGGCGGGCGTAGAACGGGATGGCCGAGATCGCGAGCGGGACGATCGCGGCGGTGGTGCCGATGGTGGTGCCGACCAGCGCCCGGGTGAACGGCAGCAGCGCCACCAGCAGGATGATGAACGGGATGGACCGGCCGACGTTCACGACCAGGCCGAGCAGGTGGTGGACGGCCGGGACCGGCGCCAGCCCGCGCCGGTCGGTGACGACCAGCGCGAGGCCGAGCAGCGCGCCCAGCACGGCGGTGATCGCGGTGGCCCAGACCGTCATCTGGAGCGTCTCGACGGTGCCCTGCCGCAGCAGCGACCAGATCTCGTCCCAGGTCATGCCGCCACCTCCGTGCCGGGAGCCGTGTGGACCTCGACGGTCAGGCCCGCGTCGCGCAGGTGCGCGAGCTGGGCGGCGTTGAGCTCGGGCGCGCCGGGCAGCTCGATGCGCAGCCGCCCGATCCGGGTCCCGCCGACCTCCTCGACCGCGCCGCCGAGGATGTTCACGTCGATCGCGTAGGTGCGGGCGAGGGACGACACGAACGGCCGGTCGGCGGCCTCGCCCTCGAACGTCACGTCCACGACCGTCCGGCCGGGGCCGACGTCCGGGACCGGCAGCGGGAACAGGTCCCGGGCCAGTTCCGAGCCGGGCCGCAGCAGCAGCTCGCGGACCGTCCCGGACTCCACCACCCGGCCGTCGCGCATGATCGCGGCCGAGTCGCAGATCCGCTTCACCACGTCCATCTCGTGCGTGATGAGCAGGACGGTCAGCCCGAGCCGGTCGCGCAGGTCGCGCAGCAGCGCCAGGATCGACGCGGTCGTCTCGGGGTCGAGCGCGGAGGTCGCCTCGTCCGACAGCAGCACCTTGGGACGGCCCGCGAGCGCCCGGGCGATCCCGACGCGCTGCTTCTGGCCGCCGGAGATCTGCGCCGGGTACGCGCCGGCGTGCTCGGTGAGGCCGACGAGGTCGAGCAGCTCGGCCACCCGCTCGGCGCGCTCGGCCCGGGGCACGCCCATGACCTCCAGCGGGAACGCGACGTTCCCGGCCACCGTCCGGCTGGACAGCAGGCCGAAGTGCTGGTGGATCATGCCGATGCCCTGCCGGGCCGCGCGCAGCTCGCCGCCGGACAGCGAGAGCAGGTCGCGGCCGGCCACCGTGATCCGCCCCGAGTCGGGGCGTTCCAGCAGGTTGACGCAGCGCAGCAGGGTGCTCTTGCCCGCGCCGGAGCGGCCGAGGACGCCGAAGATCTCGCCCTCGCGGACGGCGAGGTCGACACCGTCGACGGCGGTCAGCTCGCGGCCTCGGGCCCGATAGGTCTTCCGAAGTTTCTCGATCTGGATCACAGGAATCATCCGTGCGGGCGAGCGCGACCGGAGCGGGCGGCGGCGGAACGGGACAGGGACGGTCGGGGACAGGGCGGGTCGGACGGTCGGACAGGGGGAAGCGAAGACGCCGGACGCCGATCGCGAATCGCGGACGCGGAACCGGAGCGCTGGACCTGAGCGCGGAACCCACGAGCGCGAACCGCGAGGCGGAGGCGGGCCGTGGAACGCGAGTCGTGAACGCCGACCGCCGGTGGAGAACGCGGACGGATCCACGCTCAGGCGGTCACGGATCCACGCTCAGGCGGTCACGGGTGCGGGTTCACGCGGTCGCGGAGGCGTCGGGACATGCCGTCGCGGATGCGTGAGGCACACCGTCGCTTACGCGGTGTCCACGCGGTCACGGCCTCGGTCGGCGCGCCGCCGGGAACGCGGCGGCGACTCAGGCGCGGCCGGGCGGGTACGGCGCGTGGCTCAGCAGGTGGCGTTGAATGATCATGTGCAGACGCGGCTTCCGGTCACGGGGATCGTCGGAGGTCGCTCGCTTCGGGGCGCGAGACAGGGGTCGGCGGGGGCCCTCAGCGGTCACACATTCGACACGCGGACATACACCCCATGACCCGCATGGTCTGCGGGCGGCGCGGCTGGCACGGGCGTACGGCGGTCATAGCCCGGTAGTAAACCCGCAGGACGCTCCGGACGCAAATCGATAAAGCGCGACTACCTGCACAAACGTGCCCCAGGTCACACGGAAGCGGGTACCCGGGACGCGCCCGGCAGGCCCGCCGCTCCGGCAGGCCCGCCCCGTCCGCCCTCTGTGGGACGGGGCGGGACCCCGGTCGGGCAGCGGACGGCGGCGGGACGGCCGGACGACGGCCGGACGACGGCAGGGCGGCGGCGGGGCGGCGGCGCGGTGGGGTGTGCGGTCGCGGTCAGTAGTGGACGTCGATAGAACCGGAGCCGGCCGTCAGGTCGAGCCTGTCCGGCGACGAGTAGTCCGCGATGCCCTGCGCGATGTTGGGCGAACCGGAGCCCGTGTGGCCCGTGATCGCGTAGCGGGAGCCGGCCGGGACGGTCAGGTCCAGGGAGCCGGAGCCGGTGCGCGCGGTGACCCGTCCCGGAGGCTTGCTGAAGGCCAGATCGATCGAGCCGGAACCGGTGGCGACCTCCACGGACCCGGAGCTCAGCCGTACGCCCTGGAGGGAACCGCTGCCGACGCGCGCCCGCACCGGCCCGGACAGTCCTTCGAGTTCCAGGGAACCGGAGTGGTCGACGAGATCGACGTCCCCGGCCATGCCGCGCACGGCCAGGCTCCCGGAGTTCGTCGTCCCCTTCACGGCGACGTTCGGCGGCACGCTCAGCGTCACGTCCGCGTCGCACAGGCCGAACGTCGTGACCGGCCCGTCGCCGCAGGCCACCTTCAGGCGCAGGGTGTCACCGCGCCACTCGGTGTGGACGCGCGGCCGGGCCAGCGTCCAGTGCAGGTCCTTGCGGAGCCGGACTCGCCCGCCGCCCGCCGCCGCCCGGACGGTCACCGCCGCGGATGTGGCGTCGACCTCGACGGTCCGCAGCGCGTGCGGCGGCAGCGCCACGGAGGTGTCGGACGACCGCTCCAGCTGCACCCCGGCGACGTCCAGCCCGATCGGGACGGTGACGGACAGCGCGGTGAGAGCGGCCAGCACGAGCCACGGCCCGCGCCTGCGCGGTCGCTCCGCGGCCGGGTCCGGGGACGCGGCGGTCGGCGGGTCGTCGGTGACGGTCATGTGGAGTCTCCGTCCAGGAAGCGCAGGACGGCGAGCACCCGGCGGTGGTCGCCCTCGGCGTGCGGGAGGTCGAGCTTGGCGAAGATGTTGTTGATGTGCTTGGCGACGGCGCTCTCGCTCACGACCAGGCCGGCGGCGATGCCCGCGTTCGAGCGGCCCTCCGCCATCAGCGCGAGCACCTCGCGCTCGCGCGGGGTGAGCCGTTCGAGCGGGTCGCTGTTGCGGCGCAGCAGCAGTTGGGAGACGACCTCGGGGTCCAGGGCGGTGCCGCCGGCGGCGACCCGGCGCAGCGCGTCCAGGAAGCCCGACACGTCCGCGACCCGGTCCTTCAGGAGGTAGCCGACGCCGCTGGTGTTGGTGGCGAGCAGGTCGGCCGCGTACCGCTCCTCGACGAACTGCGACAGCAGCAGGACCGACACGTCCGGGAACTCCTTGCGGAGCACGAGCGCGGCGCGGACGCCCTCGTCGGTGAAGCCGGGCGGCATCCGGACGTCCACGATGGCGGCGTCCGGGCGGTGTTCGGCGACGGCAGCGAGCAGGCCGTCCGCCTCGCCGACCGCCGCCGCGACCTCGAAGCCCGAGGTCTCCAGCAGCTTGATCAGCCCGGCTCGCAGCAGGACCGAGTCCTCGGCGATCACAATGCGCACGGCAACTCCACGGTGAGGATGGTGGGGCCCCCTTCGGGGCTGGTGATCCGGAAGGTACCGTCCACCGAGTTGACCCGGCGGGCCAGCCCGCGCAGTCCCGTGCCGCGGTCGAACGAGGCGCCGCCCCGGCCGTCGTCGGCGACCGTCACGTGCAGCACGTCGCCGCGCCGCAGCACGCGCACGTCCACCGACGACGCGTCCGCGTGCTTGACCACGTTGGTGAGCGCCTCGGACACCACGAAGTACGCGACGGCCTCGACCGTGGAGGACGCGCGGCGCGGCACGTCCACCTCCAGCCGGACCGGGACGGGGACGCGCGCCGCGATGCCGGAGAGCGCCGCGTCCAGGCCCCGGTCCTCCAGCACGGCGGGGTGCAGGCCGCGGATGAAGTTCCGCAGGTCGGTGAGGATCTCCTTGGACTCCTCGTGCGCCTCGACGATCACCTGCAGCGCCTCGGGCGGCAGGTCCTTGAGGGTCTCGCGGGCCAGCCCGAGGTTCATCGCGAGCGAGACGAGCCGCTGCTGGACGCCGTCGTGCAGGTCGCGCTCGATGCGGCGGCGTTCGAGGTCGGCGGCGTCCACGACGTCGGCGCGCTTCTCGGCCAGGTCCTCGACGCGCTTCTGCAGTTCCTTGGTCGGGTCCGGGCCGAGCAGCGAGCGGATCGCCCCGACGTCCCAGCGGACGACGCCGTGGACCAGGTAGGGCGTCGCCAGCAGGAGGGCGACGCCGGCGGCCGTGAGGGCTCCGACGCGGACGGCGTGCCCGGTCAGCGACAGCGGGCTGTCGGCCGGCAGCGCCCAGGCGTAGGAGCCCACGGTCGTCAGCGCCAAGCCGACCGCCCAGAGCGCGACCGTCGCGAGCCCGGCCAGGCCGACCAGCGTCCCGACCACCAGGTGGTAGCGGATCAGCCGCCACAGCTCGGGCGAGCGCAGGTCGCGGAGCGCGTCCCATGCGGACGCGCCCTCCTCCCGCGGCAGCGGCGGGACGTCCACGCCGAGCACGGCCCAGCAGCGCTCGCGGTGCGCCGCCGCGAGGGGGTGCGCCAGCAGCGCGACGCCGAGGACCGGCAGGGCCAGCCAGATCAGGATGACCATGACGTCCGCGGCTGGCCACAGCGTCCACGGCAGCGCGAACACGGCCCACCCGGCGAACTGCAGGGGCACCCCGGAGGCGACGAAGACGGTCTCCCGCCAGGTCGCCCGCGACCACGGCGCGTGGGTGAGGGCGCGCCGCGGTACGGAACTGGACAGCATGGGCAGAACGGTAGGCCCGGGGACGAGCCGCCCGCCATGCAGCGACTGTCCGTTCCCGGGGTGGTGATAGCACCACCCCGGGTCGGATGGCCTCGTTACTGATCTTCGACGCGCGTTCGGCCAGGCTGGAGGCAGGTCGAGAGGACCGCCGCCTGAGAGGGGAACACCGTCATGGTCGCCAGCGTCAGCCCGATCGCCCGCCCGCGTGGCCGTCGGACCGGGTTCACGCCGCGACCGGCGCCGTCCCCGGGCCACCACGGCCCCCGCTCCGCCGGTCACCTGGTGGGCTGCCCGGGGCGCCTCGGGCCGAACGGCGCCGGGGCGCTCTCCCCGTCCAGCGTCGTCCGCGCCGCCCGCGCCGCCGCGCC
>NZ_QURH01000085.1 GCF_003428695.1 Actinomadura logoneensis
GCCTCGGCCGCGGCGATCGCGGCGACGCGGTCCGCCCACGCGGCGACCGCGCGGCCGTGCAGCGGCGGGCTGACCAGGCGGCGGTGCCGCCACCACGCCTCGCCGTCCAGGCACAGCAGCGACTGCTCGCCGACCAGCGGCCCGATGAACGCGCGGCGCATCTCGCCCGCGCGGCCCGGCCCGCCGTCGGTGGCGAAGACCTCCTCGGCCAGCTCGGCGGTCGCGACGCAGACCTCCGGCGGCAGCCCCGGATAGCGCACCGTGAAGACCGGCCCGAACCGGCGGCGGCCCGCCTCGTAGAAGCCCGTCGGATCGGCCATCAGCCAGGCGAGCTGGGCCGCCGGGGGCATGCGGAAACCGGGAGGCAGGGGGGAGGGCATGGCGGGGCTCCTGTGACGGGTGGCGGTACCCCGCATCGTGCCCGCGCCCTCCGCGACGTCACATCGTGGGAAACCCCGACATCTTTCATGGCCGCGCTTTCGGGGCATGGATCGAAAGATCCGGTAGAACGGCGACAGATGCGACCACACACGAATGGGGGGAACGTGACCGTACCGAACGTGCGACTGAACAACGGCGTCGAGATGCCGCAGCTCGGCTTCGGCGTCTGGCAGGTCTCCGACGACGAGGCGGAGAAGGCCGTCTCCGCCGCCCTGGAGACCGGCTACCGCAGCATCGACACCGCGAGCGCCTACGAGAACGAGGCGGGCACCGGACGCGCGCTGCGCGCCTCCGGCATCGCCCGCGACGAGCTCTTCGTCACGACCAAGCTGTTCAACTCCGACCAGGGCTACGACTCCACGCTGCGCGCCTTCGACGCCAGCATGGAGCGGCTCGGCCTGGACGTGCTGGACCTGTACCTCATCCACTGGCCGGTGCCCTCGCACGGTAAGTACGTGGACACCTGGCGGGCGTTCGAGAAGCTCTACAAGGACGGCAGGGTCCGCGCGATCGGCGTCTCCAACTTCACCGTCGGGACGTTCGAGCGGCTGTTCGCCGAGACCGACGTGAAGCCGGTGCTGAACCAGGTGGAGCTGCACCCGTACTTCCAGCAGGCAGGGCTGCGCGCCTTCCACCAGGAGCACGACCTGCGCACCGAGGCGTGGAGCCCGCTCGGCCAGGGCCGCGGACTGCTGGAGGACCCGGCCCTCGCGCCCATCGGCGAGGCGCACGGGAAGACCCCGGCGCAGGTGGTGCTGCGCTGGCACCTGCAGCTCGGCAACATCGTCATCCCGAAGTCGGTCACGCCGGAGCGGATCGCCCAGAACTTCGACGTGTTCGACTTCGAGCTGACCGAGTCCGAGATGGCCGTGATCGCCGACATGGACGCCGACCGGCGCCTCGGCCCGGACCCGGCCACCTTCGACTGGATGGGCTGACGCCCGGCGGCCGGACGGCCGGGGACCCCGGCGCGGTCCGGTCGGCGCTCTCTCCGCGGACGCTCCGTCCGGCCTCGCGCCGGGCGGGGCGTCCCGTGGCTCCGGGTCCGCCGGCCGCCGAGACGTGACCGACAGATCAGTGACAGACGGATCAGTGACCGACGGATCCGTGGAATCACGGCCCCCGTGGCCGGCGCCCCCTTCGCCGCCTGCGGGTTCCCGGGACGCGTTCACCAGCCGGGCGATCAAGGTTGGCCGGGACGTCACCGGACGGCCCCCGGCCGGGGCGGTGTCCGGCATGTACGTTCCGGCTACCTCACATCCCCCGAACCCCCCCGAAGGGAGCCCGACCGATGATCCGTCGAGCCCGAGCCCTCGCGGCGGCCGCGGCCGTCCTGGTGCCGGTCGCCGCGCTCACGGCCACCGCCCTGCCCGCCGTGTCGCCCTCGCCCGCCTCGTCCGCGCAGGCCGAACCCGCCCTCACCGCCGTCCGCGGGCCGCTGATCATCGGCCACCGGGGCGCGTCGGGGTACCGGCCCGAGCACACCGAGGGGTCCTACGAGCTGGCCGTGCGGATGGGCGCGGACTTCATCGAGCCCGACCTCGTCGCGAGCAAGGACGGCCAGTTGGTCGTCCGGCACGAGAACGAGATCGGCGGCACCACCGACGTCGCGTCCCACCCGGAGTTCGCGGGCCGGAAGACCACCAAGACGGTGGACGGCACGAAGATCACCGGCTGGTTCACCGAGGACTTCACCCTCGCCGAGCTCAAGACGCTGCGCGCCGTGGAGCGGCTGCCCGCCGTCCGGCAGCACAACACCCTCTACGACGGCCGGTACCAGTTGCTGACCCTCCAGGAGGTCATCGACCTGGCCAAGCGGTTCACCCGGCAGTACCACCGCAGGATCGGGATCGTGCCGGAGACCAAGCACCCGACCTACTTCCGCTCGATCGGGCTGCCGCTGGAGAACACCCTCGCCGCCACGATCCGGCGGAACGGCTTCGACCGCGGCGGCCGGACGGTCGTCCAGTCGTTCGAGCCGACCAGCCTGCAGCAGCTGCACAAGGCGCTGCCGCACGTCACCGTCCTCCAGTGCCTGTCGGCCAGCGGCGCCCCCTATGACACGGTGGCGAACGGGCAGGGCCCGACCTACGCGGACATGGTCAAGCCCGCGGGCCTGAAGACCGTGCGGACCTACGCCGACTGGATCGGCCCCGAGAAGACGATGGTCATCCCGGCCAAGGCGGACGGCTCGCTCGGCACCCCCGGGCCGCTCGTGAAGGACGCGCACCAGGCCGGACTCAAGGTCGTGCCCTACACCTTCCGGAACGAGAACACGTTCCTGCCGACCGACCTGCGCAACGGGACGAACCCCGGTGACTACGGGAAGGTGTTCAAGGAGTACGACGCGTACTTCAAGGCGGGCATCGACGGCATGTTCACCGACAACTCCGACACCGCCTACCGCGCCCGCCAGGACCTCCTGGGCGAGCGCTCCTGACCCGGCGGATCAAACGCCCTCGGGGTCCCGCCACATCAGCCACACCGGCGGGGCCCCGTCCCCGGGCAGCCGCAGCTCCCTGGTCACCCTGAACCCGAACTTCTCGTAGTACGGGACGTTGCTCTCCTTGGACGACTCCAGGTAGGCCGCCGTCCGCGTCTCGTCGCAGCGCCGGAGCCGCGAGCGCATCAGCGCCGTCCCGAGCCCGCTGCCCTGCGCCTGCGGATCGGTGCCCAGGAACGCCAGGTACCAGTGCGGTTCCTCCGGATGGTGGCTCTCGATACGGCCGAGGGCCCGCAGGGCGACCGGCAGCCGCAGCCCGAACGCCCGCATGAGCGGCACGGCCTGACGGACCTGCGCCGACAGCGGCGTCCGCCACCGGCCGGGCGGATCCCACAGCGCCGCGGCCTCGATGCCGCCGAAGCGCCCCGTGTGCTCGCTCGACCCATGGCCGAGATGGACCTCGCGCAGCAGGATCGTGAAGGCCGCCTCCAGGCGGCGCGGCCGGGACGCCTCGTCCGGCAGCAGCCAGCTCCACACGGGATCGTCGGCGAACGCCCGGGCGAGGACGGCCGCCATCCGGTCCACGTCGGCGGCCTCGGCCGTCCGCGCCGACACCGGCGCCCCCGGTTCCGGCGACTCCGCCACCGCCTCCGGTGCCGGCGACTCCACCGCCTTCGGTTCTTCCGCGATCTCGGAGTGCGCCGCCGTCTCGGGCCGCACCGCCGACCGTGAATCCGCCGCCGATCCGGGCTCGGCCGCTTCGGGACCCGCCATGGAGAACCTCCCGTGGGATCCGCCGATCATCGACCGGCCCGAGCCGTCCGGTCAACCCCCGCCCGGCGACCCTGCGCGCTTGATCGGTAACGTTGGGTGCATGGAGGTCTGGACCGGCCCGGACGGCCTGCGCGTCACGGCCGTCCCGCTGGACGGCGCGCACCGCGCGTGGGCCGACTTCGCGGGCGTGCCCGCCGACGCCACGTCGGCCTTCCTGGCCACCCGGCGGGGGCTGCCGGTCGGGCGCGGCTGGTACGCGAGCATCGCCGAGCTCTCCGAGCAGGTCGACCTCGCCTCGCTCACCCCCGCATGAGCGCCCGCGCCGCGCGCGCCGCCGCGCCCGCGACGTCCGGGATGCCGCCCGTGAGGAACGGTCGACCGCCGCGCAGGTCGCCGACGACGTGCACGCGCGGATCGGCCGGCACGATCCCGCCGTCCGGGTGCCGCGCGGCGAGCCTTCCGGCCAGCATCGCCGCGACCAGCTCGGCGGCGGGAGCGGGAACCGAGCCGGGGGGCGGGTTCACGGCGTTCACGACCACGTCCGCGTGCCGCGTCCCCCCGGCGTCCTCGATCCTGAAGCCTCCGTCCGCGCTCACGACCGACCGGACGCCCGCCACCGAGGTGAGCTGCCCGGAGTCGTAGAGCGACAGCAGGCGGACGGCGTTCACCGGGACCATCGGGGACGCCACCGACACCGCCAGGCGCGCGTGCCGCCGCAGGAGGGCGCGGTCGGCCTCCGGGAGCAGCGGCCACGCCTCCGGCATGACGGTGTGGCAGGCGTCCTGCAGCAGCCGCCGCGCCTGGAGGGGAGAGGCGACCTCCTCGATCTGCCGGCGCAGCCGGGCGGCCGGGTCCTCGGTGGCGGCGGCGCGCAGATCCGCCTCCAGGTCGGCGAGGTCCTCGCCGAGACCGTCCAGTTCGGCGCGGAGCAGCTCGCGGAGGGCCGCGAGGGTCACCTCGGCGCCGAGCGCCCGGACGGCCTCCGGGGTGAGGTGCTCGGGCCGCCAGCCGTCCGGCCGCTGCCAGACGTGCGGCAGCATTCCGCCGCGCGACAGCAGGTGGATCGGGCCGTCGTGGCCCCGCGCCGCGAGCGACACGGCCACGTCCACCGCGGTGAGCCTGCTGCCGATGATCGCCACGGACGCGTCGGGCCGCACGTCCGGCAGGGTCCGCGACAGCGGGTAGGGGTCGCCGATGTGGCCGGGCGCCCCGCCGAGGCCGTAGAGATCCGCCGGGGTGCCGGACCCGACGCAGAGCACGAGCCGGTCGGTGTCGTGCTCCCGGCCGTCCTCGGTCCGGACCCGCAGATCACCCGTCACGGCGACGGCTCGCGCGGGCACCAGGCGGACGTCTCCGGCGGCCACCGCCTTCTCGGCCGTCTCCTCCAGGTACTCGCCGTAGAGTCCGCGGGGGACCAGCGGCGCGCCGAGCAGCGGATCGTGGTACGCCGCGCCGCGCCCGCCCAGCCAGGACGCGTAGTGCTGCGGGTCGTCCGGCCGCACCGACATGAGCGCGGGCGGGACGTTCACGAGCACGCTGTCCAGGTCGGGGGCGTAGGGCCGTCCGCGCCAGGGGTGCGGCGCCGGATCGAACACCGTGATCTCGGGAACGTCGGCTCCCGGTCGGGTGAGGGTGTCGATCAGCGCGACGGCGGCCGGCCCGGCTCCGATGATCGCGATACGCATGGGGGTGATGGCTCCTTCCGGGGCCTCGGGGATGGCTCCGGGTCTCATGATCGTCCCGGACGCCGTACCCTGCCCTATTCGCGGCGTCCGGCGGGACCCCGCCCCCCTCGGACGGGGATGGCGGCCGGGGATTCCGCGGGGCGGCGGTGACCTGGGCGCTCTCTGATCTTCCTGGGTTTTGCGGGAAGAAGGTTGATGGTGTAATCGTTTACACGAGTGATGTAAACGATTACATCACCGGCTTCCCGAGAGGGGGTGCGGCATGGCCCAGGCCAGGGACGGCGGCGAGTCCGGCGACAGGTCCGGCGTCAGGCCCCAAGGCAGGCCGAACGGCCAGGCCAGCGTCAAGGACGTGGCGCGGCTGGCCGGCGTGTCCGTCGCCACGGTCTCGCGCGTGCTCAACGACAGCGCGACCGTGTCGGAGCGGAGCCGCGCCCGGGTGCTGGCGGCGGTCGAGCGGCTCGGCTACCGCCGCAACGCGGTGGCGCGCTCGCTGCGCACCGACGCGACCGGCACGATCGGGCTGGTCATCGGCGACATCCTCAACCCGTTCTTCACCGAGCTGGCGCGCGCCGTCGAGGACGAGGCGCGCGCCGCCGGGTTCGCGGTCGTGATCGGCAACGCCGACGAGCGGCCGGACCGCCAGGACGACTACGTGCGCACCCTGCTGGAGCGCCGCGTGGACGGCCTGCTGCTGTGCCCCACCGCCGAGCTGACGCCGCTGGTCCGCGACACCGTCGAGTCCGGCACCCCGGTCGTCTTCCTCGACCGCACGCTGCACGGCCTCGACGTGCCGACCGTCCGGGCGGACGGCGCGGAGGCGATCGACCGGCTGGTCGGGCACCTGCTCGACCTCGGCCGGACGCGGCCGGCGTTCGTCTCCGGCCCGTCGATCCTGTCCACCGGCCGCGAGCGCACCGACGCGTTCGCCTGCGCCCTGGCGCGCCGCGGCCTGCCGGTGCGGCCCGAGTACCTGGAGGAGGGCGACTTCCAGGCCGCCAGCGGGCGCGCCGCGCTCGCCCGCCTGCTCGACCTCCCCGAACCCCCCGACGCGGTGGTCGCCGGGGACAACCTGATGGCCCTGGGCGCGCTGGACGAGATCCACGCGCGCGGGCTGTCGATCCCGGGGGACGTGGCGCTCGCCTCGTACGACGACGTCCCCTGGTTCATCCACCTCGACCCGCCGCTGACCGCGATCGCCCAGCCCGTCCAGGAACTCGGCAGGCGCGCCGTGCGCGCGCTCACCGAGCGCGTGGCCGGGCGGGAGGTCGGGTCGGTGACGCTGCGGGCGCGACTGGTCGTCCGCGGATCCTGCGGCGAGCCGCCGACCGGGGGCCGCCGACGGGACGGAAGGCACAACGAAGGGAGCGTTCCGGCATGAGCACCGGGAGATCCGGAGAGATCCTGCGCGTGCGGGGCCTGCGCAAGGGCTTCCCGGGCGTGCAGGCGCTGGACGGGGTCGACTTCGACCTGCGTCCGGGCGAGGTGCATGTGCTGCTCGGCGAGAACGGCGCCGGCAAGAGCACGCTGATCAAGACGCTGTCCGGGGCGCACCGTCCGGACGAGGGCACGATCGAGGTGGACGGGAAGGCCGTCGAGATCCGGTCGGCGCAGGACGCCGCCGGGCTCGGCATCGCGACGATCTACCAGGAGTTCAACCTCGTCCCCGAGCTGACCGTCGCCGAGAACCTGTTCCTCGGCCGCCAGCCGCGCCGGTTCGGCCTGGTCGACCGGAAGGCGATGAACGAGCGGGCGCGCGAGCTGCTGGCCCGCGTCGGCGTGGACGTCGACCCGGGCACCCGGATGGGCGACCTCGGCATCGCCCGCGCGCAGATGGTCGAGATCGCCAAGGCGCTCGGCCTGGACGCGCGGATCCTCATCATGGACGAGCCGACCGCCGTGCTGACCACCGGCGAGGTGGACCGGCTGTTCGAGATCGTGTCCGGGCTGCGCGACCAGGGCGTCGCCGTCGTGTTCATCACCCACCACCTGGAGGAGATCCCCCGCATCGGGGACCGGGTGACGGTGCTGCGCGACGGCCGCTCGGTCGGGCAGGTCCCGGCGGACACCCCCGAGCGCGAGCTGGTCCGGCTGATGGTCGGCCGCTCGATCGAGCAGCAGTACCCGCGCGAGCGGACCGAGCCGGGTCCCGTCCTGCTGCAGGTGCGGGGGCTCGGCCGCGAGGGCGCGTTCGAGGACGTGTCGTTCGAGGTCCGGGCGGGCGAGGTCGTCGGCCTCGCCGGCCTGGTCGGCGCGGGCCGCACCGAGGTCGCCCGCGCGCTGTTCGGCGCGGACCGCTACGACACCGGCGAGGTGCTGGTGGACGGGAAGCGGCTGCCGTCGGGCTCGGTGCACGCGGCGCGGGAGGCGGGCCTCGGCCTCGTCCCCGAGGACCGCAAGGGCCAGGGCCTGGTGCTCGGCGCGGACGTCGGTGAGAACCTCGGCCTGGTCACGCTCGGGTCGGCCAGCCGCGGCGGCATCGTGGACCGTTCCAAGAACCGCGCCGAGGCCGCCGGTATGGCCGAGCGGCTCGGCGTGCGGATGTCCGGGCTCGGCCAGGAGGTCCGCACGCTGTCGGGCGGCAACCAGCAGAAGGTCGTGATCGGCAAGTGGCTGCTCGCCGACGCCCGGGTGCTCGTCCTGGACGAGCCGACCCGCGGCGTGGACGTCGGCGCGAAGGTCGAGATCTACCAGCTGATCAACCGGCTCACCGCGGCCGGGCGGGCCGTCCTGATGATCTCCAGCGACCTTCCCGAGGTGCTGGGGATGAGCGACCGGGTGCTGGTGATGGCACGCGGCCGGATCGCCGGCGAGCTGCTCGCCGCCGAGGCCACGCAGGACGAGGTGATGGAGCTCGCCGTGGCCACCACCCCTGAGAACTCCCAGAAGGACCCATCATGAGCACCACCACTCCGCGCGAGACGCGGCAGAACAACGGACCGAGCATCGCCAGGCGGTTCCTCGGGGAGAACGGGGCGCTGGCCGGGCTGGTCGTCCTGGTGGTCGTCCTGGCGCTGATGTCCGGCGACTTCCTCACCGTCACCAACCTGCTGAACGTGGGCGTGCAGGCGGCCGTGACGGCCATCCTCGCGTTCGGCGTCACCTACGTCATCGTCACCGGCGGCATCGACCTGTCGGTGGGCGCGGTCGCCGCCCTGTCGGCGGTCGTGCTCGCCTGGACGGCCACCGACCACGGCGTCCCCTGGCCCGTCGCGCTGGTGCTGGCGGTGCTCGTCGGCCTCGCGGCCGGGCTGGTGAACGGCCTGCTCATCACCTACGGGCAGCTTCCGCCGTTCATCGCGACGCTCGCCATGCTCGGCGTGGCGCGCGGCCTGGCGCTGGTGATCTCCGACGGCAGCCCGATCCAGCTGCCGTCCGCGGTCACCCACCTCGGCGACACGATCGGCGACTACCTGCCGGTGCCCGTCCTGGTGATGCTGGCGATGGGCGGGATCACCGCCGTCGTCCTGGCCCGCACCTACTCGGGCCGCGCGATGTACGCCATCGGCGGCAACGAGGAGGCCGCCCGGCTGTCGGGCATCCGGGTGGACCGGCAGAAGCTCGTCACCTACGCCCTGTCCGGCGCGTTCGCGGCGGTCGCGGGCATCGTGCTGGCGTCCCGGCTGGCCTCGGCGCAGCCGCAGGCCGCCAACGGCTACGAGCTGGACGCCATCGCCGCCGTCGTCATCGGCGGCGCGAGCCTGGCGGGCGGCAAGGGCCGCGCGTTCGGCACCCTGGTCGGCGCGCTGATCCTCGCCGTCCTGCGCAACGGCCTGAACCTGCTGTCGGTGTCGGCCTTCTGGCAGCAGGTCGTGATCGGTGTCGTGATCGCCCTGGCCGTCCTGCTGGACACCGTCCGGCGCAAGGGCCTGCGGCTGTCGTCGCGCAAGGCGTGGGCCGGCGCGGCCGTCGCCCTCGCGGCGGTCGTCGCGATCGCGGTCGGCGTCGCGTCCACCGGTGACAAGTCCAGCGGATCGGGCGGCGTCGCGGGCGGCGCGCACAAGAACATCAAGATCGGCCTGTCGGTCTCCACGCTGAACAACCCGTTCTTCGTCCAGTTCCGGGACGGCGCGCAGGAGGAGGCCCGCAAGCAGGGCGTCACCCTGACAGGAGGAGGCCCGCAAGCAGGGCGTCACCCTGACCGTCCAGGACGCGCAGAACGACGCGTCGCAGCAGGTCAACCAGGTGCAGAACTACAGCAGCCAGGGCATGAAGGCGATCGTCGTCAACCCGGTCGACTCCGACGCCGCGGCGCCGGCGGTCCAGGCCGCCAACCGGGCCGGCATCCCGGTGGTCGCCGCCGACCGCACCGTGAACGGCGCGAAGCTGTCCCAGTTCGTGGCGTCCGACAACGTCGCGGGCGGCAAGGACGCGGCCAAGACCCTCGCCGAGTCGCTCGGCGGCAAGGGCAGGATCGTGATCATCCAGGGCCAGCCGGGCACCTCCGCCTCCCGCGAGCGCGGGCAGGGCTTCGAGGAGGGCATCAAGCAGTACCCCGGCATCCAGGTCGTGGCGAAGCAGCCCGCGGACTTCGACCGCACCAAGGGCCTCGACGTCATGACCAACCTGCTCCAGTCCCACCCGGACGTGAACGGCGTGTTCGCCGAGAACGACGAGATGGCGCTCGGCGCGATCAAGGCGCTCGGCTCCAAGGCCGGGACGCAGGTCAAGGTCGTCGGCTTCGACGGCACCCCGGACGGCGTCAAGGCGGTCAAGGCCGGCACGCTGTTCGCGACCGTCGCCCAGCAGCCGCGGCTGCTCGGCCAGATGGCCGTGCAGAGCGCGATCAAGGCCGCGCAGGGTGAGAGGATCGACCCGACGAACGCGGTGCCGGTGAAGGTCGCGACCCGCGAGAACGCCGACCGGTTCGCGGGCTGAGGCAGGGAGAGGCAGATGGCGCACGAGGTGGTCGTGGTGGGGTCGGTGAACGCCGACCTGGTCGTCCGGGTCGACCGGCGGCCCGGCCCCGGTGAGACGGTGCTCGGCTCCGACCTCGTCACGCTGCCCGGCGGCAAGGGCGCCAACCAGGCGGTCGCGGCCGGGCGGCTCGGCGGCCGGGTCGGCATCCTGGCCCGCACCGGCGACGACGGCAACGGCGCGCTGCTGCGCGAGGCGCTCCTCGCCGCCGGGGTGGACGTCACCCACCTGCTGGTCGCGGACGGCCCGTCCGGGGTCGCGCTGATCACGGTCGGCCCTGACGGCGACAACAGCATCATCGTGTCGCCCGGCGCGAACGGCCGGCTCACCGAGCAGGACGTCGTCGCGGCCCGCGAGCTGGTCGCGGGCGCGGCGGTGGTGTCGCTGCAGCTGGAGATCCCGCTGGTGACCGTCGCGGCGGCGGCCCGCGCCGCGGCGGACGCCGGGGCGCGGGTCGTGCTGAACCTGTCGCCCGCCGCGACCGTCCCGTCGGACCTGCTGGCGCTCTGCGACCCGCTGGTGGTCAACGAGCACGAGGCGGCGTTCCTGCTGCCCGCCGCCGACCCGTCGGACGACCCGGCGACGCTGGCGACGGCGCTGCTGGAGCTCGGCCCGAGGTCGGTCGTCATCACCCTCGGCGCGGACGGCGCGCTCGTCGCCACCCGCGACGGCGCCCGGACCGTCCCGTCGCCGCGGGTCGAGCCGGTGGACACCACCGGCGCCGGGGACGCGTTCACCGCCGCCCTCTGCCTGCGGCTCGCGCGCGGCGACGACCTGGAGTCGGCGGCGCGGTTCGCGGTCCGGGTGGGCGCGGCGGCGGTGCTGGGGGAGGGCGCGCAGTCGTCCTACCCGGCCGAGGGCGACGAACTGCCGTCCTGACCAGGCGTGACGAGACGGCCCGGGCCTCCGCCCGGGCCGTTTCGCTTTCCGGGCCTCGGCGCGGCGGCGGTCGGACGACGGACGGGACGGTCAGCGCGGGACGGGTCGGGACGGGATGGTCAGCCCGGGACGGGCGGTCGGGACGGGACGGTCAGGGCGTCGTGGCGCGGTCGCGCAGGGCGGTCAGCGTCTCGGCGACGTCGCGGACGTCCGCGCCCAGGTCGAACCGGCTGAGCATGACGAGGTCGTCGGCGGTCTCGATCTCCAGCAGCATCGTCCTGCTGAACAGCCGCCTGCGCTCGTCCACCCGGACGGCCACGACCCGCTGCCACGCCAGCCGCTCCCGCCGGGCGTAGCCGCGCACGGCCGTCAGCCCGTCCGCGTCGGCCTCCAGCCGCACCGGGGCGAGCACGTCGCGCGCCGCGAGCACCGCCGCGCCCACCGCCGCGACCCCCGCGAGCAGCACGAACTGCGGATCGTCCAGGGAGGCGAGCGCGAGCGCGGTGAGCGCCGCCGCCGCGACGGCCTTCACGGCGGTCTGCGCCGGCGGCACGCGCCACCGGGCCGCGGGTTGCGTGTCCTCACTCACGTCCGCCACGGTATCCGTAGCGGCGGCTTCCTCCGCCGCGGGGACGGAGGCATGCGGGCATGAAGTTCCTCATTCGCGACCGGGTGTTCGGCGTCGGCGAGGATTTCTGGGTCGAGGACGAGACGGGCCAGAAGGTCTTCCTCGTCGACGGCAAGGCCCTGCGGATCCGGCAGACGTTCGAGCTGAAGACCCGCGAGGGCGAGGTCGTGGCGGTCATCCGCAGGAAGCTGATGAGCGTGCACGACTCGATGGTGGTCGAGCGCGGCGGCGAGCGCATCGCGACCGTCCACAAGAAGCACTTCACGCTGTTCCGCGACCAGCTCAAGGTCGACCACGAGAGCGGCGGCGAGTGGACCGTGCGCGGCGACCTGCTCGACAAGGAGTACGGCATCGAGGGCGTGGACGGCCCGGTCGCGCTGATCTCACGCAAGTGGTTCCGGGTCCGCGACACCTACGCGGTGGACATCGTGGACGGCTACGACGTCCCGCTCGTGCTCGCCGTGGCGGTCTGCGTGGACGCCCTCACCGAGGACAAGCACGACGACTGAGCCGGACGACCCCGACGACCGAGTCGGACAGGTGTGACGACCGGGGGCGATGTCCCTTCTTTGATTCGTTGTCATGCCTTGTGCGGCTATACCGTTCGCACCATGCGACTCGGTGTGCTGGACGTGGGCTCCAACACGGTGCATCTGCTCGTGGTGGACGCCCACCAGGGGGCCCGGCCCCTGCCCGCCTTCTCCCACAAGGAGGAGATGCGGCTCGCCGCCCATCTCGACGGCGACCGGCTCACCGCCGAGGGCGAGGCGCGGCTGCTGGCGTTCGTCCGGGACGCGCTGCGCGTCGCCGAGGACAAGGGCGTGGAGGACCTGGTCGCGTTCGCGACCTCCGCCGTCCGGGAGGCGGCCAACGGGGCCGAGGTGCTGGCCCGGCTGCGCGCGGAGACCGGCGTGGAGATCCGGGTGCTGCCCGGCCCGGACGAGGCCCGGCTGACCTTCCTCGCGGTGCGCCGCTGGTTCGGCTGGTCGTCCGGGCGGCTGCTGGTGGTGGACATCGGCGGCGGCTCGCTAGAGATCGCCACCGGCATCGACGAGGACCCGGACGTGGCGATCTCGCTGCCGCTCGGCGTCGGCCGGCTGACCCGCGAGTGGTTCGCGTCCGACCCGCCGTCGCCCGAGCGCGTGCGCGAGCTGCGCCGGCACGTCCGCGCGGAGATCGCGCGCCGGGTGGGGGAGGTCTCCCGGTACGGCCCGCCCGACCACGCGGTCGCCACGTCCAAGACGTTCCGGCAGCTCGCCCGGATCGCCGGGGCCGCGCCGTCCTCGGACGGCCCGCTGGTGCGGCGCGAGCTGCGGCACGCCGACCTGGCCGAGTGGGCGGACAGGCTGGCCCGGATGCCCGCCGCCGAGCGGGCCGGGCTGCCCGGCGTGTCCGAGCGGCGCGCGCCGCTGCTGCCGGCCGGGGCGATCGTCGCGGACGCCGCCATGGACCTGTTCGGGCTGCCCGTCCTGGAGGTGTGCCCGTGGGCGCTCCGGGAGGGCGTCATCCTGCGCCGCCTCGACATGATCACCGGCTGACGGGAGCCGTACCGACCGACCGGAGTCGTGCCGACTGACCGGAGTCGTGCCGACCGACTCGGAGCCGCACCGGAGCCGCACGCGGCTGACCGGAGCCGCCGCCCGAGCGGGGTGGCCGCTTGCGGACGCCGGCGCCCGTCCACCTGCACGCTTATGGCCAGGGAACTTTACTTTCCCTTGACTTAACGCGACATGTCTTGCCGCGCCCGAGCGGCCGGGTTGCACTGGAGGCGGGCGGACACGCTTGCGAGGGGGCGATGTCGAGCGTGAACAGGATCTCCGCGCTGCCGTGCGGGCGCTGGACCAAGTGGGCGGTCATCGTCGCGTGGGTGGTGGTCGTCATGGTCATGGCGCCGCTGGCGGGCAGGCTCGTCCACGTGCAGAAGAACGACGCCTCGTCATGGCTGCCGAAGAAGGCCGAGTCCACCGAGGCGTTCAACCTGTCGAAGCCGTTCGTGCCGTCCGACGTGTACCCGGCGGTGGTCGTCTACGAGCGCGCCGGCGGCGCCGTCACCGCCGCCGACCGTGCGAAGGCCACCGCCGACGCGGTCGCGCTGAGGGCCGTGACCGGAAAGCCGAAGGGCGAGCCGCGCCGGTCCGTCGTCGCGTCGGTGCAGGGGCCGGTCGTCTCCCAGGACGGACGTGCCTTGCAGACGATCGTCTACGTCAGGGTCGGGTCGTCCGGCTGGGACCTGCTCGGGACGGCGGTCAAGGACTTCCGGAGGATCACCCGGCACGGCGATCCGCCCGGTCTGTCGTCGCACGTCACCGGACCGGCCGGGTACGGCGGCGACTTCGGCAACGTGTTCGGCGGCTTCGACAAGACGCTGCTGCTCATCACCGCCGCGATCGTCGTCCTCATCCTGCTGCTCACCTACCGCAGCCCGCTGCTCTGGCTGCTGCCGCTGATCTGCGTGTTCTTCGCCCTGGAGGCGGCGCAGGGGGTGGTGTACCTGCTGGCCGCGCACGCCGGGCTGACCGTCAACGGGCAGGCGGCGTTCATCCTGACCGTGCTGGTGTTCGGCGCGGGCACCGACTACGCGCTGCTGCTCATCGCCCGCTACCGCGAGGAGCTGCGGCGGCACGCGGACCGGCACGAGGCGATGGCGATCGCGCTGCACCGGGCCGGTCCGGCGATCGTCGCGAGCGGCACGACGGTCGCGCTCAGCATGCTGGTGCTGCTGGTCGCCGAGCTGAACTCCACCAAGAGCATGGGCCCGGTGATGGCGATCGGCGTGGCCGTCGCGATGCTCGCCGAGGTCACGCTGCTGCCCGCGATCCTGGTCGCGCTCGGCCGCTGGGTGTTCTGGCCGCGCCGTCCCGCGTTCGGCACCGCCGAACCGGCGGAGCGCGGCCTGTGGGCGCGGACCGGGGCGCGCATCGCGGCGCGCCCGCGCGTCACCTGGCTCGGGACGGCCGTCGTCCTCGGGGCGCTGTCGGCGGCGCTGTTCACCCTGCACACCGGGCCGGTCGCCAACAAGGACGCCTTCAGCTCCGGCAAACCCGACTCGGTCACCGGTGAGGAGGTGCTGACCAGGCACTTCCCGGCGGGCACCGGCTCGCCGCTGGTCATCGTCTCCCGCGCGGACCGGCAGCCGCAGGCGCAGGCGGCGGTGGCGCAGGTGCCGGGCGTCATCGGCGTCCACCAGGTCGGCCCGGCGCGGGGCGGCGTCGCGTACATGGAGGGCACGCTGACCGCCCGCGCCGACAGCGCCGCGGCGTTCCGGACCGTCCGGGACGCACGGACGGCCGTCCACGGCGTCGCGGGCGCCGCCGCGAAGGTCGGCGGAGGCGCCGCGCTCACGCTGGACGTCAGCGACGCGTCCCGGCACGACCAGTGGCTCGTCATCCCGATCGTGCTGGGCGTCGTGGTCCTCATCCTCGGGCTGCTGCTGCGGGCGGTGGTCGCGCCGGTGGTCCTGGTGCTGACCGTCGTGCTGTCGTACACGGCGGCGCTCGGGGTGAGCGCGCTGGTGTTCAAGCACCTCTTCGGGTTCGCCGGGGTGGACCAGTCGTTCCCGCTGTGGACGTTCGTCTTCCTGGTGGCGCTCGGCACCGACTACAACATCTTCCTCATGACGCGCGTGCACGAGGAGGCCGGACGGCACGGCACGCGGCGCGGCGCGCTCATCGGCCTCGCCGCGACCGGCGGCGTGATCACCTCCGCGGGCGCCGTGCTCGCCGGGACGTTCGCCGCGCTCGGCTCGCTGCCGCTGGTGTTCGTCACCGCGCTCGGCTTCACCGTCGCGTTCGGCGTCCTGCTGGACACCTTCGTCGTCCGGTCGGTGCTGGTCACCGCCCTGACGCTGGACGTCGGCGCGCGCATGTGGTGGCCGAGCCGGTTGGCGCGGGGACCGGCGGTCACCAGCTCGGGTGAGCGAGAGACGACCCCGGCGGGCTGATCCGGCGGTCGCCCGATCCGTCGGCGCGCACCGCCCGGACCACCGGGGTGGCGTACGGTCCGCGCGTGTAGGCGACCCACCCGCCCGCACGCGCCCACACCGGGTCCATCTCGTGCTCGGACGAGCCCACCAGGCGGTGCGCGCCGGACCCGTCGGCCCCCATGATCCAGATCTCGCCGTGCGGGTAGGCGCCGCGCGTGAACACCAGGCACGTGCCGTCCGGCGACCAGGCCGGGTCCTTGGCGAAGACGTCGTCCCTGGTCAGCCGCACGGGCTGCTGGTCGGGACGCTGCGGGTCGAGCAGGTAGATCTGGTTCTCGCCGGAGGCGTCGCTGAAGAAGGCGATCCGGCCGGACGGTCCCCAGGAGGGGTCGCCCTTGCGGGCCCGGTCGGTGGTGAGCTGTGTGCTCTTCCCGTCGGCGACGGTCACGGTGAAGAGCTGGTCGACACCGGCGTCGTCGGGGGCGAAGTAGGCGATCCTGCCGCCGTCGGGGGACCAGGCCGTCCGGCCGCCGCCGACCTTGCCGACGAGCCGGGCGGCGTTCCCGCCGTCGGCGTCGGCCGTCCAGAGCTGGTTTCCGCCGCCGGTCCTGCGGATGAACGAGAACCTGCGCATGTCGGGGGTGTAGGCGGGGAGCATGTCGCAGCTTCCGGACGTCACGGCCGACGGGGCGGCGGTCGCGTCCGTGGGGTACCGGGCGATGCGGGCATGGCACTTCTGCGGCCAGCCGGGTGCCGTGTCCTGGCGGACGAGCATCGTCTCGTGGGGGAAGGCCGGCGCCGCTGAGCCGGTCGTACCGCCCGCCGTATTGCTGTGCTTCGCCGATCCGCGGGTGGCCATGTAGGCGGCGGCCCCTCCGGCCGCCACGACCGCGGCGACGGCGAGCGCGACCAGCAGCGGTGCGGTGCGCCGTCTCCGGACGCTGGCGGGAGGCGATCCTTGCCCGTCCGGCTGACGAGAACCGGCGTGGTGGTCGGGGGTGGCTTGAGGGACGGGATTGGGCCATGGCCCGGTACCGGTCCGTTGCCCGGGTTCGGTCTGTGGAACGCCCTGGGGACGCGCACCGCGACCGGGCTGTGGGGCGCGGTCGGCGGCCGCCTGCTCCTGGCGGAGGACGCCCGCGGCCTGGGTGGGCGGATGCGTGGGTTCGCTGCGTCCCACCTCGGTCGGGGGATGGGGCGCGGCCCCGGACGACGGCGGCGCGTGTGACCCGGCCTGCGATCCCTTCGGCTCGGCCGGGGGTCCGTCCGGTTCGGGCGGTGGCGGGGGCGGTTCGGCCGGCGGCTCGTCCCACGCCTGGTGGAGGGTGGTGGACACGGCCGAGTCGGACACGCCGCCGACCAGCTCGAGCAGCAGGTCCTGCGCGCTCGGCCGGCTCCGGGGGTCCTTGGCGAGCGCGCGGCGGACCAGGCCGGCCAGCGGGGCGGTGGTGAGCGCGCCGAGGTCGGGCTCGGCGTGCAGGGACCGCGCGATCATGATCTCGAACGAGCCCCGGCCGAACGGGTTGTGCCCGCTGGCGGCGTAGGCGATCAGGCAGCCCCAGGCGAACACGTCCACCGCCGGGGTCACCTCCTGCCCGGCGACCTGCTCGGGCGCGATGTAGCCGGGGGTGCCGACGACCTGGCCGGTGCGGGTGTGCGAGACGGCGACGTCCAGCGCGCGGGCGATGCCGAAGTCGATGACGCGCGGGCCGGTGAGCGACAGCAGCACGTTGCTCGGCTTGAGGTCGCGGTGCACCACGCCCGCCCGGTGGATGGCGACGAGCGCCGTCGCCACGCCGACCGCCACGCCGTGCACCATGCCGTCGGTGAGCGGCCCCTGCCGGTTCATGTGCTGGAGCAGCGACGGGCCCTCGATGTACTCGGTGACCAGGTAGGCCAGGCCCAGGTCCTCGCCGTGCTCGAGCACCTTGGCGGTGCAGAACGAGGCGACCCGCTCGGCGTTGACGGCCTCGTCGTGGAAGCGCGCGAGGAACGCCGGGTCCCCGGCCAGCTCCGGCCGGACGACCTTGACCGCGACGCGGCGGCCGTCCTCGGCGCGGCCGAGGTAGACCGCGCCCATCCCGCCCTCGCCGATCTTGGATTCGAGCCGGTACGCGCCGACGCGCACCGGGTCGTCCGGTCCCAGTGGCCGACCCGCCATGGCGATCACCCTGCGTCCCCTGAACTCCGCGCATCCGCACGGATTCCCCCGACCGTCACACGATGGCAGAGACGCAGTCGGTAGGGCCAGAGCCATCGAAAGGTCAAAGGCAAGTAAAGGAGAATCGGAAATGGGCAAACCTGGTTCATGGCGGTCCGGAAATGGACCTCCCGCCTTTCCGGCCGCCATAGTCTGCCGTTCTGTCTGATTGATGGGGTTCTGGCTGGTAGGAGTGGCGTGCGACCTGTGCGGCGCGGAGCGGCGGCCGTCCTCGCGGCGGGGCTGCTGCTCGGCGCCGCTGCGGCGGGATGCGGCACGAGCGGCGCCGGCACGCGGCAGGCCGCGTCCGACCCGACCCTCCCGAACGCGGTGGACCCCGCGACCGTCGCCGGTCTGGAGACCGTCACCCGCACCGAGTCGGACGCCCGGCGCCGCCTCTTCACCGCCTACCCGGTCGTGCCCGGCGCGGGCCCGCTGACCGCCCGGCTCGCCCGTGCCGTGGCCGACCTCACCGAACCCTACGAGCGGGAGACCGGGACCGACCGCGGACCGCCCGGCGCCCTCGTCCCGGAGCTGAACCTGCAGTGGACGCTGACCGCCGCGTCCGCGAACGTCGTCGGCGTCCGGCTGGCGAGCTGGAAGTCGCAGGGCGCCGGCGCGGGCGAGACCCGGCGCACCTACTGGTACGACGGCCGCGCCGGACGGGCCGTCGGGTCGTCCGCGCTGGTCCGGGGCGAGTACGGGCTGGGCCGCCTCGCCGACCGGGTCCGCGCGCGCATCGGGGCCAAGGCCGACCCGCGGCGCGTCACCGCGGACGCCGCGACCTTCGCGTCCATGGCCTTCAACGAGGACGGCGACCTGGTCGTGGAGTTCAGCGACCACTCGGTCGCGCCGGACGCGCCCGGCCGGGTGGCGGTCGCGCTGTCCGCGTCGGAGTTCGAGCCGCTGCTGTCGGACCTCGGCCGCCGCGCCCGCGCCGCGTCCCTCGCCGCCCGGCCCGGCCTCGCCCTGGGACCGGAGACCACGGGACCGGAGACCACGGGGCCGGAGACCACGGGGCCGGAGACCACGGGGCCGGACGCCACGGGGGGACGTCTGCCAGGGGAGGGCGCGCGCACGCCGTCCGGGCGGGTGGACTGCGCGGTCGCCAGGTGCGTGGCGCTGACGTTCGACGACGGTCCCGGGCCCGACACGCCCCGGCTGCTGGACGAACTGGCCCGCGCGGACGTCCGCGCCACGTTCTTCGTCGTCGGCTCCAGCGCGTCCGCCCGCCCGGAGGTGCTGCGGCGCGCGGTGCGCGAGGGGCACGAGATCGGCGACCACACGCGCGACCACCGCGATCTGACCCGGCTCACGCCCATCCAGGTGCACACCGAGCTGCAGCAGACCCAGGACGCCGTCCGGAAGATCACCGGCCGGGCCCCGGCGCTGCTCCGGCCGCCCTACGGCGCGTCCAACGGGGTGGTCGCGGACGTCGCCCGCTCGCTCGGCCTCGTCCAGTCGCCGGGGACCGTCGACACCCTCGACTGGCGCGACCGGGACGCCTCGGCCGTCGCCGCGCGGGCCGTCGCCGGCGCGCGTCCGGGCGCGGTCATCGTGATGCGCGACGTCTTCGGCCCGACCGTGGACGCCGTCCCCCGGATCGCGGCGCGGCTGAAGGCCGAGGGCTACACGTTGGTGACCGTCTCCGAACTGCTCGCCGCCGGACGGCCCGGCGCCGGCGACCGCGCCGCGGGCCGATGACGCCCCCGGACGGGAGAGCGCCGGGATCAGTGGAAGTCGCGTGACCGGACGCGGCCGGGGACGGGCAGCCGCCGCAGCCGGGTGGCGCGGATGTTGACGGCGCCGTCCACGTGTTCGAGCCGCCCGTTGACCAGGAGGGCCTGGGAGTCCATGGCGAGGGCGCGGTACCGGGCGAACACCTGCGGCTGGCAGACCACGTTGATCACGCCCGTCTCGTCCTCCACGCTCAGGAAGACGATGCCGCCCGCCGTCGGGGGCCGCTGCCGGTGCGTGACGAGCCCGGCGACCACCACGTTCGTCTCGCCGGGCCGGTCGCCGAGGGCCGCGGCCGGGACCGCGCCGAGCTCGTCCAGCGCCTCGCGGACGTGCGTCATGGGGTGGGTGTGCGCGATGCCGGTGGACCACAGGTCGGCGAGCGTCTCCTCGACGGGCGTCATGGCGGGCAGCGCGGGCGCGACGGTTCCCGGCGTGACGCCTTCCATCGCGTCCCGGCTGTGCCCGGCGAACGCGCCCGCCGCCCACAGCGCCTCGCGCCGCGACATCCCGAAACAGCCGAACGCGCCGGCCGTCGCCAGGGCTTCGAGCGCCGCCGCCGACAGCGGGACGCGCCGGGCCAGGTCCTCCATGTCGCGGTAGGGGCGTCCGGCGGCGATCGCCCGGGCGGTGTCCGTCCCCAGGTCGCGGACGCTCGCCAGCCCGACGCGGATCGCGGGCTGGGGCTCGTCCGGCGCGTGCTTGTGGACGCGCGTGGGAGCGACCGGTTCCTCGAGGGTGGCATGCAGGTCGCTGGCGTTGACGTCCACGCCCCGGACGGTGATGCCGTGCCGTTTCGCGTCGGCGAGCAGCGAGTTGGGGTTGTAGAAGCCCATCGGCTGGTTGCGGAGGAGGGCGGCGGTGAACGCGGCCGGATGGTGCCGTTTCAGATACGCGCTCGCGTACACCAGGTGCGCGAAGCTCTGCGCGTGCGACTCGGGGAAGCCGTATCCGGTGAAGCCCAGGATCTTCTGGTAGATGTCCTCGGCGACGTCGTCGGGGATGCCGCGCTCGGCCATGCCGCGCATCAGCCGCTCCCGCAGCCGCTCGACGCGCTCGGGCGCGCGCTTGGCGCCCATGGCCTGCCGGAGCCGGTCGGCCTCGGCGGGGGTGAACCCGGCGCAGGCGATGGCCAGTTCCATCATCTGCTCCTGGAACAGCGGCACGCCGAGCGTGCGGGCGAGCGCCGCCTCCATCAGCGGGTGCGGGCAGGTCGGCGGCTCCAGCCCCTTGCGCCGCCGCAGGTACGGGTGGACGGACCCGCCCTGGATCGGCCCCGGCCGGATCAGCGACACCTGCACGACCAGGTCGTAGAAGCGGCGCGGACGCAGCCGGGGAAGCGCGGACATCTGCGCCCGCGACTCGACCTGGAACACCCCGACCGTGTCGGCGTCGCAGAGCATGTCGTAGACCTGCGAGTCCTCCGGCGGGACGGACTGCAGGTCGTAGTCCTTCCCGTGGTGCTCGCGGACGAGGTCGAAGCAGTCGTGCAGGGCCGAGAGCATGCCGAGGCCCAGCAGGTCGAACTTCACCAGCCCGGCGGCGGCGCAGTCGTCCTTGTCCCACTGCAGGACGCTGCGCTTCTCCATGGACGCCCACTCGATGGGGCAGACCTCGCCCACGGGACGGTCCGCGATGACCATCCCGCCCGAGTGGATGCCGAGGTGCCGGGGCAGCCGCAGCATCCGCTGCGCCAGGTCGCGGACGGGCTCGGGCACGGCGGTCTCCGCGCCGACGGGGTCGCGGGAGTCGATGCCGCGCGACCAGGCGTCCTGCTGGCCGGGGGAGTGGCCGAGCGCGCGGGCGGCGTCCCGGACCGCCATCCGCGGCCGGTAGCTGATGACGTTCGCGACCTGCGCGGTGCAGGCCCGTCCGTACTTGTCGTAGACGTACTGGATGACCTCCTCGCGGCGGTTGTGCTCGATGTCGAGGTCGATGTCGGGCGGTCCGTCGCGTCCGGGGGAGAGGAACCGCTCGAACAGCAGGCCGTGCCGGACGGCGTCCACGCCGGTGATGCCGAGCGCGTAGCAGACCGCCGAATTCGCCGCCGACCCCCGCCCCTGGCAGAGGATGTTCCTGGCTTTGCAGAACGCCACGATGTCGTGGACGATCAGGAAGTAGCCGGGAAATCCCAGACTTTCGATGATGTCGAGCTCTTTGGCGATTTGTGCATGGGCGCCGGGCATGCTCTCGTTCTCGGGCGTGCCGTACCGTGCGAGCGCCCCTTCGGCGACGAGGTCCCGCAAATGGTCGGCCTCGGTCTTGCCCTCGGGCAGCGGCCAGTCGGGGAGCCTCGGCGCCACGACGGAGAAGTCGAAGGCGCACTCGGCCCCCAGCGCGGCGGTCCGCTCCAGGACGCCCGGGAAGCGAGCCAGGCGCGCGGCCATCTCCCGGCCGCTGCGCAGGTGCGCCGTGCCGCTCGCCGGGAGCCAGCCGACCATGTCGTCCAGGGAGCGCCGGGCCCGGACGGCCGCCATCGTCTCGGCCAGCCGCGCCTCGGCCCCCGGCGCGGCGAAGTGCACGTTGTTGGACGCCACGACCTGCGCCCCCGCCTCGCGCGCGAGCGCGAACAGGGCGTCGTTGCGGACGTCGTCGCCGGGCTGGTCATGGTCGATCAGCTCGACGAACACGTTCTCCCGCCCGAACATGCCGATCAGGCGGTGGAGTTCGCGCCCGGCCGCCTCCGGTCCGCCTTCGGCGAGCGCCGCGGGCACGGGCCCCTTCCGGCATCCGGTGAGCACGGCCCAGTGGCCCTCGTGCGCGTCCGCGAGGGCCTCCAGGTCGTAGACCGGACGTCCCTTCCGTCCGCCGGCGAGCTGCGCCGCCGTGATGGCCGAACACAACCGGGCGTAACCCGCCGGATCGCGCGCGAGCACGAGCAGGTGCCGCCCGGCCGGATCGGTCTCGCCCGCGCGCGGCGTCTCGGCGCCGAGGCCCAGCTCGGCCCCGAAGACCGTGCGGACACCTGCCTCGCGGGCCGCCTGGGCGAACCGCACGACCCCGTACATGCCGTCGTGGTCGGTCACCGCCATCGTGCCCACGCCGAGCCGCGCGGCCTCCTCCACGAGCCGCGCCGGATCGCTGGCGCCGTCGAGGAAGCTGAACGAGGAGTGGCAGTGCAGCTCCGCCCACTCGACCTCGGCCGCCGCCCGGCGCGGGCGGGGCGGCGGCCCGGGGGCGGGCTCCCGCT